>JAFQWW010000015.1 GCA_017407285.1 Clostridia bacterium
ATATATAATTACTATATATAGTATATATACGTTACATCCACTTTTTCTTCTTAAACAACACAATACTCACTACAACGACTGCTATAGCCACCACTATAGGTATAGCGTAACCAAAAGATAATTCGGTCTCGGGCATAAAAAAATTCATTCCGTACCAACCGACCAAAAAAGTCAAAGGACAAAAAAGCAAGGTTATCGCCGTTAAAAATTTCATTACGCTATTTAAGGATAAGTCTATTGCTTGTTGATACGCCTCACGAACCTGAGACATATAATCTCTCAAGTACATTGAATCCTCTCTAAGTCTTTTGACCTTTTCCTTGATCTTTTGAAACTCCGCGCAAGCCGAGCTCAACCATTCCTCCTCGCAAAGCACCTCGCAAACCTCGAATAACTGTTCGTAGTATCTTTTTATAACCGAGACCTTTCGTCTATATCCGTTTATCTTATCGGGACAGTTTGGAGTATGCGAAGATATAATCTCCGTTTCCACCTTTCCCATATCCTTTTCCACGCCTTCCATATAAATATAGTCGTGCGATAGTAGCGCGCTTATAAAGCACGCTAGAAAATGCGCCGTATCGGGAGCAGACAATTTATCGGAAAAGTCCCCTATCACACCCGAAAGTTCGTTAGGATTATCTCCGAACAACAAAACCCCACGCATATTACAATAAATAACTATTTTACCCGTCACACCCGTCTCTATTTTAGAATTAGGCGTATTCAAAACTATATATTGAAAGTTCTCTCGCCTCTCGTAACTCGTGTACTTGGTCGACGAGATTTTCAAAATTTCCTCTTTGTCGTAAAAGTCGTACGACTCGACCTCGCCTAGTCCAATAACGCCCACGCCGTAACTTTCGGGATAGTTGTCACACTCCTTTAGAGAACCATCGTCAAAACAAAAAAATTTCGCCATATTACACCTCTAAACGTGATTATATCCATAAAAACAATATTTATAAGCGAAATACCTAAATAAAAGATAGTAATACACACCTTTATAATATGTAAAAATTATTTGACCGAATAAAAAATTTTTGCTAAAATAGTATAAATGCTTAAGGAGGCTCTATGAACAAAATCATTTTTTCAGCTGACTCTACCGCAGATCTTAGTGCGGAAATTATTAAAGAAAACGAGATAAATATCATTCCCTTAAGAGTAATATTAGGTAATGACGAACATATAGACGGCGTTACGTTGCAGGCATCGGAAATCTACGGATTCGTAGAAAAGACGGGTATACTTCCCCGCACTTCGGCTATAAACGAATCAGACTTTGCAGAACACTTTGATAAAATCCGTGGCGGAGACAAAAATATTCCTATCATCCACTTTTCCATCTCTGCAGAACTTAGTTGTTGTAGTCAAAACGCAAAACTTGCCGCAGCAGACACCGAAAACGTATACGTGATAGACGGTAGAGCTTTATCCACCGGTACGTCCTTGATGATGCTCAAAGCAATAGACATGGCTAAAGATGGAAAAAGCGTGGAAGAAATAGTAGAGTTTTGTTCTAAATCCACGGACAAAGTCCAAACCTCTTTCGTCGTAGACGATTTGCTCTATCTCTATAAGGGTGGCAGATGTAAAGGTCTTACCATGTACGCGGCAAAGGTATTAAAAATTCACCCTATGCTCCAAATTCACAACGGAGTATTGAAACAAGAAGCCAAAATGATGGGTTCTATGAAAATGGTAATCACGAAATACATAAAGTATCTCGTAGAACAAAACCCCAATCCCGACACGACTCGTTGTTTCATAACTCATACAGACATGGACGACGCATTAGTTCAACACGCTATAGCCCTAACCAAAGAATATTTCAACTTTGAAACTATTTACGAAACCTCTGCCGGAGCGACTATTGCAAGTCACTGCGGACAAGGAACTTTGGGACTCTTGTTCATGAACAAATAAGAAATTTAAAAGACCGAACCAATTCGTTCGGTCTTTTTTTATCTCAAATTATCCAAATATTCAATAAGAAACTCGTAAAACTTTTCACAGCACGATGAAAGCGGTTGTTTATCCGCTAACTCCACTATTATCTCCCTTTTACAATCGGGAACTAAGTTCACCAGTTTTACCTTACCATCGTCCGGTTTACTCCACGAAAATTCGGGCCAAAAGCCTACGCCCATACCCGAACCTACTATATTTTGAACCGCCATTATCGTATCCGACTCAAAAATTATGCGAGGAGAAAAGTTCAAAAGGGCGCAATACTTATCGCAAATAGATCTAAATCTCTTAAATCCCGATAGCGTGACAAACCCCTCTGCTTTGAGTTCAATCAAATCTACGCTATCCCTTTTCGCCCACTTGGAATCGTACGGTACGGCTACGCAAATTTTCTCTTCCATTATTTTTCGTTTTGCTACGACGTTATTGCGTTTAACACCTGCCTCGTCCGTTGTCACTAAAATATCCCAACCCAAATTTTCTTCGTCTTGACTAAACTTGAAAACGACGTCGGGATTATTCTTTTTATATTGCATAATAGCGTTTATAACGAGAATGGACGCAGAAACGATATTCAATCTCACGACCTTATCCTCTCTTGAGGTTATTTTTGCTACTTCTTCAGGTAAAGCGTCGATATCGCGAATAATGGTTTCCAATTTATCTCGCAAATACTTTCCACTCTCGGTCAAATAAATATTTCGCCCAGATTTATAAAATAGAGCAACGCCTAATTCACTCTCCAACGACTTAATCGCTTGAGTTAGCGCCGGTTGAGCTATATGTAAATGCTCCGATGCTCTCGTTACGTGCTCGTATTTTGCTACTTCGTAAAAATATCTTAATTTCGTAAGTTCCATTTTCTATAACCATTCATTATTGATTTTATAATAATTATATATTTTACATTAACGATTGTCAAGTGTATAATAGGAAACGATAAAAAAAGGAGCACTCATATGAATCAAATCTTTGAAATCGTAATGTTAATTTGCTTTGGACTTTCTTGGCCCGTATCGGTATACAAAAGTTATAAAACTAGATCCACGAAAGGTAAGAGCCTAGTTTTTCTAATTGCTATTATCGTAGGATACCTATCCGGCATCATGGGTAAAATTACGAGCGGGCAAACAAACTACGTTCTTGTTATGTACTGCGTAAATTTATTCGTAGTTATCATTGACCTTTGTTTATATCTTAGAAATCGCAAAAATGAAACACACAAAAAAAGAAATTTAGCGATATAATAATTAAAAGCGAGTGAATATTCACTCGCTTTTTTAGTGGTTTAATTTATTTATTATCTCTTCTGCGACTCTCACACCGTCTACAGCCGAACTCGTTATTCCACCTGCGTATCCTGCGCCCTCTCCTGCTGGATAAAGGTTTTTTATATTTATCGCAGTCAAATCCTCTCGCCTTTCTATCCTAACTGGGGAACTAGATCTCGTTTCTACACCCGTCATCACGGCGTCCTCGCTTTTGAAGCCTTTCAACTTTCTATCAAAAGCTATAAGACCATTTCTTAGTCCGTCACACACAAAACTTGGTAAAACTTCGTTTAAGTTTGCGCCTTTTACTCCTCTAGAATAGGTAGGTTCAACACGACCAAATCCACTAGACGCTCGGTTATTCAAAAAATCTCCTACGAGTTGGTACGGCGCTACGTAATCTCCTCCGCCTAAAGAGTGTGCACCACGCTCTAATTTTCTCTGAAACTCTACCCCTGCTAAAACGTCTTTTGAGCCAAAGTCCTCTGGGCTTACGGATACTAAAAGCGCGCTATTTGCATTTTTTCCGTCACGAGCGTAATTGCTCATACCGTTAGTAACTACTCCGCCTTCTTCGCTCGCGGACGGCACGACGTAACCACCGGGACACATACAAAAGGTGTACACACCACGACCACACTCTAATCTTTCACTGAGTTTGTACTCGCTTGCTATACCAATGTCTTTTCCAAATTGCGATCTATTGATATCAAGTTGATCGTGTTCTATTCTAACGCCCACCGAAAAAGGCTTTGGAATCAATTCCGTTTTATCTTTCAATAATTCAAACACGTCGCGCGCACTATGTCCAGTCGCAAGAATTAGAAAATCACACTCAATCTCTTTTTTAACTCCGCCTTGCACGTATCGTACGCTCTTAATTTCTCCGTCTTTTATAGAAAAATCGTAGACTTTTGCACCAAACTCAAAAGAACCACCCAAGGACAAGATTTTTTCCCTTATTCCTCTTACCGTAGGTTTCAATCTATCCGTACCGATATGAGGATGCGCGTCGTACAATATAGTATCGGGCGCGCCACACTCCACGAATTTTCGAAATACGTATTCTTGTTTATCAGACTTAGTTCCAGTATTGAGTTTACCGTCCGAAAAAGCACCTGCACCGCCTTCACCAAACTGTACGTTACACTCCACGTCAAGTGCGCCACCATCAAAAAAGTTTTGAACTATTTTTGATCTATTCTCTATTTTCTCTCCTCTCTCCAACACGCTAACCTTGACACCGCCCTCGGCCAGAACTAAGGCTGAAAATAGTCCGCAAGGTCCTGCGCCAACTACGACGACGTGCTTTTTTACCTTTTGACTGAGTTTTATAGGGGTATACTCAACGTAATCGTAATCTTCCACCTTTTTGCGGTTATATTTTGCATCTTTGAAGAAAAGTAAAACGCTTAATACGAATTTTATATCCTCTTTCTTTCTTGCATCTAAAGATTTTTTCAAAATTTTGTACTCAAAATCACCGCGTGTAAGTGAAATCTCCGCTTTTATGCGCGATTTTAACACCTCCTCGGTATAATGAATAGGTAATTTCAAGTTTTTAAGCAGTTTTACAATCATATTTTTTGGTTTATATCTTGACTTGCAACTAAAGCGGACAAAAACGCCCAATGCAAATTATATCCTCCACACAATCCGTCTTGATCTAAAACCTCGCCACAAAGATATAATCCGTCGTAAGTTTTGCTCTCTAAACTAGGTTTAACCTCGTCCAAGCGAACTCCACCCACCGTAATTTGTGCGTTATCGTCTAAAAGACCTAACACGTTTAGTTTAATAGACCTCAGATTTTTCACTATTTCTTGAGCGTTAGTGAAATCATCCAACACGGCTTGTCCAATCTTATTTGAAATTATACCGGTCAAGAGATTGTCATCTCCCCTCTTAATTCGAGTAGAGAGAACCGTCTCGACCTCTTTATCCTCTAATCCGTCTAACAAATCCAAGGTTAAAATTGCACGCTTGCATTTTTTATCCCTCAATGCTCGTGCGTACTTTAAGGATGCGTTGAATACGGCTATACCCGATACGCCGTATTTTCTAAACAACACCTCGCCACTCTCGACGTATTCAACTTTTCCGTCTATCTCCAAACTCACTTTCGCGTGCGCTCTCACACCGTCCAAACCTTTGAGTTTATTCGTATCGGTTTTAAGCGCGCAAAGTGCGGGATAGGTATCGGTCAAGCGAAGATTCAAAGACTTTGCAATTTCTAAATTACCGCCACCGCAAGTTAACATCACCCTTTTAGAATAATATTCTCCGTCTGAGGTTAAAACCGCGTATCCGCCTTTATCTTTTTTCACTGATTTTACGATACAATTAGTCTTAATCTCCGCCTTACGTGCTCCAAACCTCAATACGTCCAACACGGTAGACGCTTGATTGGAAAAAGGATAAACGCGACCTGCTCCCCCCTCTCTCAAAAACAACCCTTTTTCTTTCCAAAAATCTAAAAGGTTAGAAGAATATTTTTCTTGAACGGCACGGAAAAATTGGGGATCGGAGTATTCCTCCCCCGTCAAATTGGAGTTTGATAGATTACAACGACCGTTGCCCGTAACAAGTATTTTCTTACCTACTCTATCTTTGGACTCCAATAAAAGATTTTTACCTTTAAGTTCACACGCCGACAAAAGTCCGCTTGCGCCACCGCCTATTATAATAGTATCGTACATCATAACTCCCAAAAAACGCCGTATAAAACGGCGTTTTAATATTACTCTTTAACGATAAGGAAACTACAGCCCGTGAGTTCCACCTTATCGCCTACTTTTTTATAATTGTTTCCGTATAAAACCTCACCGTTTATCGTCACGGTTTTGGCTTCACGCGAAGGATTTATTGCAACGAGAATACTCTCTTTCTCGTTCTTTCTTCTAAAGATATAGGGATATCCGTCCCCCTCAACGTACACCTGCTCTTGTGCGCTCGATACGTTAAGCGCAGAGTGAGATTTACGAATTTTTATGAGTTTTCTTACCGTATTCAACAAAGAATTTTCGTCCTTGTCTTGGCTTTCTACGCTTCTACCTTCCTCATAATCTACGGGCAAATACAAATCCTTTTCCTCAACCGTGGAAAATCCTCTGTTTTTGCCGTCCGTCCACTGCATAGGAGTACGAGCACCCGTTCTCTTTCCGCCACCGTCTTTTGATGCAGAATAATTATGTACCATACCTATCTCGTCGCCGTAATAAATCATAGGTATTTGTTTGAGAGTAAGGGCAAAAGCAAAAATACACTTTATGATATCCGTACTCTTTCTAGTAGGCATTCTAACTTCGTCGTGCGTACCGGTAGGCGCGGTAAACATACCCTTGTCGCCCAATTTCTCATACAAGTACTCAACGTAGTGGAGGAAATTCTTAATCGTTCCCTTGCCGTTTTCACTAAAATAGTTGTCCCCTCTCTCAAAATAGGGAGATAGGTTGAGATCCTTTTCGTTTTTGTACAAGTCGTTAAACATAAAGGTATCGTGCGTTAGAAAATCCATATCAAAACCGCACTTTCCTATTGCAAGTTGGGGAATATCCCATTCTGCAATGTACACTTTATCACTATATTCCGATCTTATAGTGCCGAGCACCTCGTGCCAGAACCACTGAATACCCGAGGTTTTCTCGTCGTACTCATCGTAATATTTCTTCTCGTCAAAGGTCTGACCTTCTTTAATGAGATGTCCTGCCATATCTACTCTAAATCCGTCGATGCCCTTATCAAGATAGAAACGCATGATATTGAGTATTTCCTCTCTTAACGGTTTCAATCTAGGATCAGTGTAATGCAATTTCCAAGGCGCATTAGGATCAAGTTGCTCAAAACCGTAGTTTAGCGCAGGTTGGCTTGCGTAATAATTGGGTACGTAGCCACCGTTTCTATAATACAAACCACGAATAACACCGGGATAATCGGTGTTTACGTCGTCCGTCCATACGTAATAATCGTAATATTTGTTTTTCTTTGCTTGCGCCGATCTTCTAAACCATTTGTGTTTGTCCGAGGTATGTCCTATAACCAAATCCAAAACGATTTTTATACCTCTTTCCTTGAAAGCTTTAACCATTTCGTCAAAGTCTTCCATAGTTCCAAAACGTTTATCGACCTCATAGTAATCGGTTATATCGTATCCACCGTCTTTGAATGGGGACTTATAGAAGGGGTTAAACCAAACAGCGTCAATTCCCAAACTCTTCAAATAATCAACCTTTTGGGTTATACCTTTCAAATCGCCTATACCGTCACCGTTAGAATCGTAAAACGACGTCGGGTAAATTTCGTAAAATACTGCGTTTTCAAGCCAATTTAACATTTTATCCTCCTATTATAAACCTAAAACAGCGTGAGCGTTCAAATCAAGCCCCGCTATACCTTTGTTTTCCATAAAATCATAGTATCCCGCGCTTGCAATCATCGCGGCGTTGTCCGTACAAAGTATCGGTGTTGGGAAATAAGCACGGAAATTATACTTTTTGCCCGCCTTTTCCATTTCCTCTCTCAATAAACTATTAGCACCCACGCCACCTGCAACGGCAACCGTCTTATATCCGTACTTCTTTACGCATTTTACGGTGTTATCTATAAGTTGCGATACCGCCGAGTATCTAAAGGACGCGGCTACGTCCGCTTTATTAAACTCTTTCGTGTTGTGACAATAATTAACTACCGCAGTTTTTATACCGCTATAGGAAAACTTTATCTCCCCACCCGAAAACTTGGGTTTAGGAAGAGAGATAGAAACCTTTCCTTCTTTTGCAAGTTTGTCAATCTCCGGTCCTCCGGGATAGGGTAAACCTAACACTCTAGCAACCTTATCAAACGCCTCTCCACACGCATCGTCTGCTGTCTGACCAATAACGCTAAACTCGGTATAACTTTTAACGTCTACCAACGCGGTATGACCACCACTCACAACCAAACACAGATACGGAGGGGTTAAATCTTGGTGCGCTATGTAGTTTGCAGCGATATGTCCGTGAAGATGATTCACTGCAATCAAAGGTTTTTTAGTACTCATAGCAAGTGCTTTTGCGTAACTAACCCCACACAAAAGTGCGCCTATTAGTCCTGCTCCATAGGTTACGGCTATAGCGTCCACCTCGTTTAAAGTGCAATTTGCCTCTTTTAAGGCTTGATCCACCACGCCGTTTATATTCAACACGTGATTTCTTGATGCAATCTCGGGCACTACTCCGCCGTATTCACGGTGTATTGATATTTGAGAAGATATGATGCTAGATAAAACGCGTCTACCGTCCTCAACGACGGCAGCAGCAGTTTCGTCACACGAACTTTCTATTCCAAGTATTTTCATTTGTCCTCACTTAACCGCAACCAATCTACACACGGTTGCGTCCTTCTAATCATTTTCCGCTCTCGTCTTATTCTCTCCCCCAAGATAAAAGATCACCTGCGAATTATTCCAAATTTTCTGGATTAAGTCCTTGAAGTTCGGGAAGAGTAAATCTTCCGTCGTGACGAATCAAAACGTCGTCAAAATATATATCTCCGCCACCATACTCCGGAGTCTGAATCAATACCAAATCCCAATGCACGGCAGATTCGTTTCCGTTGTACGCATCATCGTAACTACTTCCCGGCGTAAAATGAATAGAACCGCTTATTTTCTCATCAAAGAGAATGTCGCACATAGGTTTTTTAATAAAGGGATTTACACCGAAAGCAAATTCGCCCACGTATCTTGCGCCCTCGTCCGTATCAAAAATTTTATTAACGGCTTCGGTATCGTTTGCCGTAGCCTTGATAATTTTTCCGTCTTTGAAGGTGAGTTGAACGTTTTCAAACTTGATACCGTTCTCCACGCTCGGAGTGTTGTAGGTAATAACGCCGTTAACGGAGTCTTTGACGGGAGCGGTGTATACCTCGCCGTCCGGAATATTCATATGTCCCGAACATTTCTTAGCACCAATACCCTTTATAGAAAAAGTGATGTCGGTATCTTTTGCCGTAATTCTTACCTTGTCGGTCTTTGCGATAAGCTCGACCAAAGGATCCATGGCTTTATCCATTTTAGCGTAGTCAAGATTACATACCTTAAAGTACAAATCCTCAAACGCCTCCGTGCTCATACCGCTAAGTTCGCTCATACCCTCTGTAGGATAGCGCAAAACGCACCACTTAGTGTTTTTAACTCTGAGTTCGTGATGAACGGGCTTGGAGTATAGCGCCATATAGGTATTCATAATATCTCCGTCTACGTCGGATAGTTCGTAGGCGTTGTTGCCCCCTCTAACTCCAATGTAGGCGTCCATCTCTTTCATACGAAAAGAGGCGTACTTTGCCATGAGTTCACAATGTTCTTTGGTCAAACCTTTCAAAAGTCTGCGTTTAACCTTGTTATCTCCTAAATCTACAAAAGGATATGCTCCAACCTTGTAGCACTCCTCTATAAGCGCTTCCACGAACACGGAGTCCACACCCGTAGCTTCTATCAAAATCTTCTCGCCCTGCTTTAGCGCGCAACTATAATTAATAAGATTTTTAGCAAGCAACTTGATTCTTTCGTCACATTTCATATTATTCACCAACCTTTTCAAAACCTGCTTGACTCATAAAACGCAAGAACGCATCACGACCGGAGGTATCGTCTTTGAATACCGCGGTATTATCCAAGATATTTTCACAAACTTGACCTACGTAATCTCGTATCACGTCGACCGACTCCTCTTTACTCATACTCGTACCGTGCTTTTTCACGAGTTCCTCTATCATTCTCTCGTGTTTTTTGAGCATACTTTCGGGGTTTTTGTAGTCGATTTCACGACCTTGCAATATCTCGGATATAGCGCCAAATTCCTTATCCAATCTACCGGGGAGAATGAACAATCCCATAGCTTCGATAAGACCGATACCCTCTTTTTTTACGTTGTGATACTCAGGATGAGCGTGGAAAATACCGTCGGGATACTCCTCACTCACTCTATTATTTCTAAGCAACAAGTCCATAGAATAATTTGAGCCTATTCTTCTTGCTATCGGGGTTATTGCGTTATGCGCGTCCGTCGTCTTGGATATTATACCCACTTTTTCGTCCGTATAATCAATCCAAATTTTACGAATAAATTCCGCACCGTCTGCAACGCGTTGGATATCTTGACCAACCACTCTAACGTCACTGTTGTACCATTCTTGAACGTAGAATGTCAAATCGGGAAAATCTTTATGCTTAAATTCCCATCTAGGCTGAGTAAAGTGTACGGGCATTAGATGTCCACCACCTTGATAATGCTCGTGGGTTAGGATAGATCCGCCAACTATAGGCAAGCAAGCGTTGCTACCTGCAATATAGTCGGGGAAAATCTTCGTAAACTCCAAAAGCTTTACGAAAGTTGCTCTCTCCAATATCATGGGAGTGTGTTTTTTAGAGAAAATTATGCAGTGCTCGTCATAATACATATAGGGAGAATACTGCATATTCCACTCCTCGTTATTCAACTTAATGGGAACGAAACGCAAAGTTTGACGAGCAGGGAAACCTACTCTACCTTTATACCCAACGTTCTCTTCACAAAGCATACACTTAGGATAGCCCGTTGCAGGAGCGTTTTTAAGTCTTGCTATTTCTTTATTGTCCTTTTCGGGTTTGGAGAGGTTTATGGTTATCTCCAAATCACATTTTTTGCCTTTATATCTCCAATAAACGTTTCGTCTAACGTCGGACAATTTTATGTAATTGCTCTTTATACCCAAGTCGTACAAATTAAGCAACGCTTGTCTTTGTCCAACCTCTTTTAAATCCTTTTTGAAATAATCGTTTACTTGGGAAGGAATAGGTGTAACCGCACCCAAAATAGCCGTTTCAAAAAGCCCACGGTCCACGTCCTCAATCAAACCTTTTTCTATAGCGTAATCGCTCAAAGGTCTAACGAAACTATCGGGAATATCCGCACTCTTTACGCGATCAAGGTCTGGTGTTTCCTCCCCTCCCATCGTGTCGGTGTGCAAATCGAGCAAATTCATTACGGCGTTCTTTGCAAAAAGCACGTCGTCCTCTCTCATTCTAAGATGCTCTTTAGCGTACTCGATTAAACTGTTTACATGATAATGAATATTCATTTTATACCTCTTAGTTGTAGAACATAATATCGGAATAGGTGGGCATACCATAACACTCTCTATCCGTATTTTTCTCTAATTCGTCCGCAAAGAATCTAACCTTTTCCATTGCGGGTACTACTTTGTCACGATAATCAATTGCTTTTTGGAGTTCGTCGCACTCGCCCTTAACGTCGGGTAAAAGTTTTTCCAAACTCTCCACAGCAGACACGAGATTATCGTAGTTTTCTTGATACCAAGTCAACGCCTTCATCTGGGACCTAGGTTCAACTCCCAAATTCTTCACCGCACTCGCGCACTCCGCTATACGGACAAGATATTTTCCAAAATTGGGCACGAGCTGAGTCTTTGCCATCATAAGCATGGTGGTTGCCTCGATGTTTATCGTTTTGGAATAGTTTTCAAGATATATCTCGTAACGACTCGTAAGTTCTTCTCGAGTCAAAACTCCCTGCTTTTCGTAAACTGCTACGTTTTTATCTCTAAGCAAGGTCTGATAAGCGTCTACGCAATTATTTATCTGCTCTAGTCCACGGCGCTCCGCCTCTTTCAACCATTCTGCATCGTAGTTGTTTCCGTTAAATATTACTCGTCTATGTTTAGATAAAAACTCGATTATTACCTTTTTCAAAGCATCTTCCGAGTTTGATCCCTCTTTTATAAGTTCTTCGGTTTGATCCGCCATTCTCTCAAGCATTTCTGCGGTAATGGTATTGAGTACGGTGTTGGGAGTTGCAATAGACGCTGAAGAACCTACCATACGGAACTCAAATTTATTTCCCGTGAACGCAAACGGAGAGGTACGGTTTCTATCCGATCTATCCTGTCTTAAGGTGGGGAATACGAGTTCTCCGAGTTTTAGTATATTTCTATGCTTTCTCTCGCCGTGCAAACCTTGCAATAGCCTGTCCACCAAGGCCTCAAGTTCGCCAACGAAAACCGATATAACGACAGGAGGCGCTTCAAAGCCACCAAGTCTTAGATCGTTACCAACTTGAGAAGCGGATACTCTCAATAAATCCGCATACTCGTCAACAGCCGCAATCGTTGCTGCAAAAAACGCTAAGAACGGAAGATTGTCGTCCGGATTTTTAGTAGGATCGGTAAGGTTTATACCGTCGTCCGTGACTATAGACCAGTTGTCGTGCTTACCGCTACCGTTAACGCCGTTAAAAGGTTTTTCGTGCAAAAGACAGGCAAGATTGTGTTTTTCCGCTATCTTTTTCATCATTTCCATAACGAGTTGGTTATTATCGGTCGCAATATTTGCCGTTGCGTATATAGGTGCAAGTTCGTGTTGAGCGGGCGCAACCTCGTTATGTTGAGTTTTAGCGTTTATGCCAAGTTTCCACAAAGCCTCGTTCAAGTCCGCCATAAACGCACCCACTCTATCTCTTATGGTTGCGTAATACTGGTCGTTTTTCTCTTGACCTTTAGGAGCAGGAGCACCGAACAATGTTCGTCCCGTAAAACGCAAGTCCGCTCTCTGCATATAATCGTTTTTGTCTACCAAGAAATACTCTTGCTCTGCGCCAACGTTAACCGAAATTTTCTTACTCGTCTTGTTTCCTGCTAAACGCAACACTCTCATACCCTGCTTATCGAGAGCTTTCATACTCTTCAAAAGCGGAGTTTTCTTGTCAAGTATTTGTCCGTTGTAAGAGCAAAACGCAGTAGGTATGCACAATACGCACACACCGTCCGAGGTGTTCTTCAAAAAGGCAGGAGAAGAGCAATCCCATACGGTATAACCTCTCGCCTCGAAAGTCGCTCTTATATTTCCACTAGGAAAACTCGAAGCGTCCGCCTCTCCTCTACTCAAATTTTTACCGGTAAACTGTAAAATGGTGTTACCCGATTTGTCTATAGATATAAAACTATCGTGTTTTTCCGCGGTAAAGCCCGTCAAAGGTTGAAACCAATGGGTATAGTGAGTAGCGCCGTTTTTAATAGCCCACTCTTTCATAGCTTCCGCAAATACGTCTGCGAGTTCACGAGAGAGTTCTCCTCCCGACACTTGCAACGCCTTAAGCTCTTCAATAGCACTCTCAGGCACGTATTTTCTCATGGTATCTTCCGAAAAAACGTTTGTTCCGAAAAACTCAGTTATTCTCTTTTCCTCTGTTATACGTTTAGGCATGTCTACTCCTTGATTTATGGTTGCAAAATATACTATTATATATTATAATAACTTTAGTTATAAATGTCAACGGGGAATATCGATTTTAACGTAAGGTAGGGAAAAATGAATTTCAAAATAGCGCGTTGCGAACTTCATCATTGGGAAGAACCCGTAATATCGGGAACACGTGGAAGTGGCACGGTATTTTTCTGCGGTTGCACCATGAAATGCAAGTTTTGTCAAAACTATCAAATATCAAGAAAATTCGACACGGGACTTGAATTTTCCGAGGACGAACTCATATCCCTTTTTCTCTCTTTAGAGGAGGACGGCGCGCACAATATAAACCTCGTTACCCCCGCTCAATACGCACGATCTCTCGCCCCCGTTTTGGAAAAATTCAAAAAAATTTCCTCCATTCCCGTAGTATACAACACGAACGCTTACGAGAGTGTGGAAAACCTAAAAAAACTTGACGGATTAGTAGATATCTACCTTCCCGACCTAAAGTATAGTGAGGATAAGTACTCTATCGAATTTTCCTCCGCTCCACGTTACTTTGAAATAGCAAGCAATGCAATAGAGGAAATGCGCCGTCAACAACCAAAAGATATATATGAGTCCGATTTGATGAAAAAGGGAATGATAGTCCGTCATCTCGTACTCCCAACTCTAACTGAGGACAGCAAAAAGGTTTTAGACTATTTGTCCACTCTAAAACCTAAGCCTATATTGAGTCTAATGGCGCAGTATTTTCCAACTGATGAGGTAAAAGACCACCCCATATTAGGTAGAAAAATCACCAAACGCGAATACGATATCGTCTTGGACTACGCCGATATATTAGGTTTTGATGGTTTTACTCAAGATCCGTCGAGCGCAACCGAGGACTACGTCCCCGAATTTGATTTAGAATTATTAAAAAAGCGACTAAAAAAATAAAAGCAACCCAAAAGGTTATACTCTTAAGGACAGTTTCAAGTTCAGAAGATATAATATCTACAGACAGGAAGAGGACAGAGAATGTTTTTACACTCTCTGTCCTCTTTTCCTGACAAGCACTGCATTTGTGGACGCAAATACTATTTTTAGTTATGAGTTATGAAGTTCGCTCACGCTCACCGTTATAAGTTTGCTTCGCAAACGTTATGATATAATTGCCTTGTTACTTCAAGCTGTGCCGAAGGCACATCATAACTTGGCGTAGCCAATCATAACTCTAAACTCGCCACAGGCGATTATAACTGCGTAGTGTCCTTAAGGGCACTACGCTAAAAGGTTGCTTTTTTGCTAAATTTATCTTATTTGTTTTCCGCCTCTCTTGCTAGCCCTGCGATGATTTTACCTCTTAAATTGTCCTTTATAGCAGTAGGCAAAAATGCAATGTTTAGAGCGTTTAGATAACATTTAACCTTTTCTTCTACGGTTAAACCTACGCTTTCTTTCAAAAACTCAAATTCTCGTCTAATATTCGTACTAGACACCACCGTGCTATCCGTATTAACGCACACGAGTATTCCACGGCGCAAATATTCGCGTAGTGGGTAATCTTTCATCTCATCTACCGCGCCCGTTTGGAAATTGCTAGTCGGGCACATCTCAACGCCTATGCCTTTTTCCAAAACGATATTCATCAATCTCTCGCTCTCCACCAAATGCACGCCGTGACCTATACGTCTAGCGCCGAGTTTTATAGCGGCCTCTACTTGTTCTGCGCCACCTCTCTCTCCTGCGTGTATAGTTATAGGGAGTTTTAATTCACGAGCGTACGAGAAAAGGTCTTTGTACTTATCGTACACGAATCCGTCCTCGTTTCCTGCAAGGTCTAGAGCGCAAACCCCTCGACCTAAATATTTTTTGGCGCACGTGACCGTTTCTCTATTCAAATCTTCTACGCCGTCTATTCTCATACAACAGAGTATAAGTTGGGCAACGAAATTTTCCGTGATAGCCTTCTTTAATCCCGAAATTGCGGACACTACCACCTCTTCCACGCTCAAACCTTTTCTTGTATGAAGCAAGGGCGCAAAACGAATTTCGGCGTATAGCATACCGGACTTTGAAAGTCTTTTAACCATAAGCTCAACCGCTTTTTCCACGCTTTCCTTGCTCTGCATCACGGACAAAGGCAAATCAAAATAGGTCAAATAATGTGTAAGCGTCCTATTATCTCCGTGAAATGAAAGATAATTTTTGAGTTCCTCTTTATCCGTCGTAGGCAACTCAACTTTATCGATATCAGCCAATACTAAAATATCATCGGGGGTAAGTGAACCGTCCAAATGTAAGTGCAAATCTATCATACTTTCCTCCTTATCTCGTTATCAAATCGTAGAAATTTTAACTATACTCTCTTTCAACACCCTTATAAATTTACTTTGCGCTCTATCCGCTACTCTTTTAACGTCGTCGTGAGAAAGTTTAACCTTCTCTATCCCCGCCGCCATATTTGTAGCCATACTAACCCCAACCACTCTCATGCCTAAATGACGAGCGCAAGTAGCCTCCACGACCGTACTCATTCCAACCAAATCCGCGCCTATTATTCTATAAAAATTTATCTCGGCAGGAGTTTCGTACTGTGCGCCGGAAACTTGAATATACACGCCCTCGTGCGCCACCGTTTCAAGTTCGTGACAAATATCCAAAACAGCGTTTGATAGTTCCCGATCGTACACCTTGCACATATCGGGAAAATCCAATTTAGTGCCGATAAGTCTGCGAATATCCCCTTTTATAGGACTAGGAACGAAGGAAGATATATGGTCCTTTATTACGACCAAATCTCCCGGGTGATAATCGGTATTTATAGCGCCGGATGCGTTAGTTAATATCAATTTTTTTGCGCCCAACTCGTACACTAGTCGAATAGGACGGACTACGTCCTCTACGCTATAGCCCTCGTATAGATGCACCCTTCCGCTCATCAATAAAACCTTAACACCGCTCAAAACTCCGAAAATCATCTTTCCGTCGTGAAAAGGTGTCGTGGACGTTTTAAGGTACGGCACGTCACCGTACGATATCTCGTGTACAACCTCAACCTCACGAGTAAGTCCTGCGAGCCCAGAGCCTAAAACGACAGCAATATCGGGGATAAAATCCGTTTTACTGCGGATATATTCCCTTCCTTTTTGGATTTTTTCTATTTCACTTATTTGCATAATTACCTCTATATTTAGTATACCATAGCAAGCCCTCTCAATCAATACCTAAATCAAAATTCGTGGTACATAATTTAATAAAAGACTATCAAACTATATATATGCAAAACCTAAAAAAACAAGGCTTCGCAACTAACGCGCTATTGCTATGCCTTGGAGGAATCATATGTAAAGTTATAGGCGCGTTGTACAAAATTCCTTTGACCAACGTCATAGGAGCTACGGGAATAGGGTTGTACCAAACCGTATTTCCTATATTTGCGATCATCATTTCTATATCTTCGGGCGGTATCTCTCAAGCAGTGTCCTCTCTCGTGTCGAGTAGTCGAGAAGAAGAGGGTTCAAGTTTAGTAAAAGGCGCAACGTTGGTCGTCACGATAGGCTCGCTCATACTCTCTATTCTACTATACCTTTTAAGTCCCGCGCTATCCTCTTTGCAAGGCGTTAAAGGGATAGATTTTTTATACAAAATTTTAATTCCTGCTATAATATTTAGCGGTTATTCTTGCGTATTTAGAGGATATTTTCAAGCAAAGTCTAATATGACTCCCACTGTATTTAGCCAACTGATAGAGCAAATCGTAAAACTCGCAGTGGGAATATTTTTATCCGTTTATTTATCTAGATACGGTTTATTATACGCAGTTACGGGCGCACTAATAGGTGTGAGTGTATCAGAATTTATATCCTTTTTATATTTATTTATTCGATATATCACGTCTAAAGACAAAAGAGTTTTACCCTCTACCATACCCTTTAGTTTTTCCTTCTTGAGGGTATTGCGCTATTCCGCTCCAACTGCGTTGGGCGGTATAATTATGCCCTTATCAAACCTTATAGATAGCGTGAGTGTTATAAATTTTCTAACGCCTACGATAGGTCTTCGCCTCTCTACCTCTTTTTACGGACTGTTGTCGGGTACGGTAGCCACCCTGACTAACCTTCCTGCAGTTTTTACCCTAGCCTTAGGAATAGCCGTCCTACCCGTATTATCCAAAGATAAAGAAAACTCTACCCTATCCTCATTATATGACAAAAGCAAGATTTCTCTAAAACTCACCCTCTTCGTCACGATACCTGTATCCGTATTCTTTATCGTATGCGCGCCACTTATCATACCCTTTTTGTATCCAACGCTAAGTGCTCTAGAGCGTGCTACTGCAATAAATCTACTAGTTATATCCTCTTTAGGTATCCCATCTCTTGGTATTACGCAGATATACTCGTCTTTTTTGTTTGGCGTAGGTTTATCAATAAAAAGTTTGAAAAATCTAGCCCTATCCGTTGGTATAAAAACGGTCTTGCTCTACCCTGCGCTCTCATTATTTGGGATATACGGTGTAGCAGGATTGAACGCTTTGTGTTACACGATATCTGCGTATCTAAACGCAAAATCATATTCCAAAATAATTGGGAAATGCAACGTTCATAAAGAATTCACTTTTATTCTCGTCGTGAGCGTAGCCCTAGCAATACCCGTTTTTTTGGCAATTCCTTATCTTAAACCCCTTTGGATATTTGCCCTTTCTGTGCTTTGTGTGGTATTATATTTATATATAACCACGAAAAACGTTTTTGACGAGAGAGAACTATCCTCTCTCCCCTTTTCAAAACGCAAAGGAGGGATATATGCTAACCGTAATAGGACTGGGCAATAGCGTAGATCAAATAACCAAAGAAGCAAAAGACAAGATAGAGGAATGTAGTGAGATTATTGTCAAAACCTCTATATCTCAAACCTATTCTTTTTTTGAAAACAAAAAACATCAAACTTTGGACTTTATTTTTGAAGAAGAAGAGGACTTTGACACCTTAAACAAAAAATGCGCCGAATACGTATTGAGCAAAAAGGGCAAAGTTTGTTTTTGCTTGGACGGAGACGGCGTGTCGGACGGAATAGTCAAAGAAATCTTAGCGCTATCCAAAACTAGTCCAAAATTCATATACGGTGTATCCAATATAGCGGAAATGAAGAAGGAATCGGGAGGCGCTTTAAGCTATCTTCTCTACACTGCAACCGAGATTATCAATAAACCTCACGTAGAGTTCGACCGTGCGAACCCCGTATTCATCGTAGAACTAGACGACGAATTTTTATCCTCCGACCTCAAACTCTATCTCCTTGACAAATTAGGCGACGAGGAGGTACTATTCTTCCACAAAAAATGGAACAAAATAAAAGTTTCCGAGATAGATAGACAAAAATACGACCACCAAACTAAACTTATCATTCCCCCGAAACCCTTAACAGAAAAGGAACGTTTTGGAATAAGTGATTTAGTGGAGATTATGAAGATATTGCGTGCTCCAAACGGTTGTCCGTGGGATCGTGAGCAAACCCACCAATCCATTCGTAAAAATCTTATAGAAGAGGCGTACGAATTAGACGATGCTATCCAAAAAGAAGACCTAGATATGATGACTGAAGAGTGTGGCGACGTACTCTTGCAGTCCGTGTTTAACGCGCTTATCGGGGAAGAATGGGGAGAATTTACCTTCTCTGACGTTTTGAGTATGTTGTGCTTAAAACTTATTCATCGCCACACCCACATATTCGGCAACGTCAAGGCATCTAACGCTGCGGAAGCTTTGATAGCGTGGGAAAACGCAAAGAAATTAGAAAAAGCAGGAAAAGGCAGGTTTGAAACCGTACCTTCCGCCCTCCCTGCCCTCATTCGCGCCCAAAAGGTAATGAAATGCGCGGGCGAGAGAAAAGATTTACCCGTATCTGGCAAGACGTCAAACCAGTGGGGAGAAGAACTATTTGCTATGGTTAGACAAATGCGCTCGGACGGAGTAGATGCAGAGGAAGCGTTGCAAGACGCTATAGCAAGATATATAAAGGAGAACGACGTTGACTAAAATAGGAGATATTACCCTCTCGTCCCCCTATCTTTTAGCCCCACTTGCAGGTTACACCGATATAGCGTTTAGAGAAATGGCGCGAGAATACGGAGCAGGACTAACCTACACCGAAATGGTTAGCGCAAAAGGACTAATCTACGGCAACGAAAAAACGGAAGACTTACTCCGTTTATCCCCCTTAGAAGTCCCCTCCGCCGTACAAATATTCGGTTGCGAACCCGACGTCATGGCAAAAGCGATATCTAGTATCAAAGCCGATATAATAGATATCAACATGGGGTGTCCCGTTAGAAAAATCGTATCAAACGGGGAAGGCAGTGCCTTGATGAAAAATCCTGAACTTGCCCAAAGAGTGGTGGAGAGTTGCAAAAAAAGCGCAGGATCTCGTCCCCTCTCGGTAAAATTCCGTTTAGGATTTGACGAAGAGCATATAAACTGTGTAGACTTTGCTAAAAAAATGGAAGAAGCAGGTGCTGACGCTATAACCTTACACGGCAGAACGAGGGAACAATTTTATAGTGGTGTATCGAATTGGGATAAGATAAAGGAAACGGCAAAAGCTGTGTCTATTCCCCTCTTTGCAAACGGAGATATCACGACTGTCGAGGACGTAAAAGCATTCGACGACTCTTGTGTTTCGGGTTTTATGATAGGCCGTGGAGCAATAGGCAGACCGGAGATTTTCAGCGAACTACAAGGTTTAGAGATAAAGGTTGACAAGGTCGAACAAATCCTCAGACACGTAGAACGACTACGCGAATTTCTACCTGCCCACGTCGTCGTAAACGATATGAAAAAGCATATTTGTTGTTATATGAAAGGGGTACGTGGCATAAAAGAACTTAAGAACGCCGTATATAATGCAAAAACTTTATCCGAACTTTTACAAATAGTCAGTAACAGATAACTTTCCCCCTCACATAAGATAGTGGGGAGGATGGTATGAAATTTAATTTTATTGATAAGTCCAAAACTAAATCTTTAGACAACGTTATGATAGATAAAAATTCCGTGGTGCTACTCTCCACGGATTTTTTGCCTACTATAGATCTAGACGACGAATTGACTGGTGTAACCAACTTTATAAAATCGCTATGCGTTAAAAGTCGAGATTTTTCATGCACCATATTGGGTGGCACGACACTACTTTGCAAAAACAAAAAATATTGGGGAACGCTCGTTGTAGATCAAGGTAAATTCTTGGGCATATCCGATATGACGCACCCGATGAACGAGGACTACGACAAAAGCGGAATTTTGAGGGTTTTCGACACGAGTCGAGGTAGATTAGGGGTAGTCAGTGGCGACGATATATGTTTTTTTGAAATCTCAAGAATGATGAAACTGTGGGAATGTGACGTGTTAATCTTTTCACTAAACAAAAAGGTTAGCCGTAAATACAAAGTCCTTTCCGAAGCCCAAGCCATATCCAACGGAGTTAGTTGTATCCTTTTTTCCTCCTCCGCGCACGCGTATTACACCAAGAAAAACTTCAAAAGCAAGAATATTTTGGACGTTGAGGTAAAAAATAACGATATTTATATAGAAAAAAGACGACCTGAGATATACTCCGAGATCGTCAAAAAGCCTTTTTAGATTTTCATAGTTTTTTTGAGTCCTTTTACTAGCGGTATGCCACCTGCGTATATAACCACGCTTTGGGAAACTAGCAAGGACAATACGTTTAGTATATACAATTCCCCTACCCCCATAACAGACCAAATAATAGGTAGGATAAAGGCGTTTAGTAGAATAGGCGGAAGCCCTGCTAACCAAACGTTTTTAATTTTACTAGTTAAAAATCCTGCAACGAGGGTTACTAAAGAGCCCACCACGACGTCCCAAACACCGAATGGAGAAGAAAGATTAGCAAGCGCGCACCCGATACACAATCCCACGCTTGCCTCGGGGAATAACATAGGTAACAAGCACATAGCCTCAGCCAATCTAAACTGAATAGCCCCGAAACTAATGGGGGCGAGCAAAGTGGTTAAGCAAAAATAAAGCGCCGATATCACGGCGCAACGAATAAGTACTAAAACGGATTTGTTCATTTTCATACCTCGGTTTTTATTTACGACGGGTAGCCGATATACCGTCGAATTGATTTTAACACTTTTAATAGTCAAAATCAACTATTTTCGCACTTTTTTCTTTGAACACACGCTATTTAACTTGCAAAAACTATATTTTTGGAATATAATTTTTGTAAATGTTTTATAAGGACGTGTACTTATGGATAAAAACACTATTTGTATACTTGCGCTTATTGTTTACGTATTAGGTATGATAGCGATAGCGTACGTTTCTAGAAAAAGAAGTGCAACCTTGTCCGAATTTTATCTTGCAGGTAAAGGCGTAGGTCCTTGGATGTCCGCGTTTGCGTACGGTACGACCTACTTCTCTTCCGTTATTCTCATCGGATACGCAGGAAAACTCGGATACTTATTTGGTTTAGGCGTACTTTTGATTGGCGTAGGTAACGCAGTTATCGGCACCTATCTTCCTTGGAAAGTTTTGGCAAAACGAACCAAAATAATGACCTCCAAAATGGGAGCAAAGACCATGCCTGAGTTTTTCGAGTCCCGTTACGGTGACAACAAAATCAAACTCATAACCGGTCTTATTATCGGAATATTCCTTATACCTTACTCGGCATCAGTTTACCAAGGTTTGGGAGAATTGTTCTCGGCAGTATTCGGAATAGATCCCTCTATGCAACAGACCTTATTTATCGTATGCGTCGTATGCTTAGCAGGTATAACCGCGCTCTACGTATTCTTTGGCGGATATTTTGCAACCGCATTATCCGACTTTATTCAAGGTATTATAATGCTCGTTGGTATAGTCGTAGCCGTCATCTACGTTTACGCAAACGCAGGCGGACTAGACGCGTTTACAAGTCTTACCGAACTCGGTAAAGGCATTATTCCCCAAAACGGATTATTTGACCTTATCGTATTAGTGCTCTTGACCTCGCTCGGTCCTTGGGGACTACCTCAAATACTTCACAAGTTCTACGCAGTCCGCGACAAATCAACGGTTAAACGCGGTACCGTCGTATCCACCGTATTCTGTTTAGTAGTAGGTGTGTGCGCGTACGGAGCAGGTGCAACTGGTTCGTTGTATCAAGGAACGGACGCATTAGCAGGAGCAGGAAAATTTGACTCCATTATGCCTTCTATCTACAATAGCGTATTACCCGACGTCGTTATAGCAGTCCTTGTAGTTATGGTTCTTGCAGCAAGTATGTCCACCCTAGCGTCACTAGGAATGTCTTGTTCGTCCTCGGTTACGGTAGACGTATACGGCGGATATATAAACAAAAAGGTTACGGACAAAAAACTCAATATGCTCACTCGTTTTGCAAGCGTATTCTTCATCGCTTTATCCGCAGTAATAGCAATATTCAAACCTGCAGGTATCGTAGAACTCATGGGCTTTTCATGGGGAACGTTGGCAGGATGCTTTATAGGTCCTTACCTTTACGGTCTTTTCATGAAAAAAGCGAATAAATACGGAGCGTGGGCATCCATTATCTCTACATTCATTATCACGATTGCTCTCGTATTCGTACCCGGCATCGGCATGAAAAACACTCCCTTAATCGGTGTAATTTGTATGTTCGCATCTCTAATCGTCACCCCCGTATTCAGCTTGATTTTCGCAAAGCGTGCAACGAACAAAAACCTCGACTACGACTACTCGTACGTCAAAGACGCAGATTTTTAATAAAATATAATATTGTAAACGAAAAACCGCACTAATTAGTGCGGTTTTTGCTTTTCGAAATCACTTATTCACGTCTTTTGCTAGATATTCTATTGCTTCTATATATCCGTCAAAGCCTTTACCCATAATGGTTTTTTCCGCAAACTTTGATACGTAAGATATTTGACGGAAATCTTCACGTGACTTGACGTCGGAGATATGAACTTCCACTGTCTTTATGCCTACGGCTTTCAATGCGTCCAATATCGCGACACTCGTGTGCGTATACGCACCGGGGTTGATGACTATTCCATCAAACTGGCGATATGCTTTCTGGATATAGTCCACTATTTTTCCCTCGCTATTACTTTGTACGCATTTCACGGAAACGGAGGCTTTTTTTGCGCTTTTTTTGATATAGGATACGAGATCACGATAGGTATTTTTACCGTAAACGTCGGGTTCACGAATACCAAGCATATTGAGATTTACACCGTTAATTACTAGTATTTTCATACAGCTCCTCCACTATTTTTCTTGCGACCTCGTCCACTGTATCGTCGTTCAATACCTCTATATCGCAACTACTCTCGTATAATTCTTTTCTTTCCTCGTAAAGCGCTAAGACAGCGTTTTTATCACGGGACAACGGTCTACCGTTTTGAGCCAATTCATTTAGATCGCGTTTTATATATACCACCACGCCGTTTTGCTTAGCACATTTCACGTTTTCCGCGCGTTTTATCGCGCCACCGCCCAATGAGAGAATCTGACCTCTTTCCTTAGAAAAATCCGATATAACTTCGCTCTCCGTTTTTCTAAAGTCGTCCTCGCCAAATTTCTCAAATATCCGAGGTATGCTCATACCCCGTCTTTTAACGATTTCTTCGTCCGTATCCACGAACTTTTTGCCCAATAGTAAGGCAAGTTTTTTACCCACGGTACTCTTTCCGCACCCCGGCATACCTATTAAAACGACGTTCTCGAAGTTTTTCTTCAAATCGCTATATACCCTTTCTATTATATCCTCACTGCCCTCTTCTTGGAAGAACAAATCTTTAGCATACTTGGCTTGCGCCACGAGCATTTTAAGTCCGTTACTGTAGGATAGTCCTCGCTCTTCCGCTTGAATTATGATATCGGTTTTAAGAGGATTGTATATAGGATCAAATACCCCCGATAAATTTTTAAATTTTGCAAGATCCAACACCCTCTCTCCGTTCTTTGGATACATTCCAACCGGTGTGGTGTTTATCACAATATCAACGTCGTAATCGTAGCAGTTTGAGTAATTCACCTCGCCCGATCTCGACACGACAACGATATCTTTAGCCCCACGCATTTTACACAAATATCTTGCAGTCAAACTCGTGCCACCCGAACCTAATATCATAACCTTTTTCCCAAAAAGCGTGATATTTGCTCTAGCCATAGCGTAGTCCATACCCAAGACGTCGGTATTGTATCCGTACGTTTTGCCACTACGTCTAACCACCGTATTGACCGCGCCTATTGCTTTTGCGGTGTCGTCCACGTAATCCAAGTACTCCATTACGATCTTTTTGTAAGGAATGGTAACGTTAAATCCGTCGTATTCCCCACCTCTTACAAAAGATTCGACCTCGTCTGCGCCCAATTCCACCAAGTCGTAATCGTAACCGAACCTCTCGTGAATATCTTTAGACAAACTGTGTCCGAGTTTTTCGCCAATAAGACAATACTTTGCCATTATTTAACCTCGCTATAACTACCCAAGAAAATGAAATCTTGCGCTTCGTTGTCGAGTTCTCCTATAAGATTTAGTACTTGCTTGTCTTGAACGTTTGCCTCGAAATCAAAGTAGAACATAAATTCAAAACTCGTGTTTTCCAAAGGTCTAGATTCAAGTTTGGTAAGGTTTAGGTTTAGTGTGGAGAATTTATTCAATATCTTATTCAATCTTCCAGCCTCGTGAGATACGGTCATCATGATAGATATTCTATCTGCTCCCTCGAAAATCTCCAAATTCTTACTAATACAAATAAATCTCGTGTAGTTGTTGTCCGCGCTTTGGATATTGCTCTTCAAGCACTCCAAATCGTATATTCCCATACATTCCTTGCTACAAATGCACGCAATATCCATTCTATCGCTCTCGGCTACCATTTTTGCAGCAATAGCAGTGTTCGCGCAAGTCGTGATCTTAACGTTATCGCCCAAAGTTTTCAAGAAAGGTTTGCATTGATTTATTGCTTGCTCGTGAGAAATAATCTCCTTAACACCCTCAAGTTTTACGCCACGTTTTGCAAGCAAACTGTGTTGAATACGGAGTTTTATGCTACGCACAATGTGGAAATTATGCTCCTTCATCAAGTCGTATACGGCATTTACCGAACCTGCTATGCTATTTTCAATAGGCAATACGCCGTATTTGCAAAGTCCTTTTTCTACCGCGCTAAATACACCCTCGAAATTTTTGAAATACATAATATTGGACAAGGTAAAGAGTTTTTCGCACGCTATATTAGAATACGCACCGTCTATTCCTTGACACGCAACGTTTGCTTTCACGGGAAACTCCGCTACACCACGAGACAAAACTTCGGCTATTTTATCACGAGCCGGGGAAGAACCGTCAATGTAGCGAAGTTGATACGCTTTGCTCGTTTCAAACAAGGTCTCGAAAACTTGCTTGGTGTAACCTTTCAAATCGTCCTCAACCTTTTCGGTCACGCGATTTAGAACTTCTTTTTCTCTTTTTGAGTTAGCAACGCCCTTGCCATCTTTATTCTTCTGCTCCGCAATTTCTTTGGAGATAGCCATTCTTTTTAGGTATAAATCCACTATACCGTCGTCAATCTCGTCTATCTTTTGTCTCAAATCTTCCAACATTTCAAATTCCCTTCCTTTTACTCAATATCGTATCGTATACTACTAAATTTACCGCACTTTCCACGCCTACTACCGCTCTCGTCACGATACACGCGTCGTGTCTGCCACCTATTTTTATCACTACGTTTTCTCCACTTTCAAGATTTACCGTTTCTTGTTCTTTGGAGATAGACGGAGTGGGCTTAAAGGCTACTCTCATCGTCATATCCATTCCGTTTGAAATACCGCCGTTTATGCCACCGTTATTATTCGTCTTGGTAACAACCTTTCCGTTTTCAAACCTAAAGGCGTCGTTAGCAAAACTTCCTCTCATCTTGGATATATCGAATCCTGCTCCAAACTCTACGCCTTTGACTGCGGGTATGGAATACAAAAATCCTGCAAGTCGTCCTTCCATGCCTCCCGTTAGTTCGCCACCAAGTCCAGTAGGCAAACCAAACGCGATACACTCCACGACTCCACCTACCGAATCTCCGTCCAATCTAGCGTTTATTATCTCGCTTTCCATATCTTCGCGGTTAGATAGAGTCAAAAAGGATTTATCCTCTACGCCGTCGATATCTGAAATGGTTATTTTAGAGTCTTTATAACTTTTACCTTTTACGCCTGCTATCTCGCCTATATACGCACGAACCTCCACGCCTTCACGAGATAATATTTGCTTTGCTATACCGCCTGCTATACAGTGCATCAAGGTCAGTCTACCCGAAAATCTTCCGCCACCTCTCAAATCCACCTTATCTCCGTACTTGCAAAGCGCGGTATAATCGGCATGAGAAGGTCTTGGGGTGTGTTTCAAACTCTCGTAATCACGAGAATTGTTCACCTTGTTTTTAACGGTAACTACGATATCTCCCACAACCGTACCTATTCTTTTTCCCGAAGAATTATCGATATCGAAGCCCGAGGTAAATAACAATTCGTCCGCCTCTCGTCTTGGTGTCGTGAGAGTGGGGTTGTTGCTACGACGTCTATCACAATAAGCTTGCAACTCGTCTAAATCGATTTTCTCCCCTATCTCAACACCTTTCAAGGTAGTTACGATTTCCTCGCTATGGGACGCACCGTCTACTTGAATAGATAGATTGTCAAAGAAGTTCAACAATTCCTTTTCCTCCTAATTTTTCCAAATCCTCAAAAAACGCAGGATAGGACTTTTCAATAGCTTGCGCATCCGTCACGGTACAATTCATTCCGTTCGCTATCGCCATAACGACGGCGCTCATAACTATTCTGTGGTCGTTATATCCCGAAATTTCACCCATAGGCAAGGTTTTAGCCCCGCCACCGTATATTTTCAATACGTTTTCGCTATATTCGTGTCCGACACCAAAAGCATCCATAATATCTTGCACTGCTTTTAGTCTATCGCTTTCCTTGATTTTGAGTCTGTCCACACCCTTTATCTCGCTCTCACCACTCGCGCACGCGCAACAAACGGCAATGATAGGAATGAGATCGGGGATGTCGGTAGCATCTATTGAAAGACCTTTAAGATCGGATTTTTCAATCTTTACACCGTCACTCAATATCTCGATTTTAGCGCCCATATTTTGCAAAACGGATATTATTGCTCTATCTCCTTGCAAAGAGTTTGGGTTTAGTCCTTTGACCTTAACCTCGCCACTTAATGCGCCTAGTGCAAACAAAAATGCAGAAGAGGAGTAATCTCCCTCAACGCACACGTACTCTCGCTCAAGCTTTTTTGCGCCCACAACGTCATAACCGTATTCCGTCTTTTTTATATCCGCACCGAAAGATTGCAAGACGTCCAAAGTAATGTCTATATACCCAACGGACACTCTCTCTCCCTCTAGTTTTATCTGACTCTTTCCGTCTAGTAAACTAAGCGCACATAAAAGTCCCGTGACGTTTTGAGAACTTTGCGAGGCGTCCACGACGTACTCCCCTGCCTCTAGTTTTCCTGAGAGTTTTACAGGGAGAGAATCACCCCCGACCTCTATACCGTGCGCTCGTAAAACGTCAAGCAAAAGTTTGATAGGTCTTTTTCTTAGCCCTTCTTTGCCGTCCACAGTGGCTTTAGCGCCAAGCGCGGATAGAACGGGCAAAAGAAAGCGCAAAGTCGAACCGCTCTCACGAGCAAATACCGATACCTCTTTCCCGTCCACCTTTTTTCTGTCCACGGGGGTTACGATATACTCACCTTCTCCTACTTTCTCAAACTCTGCGCCCAAGGCGCGGAGCACGTCCATCGTAGCGCTAATATCCTCGTTTAAGATAAGGTTACCGACCTTGACTTTGTCCCTTGAAAATGTCGCGCACAACAGTATACGATGAGCGTACGACTTGGAAGGTGGAACGGTAATTTCGCCCTTTATTTGATTTGGAAAAGTTCTTACTTTCATCTTAAATACTTTTTGAGTTGGTCGAGTTTTATTTCCTTAAATTCGCATTTACCTATTTTTGCGATACTAACTATAGTTATCTTATCCCCACTGACTTTTTTATCTCGTCTCATGACCTCTATCATATCCTTTTTCTCAAAGGGAGAAGGAGTCATAAGTCCGTTGTTCTTCAAAAGTTTTTCCACCAAAATGCTCTCTGCGGTTGAAAGCCAACCTTGTTTTAGCGACACGTCTGCAATAATTTTCAAGCCCATAGCCACGCATCTGCCGTGAGGAATGGTGTAATCGCTCAATTTTTCAATAGCGTGAGCAAAGGTGTGACCGAGGTTCAATATCTTTCTATATCCGCCCTCTTTTTCATCCTTTTCTACAACCGCTTTCTTGCTTTTTACGCAAAGTGCGCAGAATTTTTCAAGGTTTGCGTGAGATAAACCGTCCTTTACGAGTTCGTATATCTCGCCACCGTCCATAATAGCGTACTTTACGCCCTCGCCCAATCCGTTCAAATATTCCTTTTCAGGCAACGAGTCCAAAGTTTTTATATCAAAAACGACCTTGATAGGCTGATAAAAAGTACCAACAAGGTTTTTACCCGCCTTCAAATCTATCGCAGTCTTTCCACCAACCGAGGAATCAATACCTGCAAGCAAAGTGGTAGGCGCTTGAACGTAACGGATACCGCGCATATAAGTGCTTGCGCAAAATCCCGTCAAATCTCCTACAACGCCACCGCCTAAAGCCAATAAAATATCCTTTCTTGAAAACTCGTTTTCGGCTAAAAAGTTTTGAATTTTTATAAAGGTTTCTACCGTTTTACTCTTTTCTCCGTTTTTGAAAACAAAATTATAGGTGGTAAAACCTTCTTTTTCCAAACTATTTTTTACCGTTTCAAGATATTTGCCTGCGACTT
The DNA here is from genome assembly GCA_017407285.1 of Clostridia bacterium. GTDB lineage: Bacteria > Bacillota > Clostridia > Christensenellales > RUG350 > RGIG2224. The sequence goes on from JAFQWW010000015.1 coordinate 29,352, forward strand.
TATTGTCCGTGATTATTCCTACCTTGCAAGGTTCTGCAATCTTTCTAATCTCCACGCCGATTTTATTTAACAAGTCTTTTCCTATAACTACTTCGTAATTCGTGGATGCTTTCACCTTAATACGTTGCATTTATTCTCCTTTGAATCCGGCGTCGTTCAATTTGCGGACTCTATTTTCCTCAACCTTATTCTTAATCTCGTTACCTTCGTTCAATAACGTCTTTACTCTTTCTTGGTCGCCCTCTTTTAAGGCTACCTTGATATCTTTAATGTTCTTCTCCAAGACTTCGAGTTGACTAACTAGATAATCTTTATTGTCTATCATGATCTCGGACCACATATCCGCGTTAATCTTTGCCACCCTCGTCATATCTCTAAAACTACCTGCCGAATATCCATAATGCTTTTCGGCAAGATCACTTTTAACGTATGCGCTAGACACGATGTGAGCAAGTTGGGAGGTGTACGCTATCATCTCGTCGTGAACTTCGGGAGTCGTAATAACTATACGCTCCGCACCGATAGAGAGAAAGAACTTTTTGACTGCATATAAAACTTGAATTTCATTTTTTACAGGAGTTATAAGCACGGAACACTTTTCAAAAAGGGTGTGCGTGGCGTGTGATATACCGCTAAATTCACGACCTGCCATAGGATGACCGCCCACGAATTCTAAGTTTGGGTATTCTTTTTTAAGTTCAATCATCTTATCGACGATTCGTCTTTTGTTACCACCGCAATCAACCACGATAGCTCCGTCACGCAAACAGCCTACCCATTCCTCAAGCGCCTTTTCTATCGCTCTTGGATATACGCAAATGACTAGAATATCGAGTTCTTTTGCATTCTCTTTGCACAAAACCTCGTCGTAAATCTCCAAAAGACGAGCTTTTTTCATAGTTTCTTCGTCTTTATCGTACACGAATACTCTATCTTGCGTTCTCTTTCGTATGGCTTTTGCTATTGAACCACCAATGAGTCCAAGTCCTATAATTCCTATATTCATTATTTCCTCGTTTTATTTACCAAAGGTAAGATTACGTCTATCTTTTTAACTACTTCTTCAAACTGTTCAGGACGGAGAGATTGAGCGCCGTCACACAAAGCGCATTTAGGATTGTTGTGAACCTCTATCATAAGTCCGTCCGCACCTGCGCCAACCGACGCCATGGAAAGAGGCTCTACCAATCTGCTCAAACCAGATGCGTGAGAAGGATCAACTATAATAGGTAAGTGAGTCAATTCTTTAAGCAAAGGTATTGCGGACAAGTCAAGCGTGTTTCTAGTGTAAGACTCGAAAGTTCTAATACCTCTCTCGCACAAAATAACCTCTTTATTACCCTCACTCATGATGTATTCTGCGCTCATCAACCATTCTTCAATGGTATTTGCAAGACCACGTTTTAAGAGTATAGGTTTTTGGAGTTTACCAACCTCTTTTAATAATTCGAAGTTTTGCATATTTCTTGCGCCGATCTGAATAACGTCTACGTCACGGAACAAATCAATATGTTTTACGGACATAATCTCGGTAACGACGGGAAGTCCAACCTCACGTCCCGCTTTAATCAACAAATCCAAACCGTGCTCACGAAGACCTTGGAATGCGTACGGAGAGGTACGAGGCTTAAACGCACCGCCTCTCAACAAATTCGCACCTGCATCTTTTACGGCACGCGCAACCGCTATCATCTGTTCCTCGCTCTCGATAGAACAAGGACCTGCGATAAGTTGGAAATGTCCTCCGCCAAACTTGTGTCCTTTTACGTCCACGATAGTGTCTTCTGGGTGGAATTTTCTATTGGCGTCCTTGTACGGTTCTTGGATACGCTTAACTGTGTCGACAATATCCAAAGAATACAACAAATCGATATCAACCTTTGTAGTATCACCGATAAGTCCCAAGATAATGCTGTTTTCGCCACGACTTTCGTGAACCTCAAGACCAAGACCTTTTATCCAATCGATAAGGTTCTCAAGTTGTTTTTCTTCATGTTCTTTTTTAACGACGACGATCATAATATACTCCTAACAAAAAACCGCCCTATTCGAGCGGTTTAAAATAATTTAGTCTAATATGAGAAAAGAATTTTTAACCGCGACAAAATTACAGGCTATTAAAGTAATAGTCTGCAAAATAAAAGTATGCAAAATTCTGTGCGTTAAAAGTCTTTTTCATAGTTTCACCTTGTAAATAATTATATTCCTCATCACAACGCGTTGTCAAGTATTTATATTAAAAAAATCCCTATTTTCCTATTTTTTTTGAGGGAAATAGGTGTAAATCCTACACAAAAGTTTGGCGTTATACACCTTTCTTTCGCGATCTGCAGACCTTGCAAAAAGTCTCTCAAATTGCGGACAACTCGTAATGACGTTTGCGCCCCAATCTTTAAGAGATCTAAACACCCGACCAAAGTCCCGATACAAAACCTCTATCTCTTCTTTCGTACCCAATCTCTCACCATACGGAGGGTTAGCAAATATCATACCACCCTCGTAACGAGAAGAGATATTTCTCATATCTTGGGTTTCGAAATGTATATATTTTTCTAGTCCAAACTCTTTTGCCGATTGGTATGCAATACCTATAGCCTTACCTTTTATATCAAAGCCGGATATTCTAACCTTTTTATCCCACTCAATCCCGTCTTTTGCAATCTGCTTTTCTTCCTTTAGGATATTTGAGTCAATAAAAGGATACTTTTCAAAAGCAAACTCGCGAAAATACCCAGACGGAATAGACAACGCTCTCATACAGCACTCAATAGGAAAGGTCCCCGATCCTGTGAAAGGATCTATAACCGCTCTATCTCCTCTCCAACCCGACAATTCAATGATTCCCGATGCTAAAGTTTCCTTGATAGGCGCTTCCCAAACGAGTTTTCTATACCCTCTTTTGTGTAAACCTGCGCCAGACGTGTCTAAAGATATCGTTACCTCGTCACGCAAAACGTTTACCTCAACACAAAATCTATCTCCGTCTTCAGGAAGAGAGGGATAGGTTTTAAGCATTACGTTGACTATTGCCTTTTTGGTAATACTTTGAATGGAAGATAGCGCAAACAACGTACTTTTAATGCTCTTTGCGTTCACTGCGATAAATCCGTTACGAGGCAAATAATTTGCCCAATCTATCTCGCTCACTCCGTCAAACAATTCGTCAAAGGTCGTGGCGGTAAATTTTTTAAGTGTTATAAGCACTCTATCCGCCGTACGTAAATGCAAGTTGAGGGAAACTATATCACGACTATCTCCCTTCAACTCAAACCTACCGTCGATACACGGTGCGTCGTAGCCTAAACGTTTGAGTTCGAGTTTGGTCGCGGTTTCCATTCCAAAACCACAAGCAACTTGAATTTCCATTATACGTTAAAACGGAAAAGTACTACGTCACCGTCTTGAACGACGTAATCTTTACCTTCGCTTCTAATCTTTCCTTTTTCTTTTGCCGCGTTATACGAACCATACTCTAAAAGCGCTTTCCAATCGATAACCTCGGCTCTTATAAATCCTTTTTCAAAGTCGGTATGAATCTTTCCTGCTGCTTGAGGTGCTTTAGTGCCTTTCTCAATGGTCCAAGCCCTAGTTTCCTTCTCTCCTGCAGTCAAATAACTAATAAGACCTAAGAGGGTGTAACATGCGGATACAAGTTGGTCAAGACCGGTGTCTTTTACACCTAACTCTTCCAAGAACGCTCTCTTGTCTCCTTCGTCCATATCGGCAAGTTCCTCTTCCGCTCTCGCGCAAAGCACCATAACCTCGTTGCCTTCTTCTTTTGCGAACGCTTTTACTCTCTCGCTATATCCGTTTCCACCAGCGATATCCTCTTCTCCTACGTTAGCGCAATATATAACGGGTTTATCGGTCAACAAGAACAAAGACTTGACGTACGCTTTCTCCTCATCCGTAAGGCTATCACTCAACGCTCTAACGGCGCGCCCCTCGTCCAAGACCTTCATTACCTTTTCGCAGATTTCGAGTTCAACTTGATATTTTTTATCTCCCGACTTCATTTGGGTTTTCAATCTATCAATTCTTCTCGTCATTGTTTCAATATCACTTATAACGAGTTCGGTATTGATTGTGGATATATCCTCGATAGGATCTATTCTACCGTCAACGTGTATGATGTTATCGTCGTCAAAACAACGCACTACGTGAACTATAGCATCAACCTCACGAATATGGGACAAAAACTTGTTTCCCAAACCTTCGCCCTTGCTTGCGCCACGAACAAGTCCAGCAATATCCACGAATTCCAACACAGTCGGCGTTATTTTTTTACTGTTGTATAACGCTGCGAGTTTATCCAATCTCTCGTCGGGTACGGCAACCATACCGACGTTGGGTTCAATGGTACAAAAGGGATAATTCGCGCTCTGTGCGCCTGCTTTTGTGATTGCGTTAAATAAAGTACTTTTTCCTACGTTAGGTAATCCTACTACTCCAAGTTTCATATCTTAATCCTTCTATCGTTTATTTTCAATAAGTATTCTATACTCTCCTCGTTCAGTTCGACCTCGCCCTGACCGATTTTATTTCCGCCGGCATCGGTGTGAAAATCACTTCCGCCCGTCGCGATTATTCCGTATTTTTTAGCCAATCCTGCGTATTCTAACCTATCTTCTACGGTATGGGACGGATAATACGCCTCCACGCCACCAAGACCAGCATCGACTAAAATTTTGAATTTTTCCTCAAAATCATTCTCGTCACGAAATCTTGACGGGTGCGCAAGAACGGCAACTCCATGACACGAATTTATAAGTTCTATTGCTTGCACGGGTTTAATACGCTCCGCTCGAACGTAGGCTTCTCCGTTGTGTCCAATCCACTTATCAAAAACCTCGTTTATAGACTTGCAATACCCTTTTTTAACCATGAGTTTGGCAATATGCGCTCGCCCCTTAACTCCCTCGAAAGATCTCAATTCCTCTTCATACACCTCTATACCTAATTGGCGCAACTTTTGGAATATCAGTCGGTTTCTATGCTCTCTCATAGCTAACGCTTCACGAAGTCCGTCGTAAAACCTCTTATTCAAGGTCATTCCGTACCCTAAAACGTGAAATTCAGAATCGTAATCGTAGGTCGAGAGTTCCACCCCTCTTAAAACCTTAACTCCAATCTGACGTCCACGCTCTACCGCTTCCTTTACGCCGTCGACGTTATCGTGATCGGTTAGCGCACAAAAATTTATCCCCGCGCTCTTCACACGATCCACGACCTTAAAAGGAGGGAGTGATCCGTCACTTTTTAGAGAGTGTAAATGTAAATCAACCCTCATTCTCGTCTCCTACGGGCAAAGACAGTCCTTCTTCTTCAAAACCGGGCAAGTTTTCCACCCTTTGAAGTTTATCCTGAATTTTTTCGCTTTTTTTGATTACCTCGCTCAACGAGTCTTGGGCTTGATTTAGGTGCTTATTCGTGTTTCCAAGATGCTTCATATAGCCCGTAAATTCTCTTTGGAAGGTCATAAGATGACGACCTATTTCGGTACTACGTTTTTCAATAGCCAAAGTTCTAAAGCCCATACGCAAACTATTCAAAAGCGCGGTAATAGTCGTAGGTCCAGCCAAAACGACCTTGTTCTTTTGCAAATCGTCCACAAGACCGGGAGAACGCAAAAGTTCGGCAAAAAGTCCCTCGGTCGGCACGTACATTATAGCAAAATCCGTAGTCTTGGGGACTTTGACGTATTTATCACGAATAGATATGGATTCGTGCTTAACGCGCGCCACCAAATCTCGTCGTGCTTTTTCCACACCTGCACTATCGCCACTGTCTTGAGCGTCGCAAAGTCTTTGATAATCTTCTACGGGGAATTTTGCATCAATCGGCAACAATACTTTGTCGTTTTCTCCTTTTCCGGGCAAAATAACGGCAAAGTCCACGAGGTTAGCGCCCGATATCTTAACCTGCTTTCCATATTGTTCCGTAGTTAAGATTTGCTCCAAAATAGCGTCCAAAGAAGCTTCGCCCCAACCACCTCTAGTCTTAACGCCGGTTAAAACCTTTTTAAGGTCGGTTACTCCAGTCGAGAGTTCTTTCATATCTCCAAGCCATGCGTAAATCTTCGTCAAACTCTCGTTTACCTTACTAAAGGAACTATCAAGTTTGTTTTGCAAATTCTCTTCTAATTGCTCGGTAACGGACTTGTTTATTCTGTCAAGATTTCTCTCCACGCTCTCTTTCATCTCGGCGTTATCCTTTTGAATTTGGGATACGAAACGACCTAAACTGTCCACCACCATACGATTGGTGTCCGAAAAAGTAGAGTTTATATTTTGTAATTGACGATTATTAGATTCCTCTACGTCACGTCTTATCTCGTTTTGTAATGCGTTTAACTTTGCACTCAGCTCTTCTGTCTCGCTATTTTTGCCTTTCTTCATCAATACAACGCACAAAACGGTATTAACAACGCAAATTATTAAAACTGCAATAAGTAAATATATCATAATTCCCTCTTATCTTTTGAACCCCTCTCCACCGCTAATTTTGATTATCTTCAAGGTGGCCTCGTCTATCTTCACTAAATCGCTTATCTCCACTCCTAAAACGGCAAGAACTTCCTTACCACGCGCTAAAACTACTACCTTATCGCGCAACCTTTTAGGAAATTTAATATCGGTGAAATAATCTCCCAAAGATTTAGTTCCACCGCCGAAACGTTTGAAACAATCTCCTTCTTCTCGTCCTCTAAACACTGCGCCTCGTGCCTTATCATAATCCAAGCAAAGACCTCCGTTTTCCCTTTTTTGAAGGAATTCAAGGGAATACCTATCCCCCATTTCAAACTCGCTTGTAACCTCGTCTATAGAAAGTGGCTCGTACTTTACCTCTTCCTTTTTATAGAAAACGATATTGTCGTACTCAAGGGTTGCAACCACGCCGTAAGGCATATCTAATGAGTCCGAGTTTTCAGAGTTCACGAGTTTTTCTACTAACTCGACGTGTCGCTCTTCTACGTCTGCGCAAACTCCCAAAGAGGAAAAGGCTAAACGAACTATTCTAGAAAATACCGCTCTATCTCCAACCTCTTTTCTACTCACACCGTACGCACCGTAAGGTAGTTTTATTAGTTTTTCCCTTGCAATACGCTCAAAATGCTCCTCGTCCACCTTGGATAGAGCGCTCAATCTTCTCAAACTCTCCTCAATCATAGGATAACGCTCTTTGATTTTTGGTAAAATCTCGTGACGAATAAAGTTTCGCGTGTACATAACGTCCTCGTTACTCTCGTCCTCGAAATAGGGAATATTGTTTTCACGAACGTACTCGTCTATCTCCTCTCTGGAACTATTCAAAAGGGGACGAATATATCCTACTCTCTCCTCGCTTATACCACCGAGACCTTTATTGCCCGTGCCACGGAATATACGCATAAGTACGGTTTCTGCGTTATCTAGAGAGTGATGAGCGGTAGCAACGACGTCGCAAAATCCCTCCGCCATAGCTTTCTCAAAACACTCGTAGCGCAACGCTCTTGCCGATTGCTCTATAGTTTGCTTGTTTTCCTTAGCAAATTCGGGAACACTCACGTGATAGACTTTACACGTAACGCCCAATTTATCACAGTAATCTTTCACTCCCTCGCACTCAACCTTGGATTTTTCCCTTATTCCGTGCTCTACGCATATAGCGCGAGGAGTGATACCCAATCTATCCTTTTCACGAACGAGATAATGCAAAAGAGCCATAGAGTCCCGTCCACCGGAAAGACCTACGGCAATAATAGAATATTTTTTGCACAATCCTTCGTTTATCCTCATAAATTCCTTAAAATCAAATACCCTTCCGTATTGTCCGTATCACTCAAAGTGATTTTGTCCAAACCGTATCTTTCCATCAAATAGAGCAATAATTTTGCGCCTGCATCTATCACGCACGCCCTTTTTTCAGGCAACACGGGGAACTCTTTCATAATCTCGGACAGAGAACTATTTTCTAATTTTAAAATTATTTTTCTAATTTGCTCAACGCCCAATCTATATCCGTGTACTACCTCTTTGTTATAACTTTTAAGCCCTGCGCACATAGCACCCAACGCCGTAATAGTACCGCCTATTCCTATAATTTCGCCTTCAAAAGCAAAATCCTCAAATAATGAGTCGAGATAACCGCGCACGTCAAAACGGTTATCTCCACAAAGATCTTTCAATTTAACTGCGCCAATAGGAGTGCTTACTGCGCGAACAATATTTCCACCCACGCCGTAACAAAATTCCGTACTTGCGCCACCTATATCTATAATGCTACATTCCTTATTCGAACTCGCACCCAAAAAGCCTGCTTTGGCTTCCTCCTCCGGTGTCAATAAATCAATCTTAACACCCGTTTCATCACAAACTTTTTTTATAAAATCTCCACCGTTTTGAGCGCGTCTTACCGCCTCGGTCGCAAAAGCATAAACGGGCAAATCTTGGGATAATAAGATAAATTCCTTTATTGCTTGTATCGTCGAATTTATAGCGTTATCATCTAAAGTTTTTCTATCGGTCAAGCCCTTTCCAAGTTGGGTTAAGCGAAGGAATTTTTCACTTACCCCACCTTTCACTCTCATAAGCCTTACCGAATTAGAACCGATATCAATAACCGCGCAGTCTAACATAATTCTCCGTCAATTAAACTCTCAAAAACGTAACCACTATCAAATTCCTCGTAGTCCTCTACCATAACGGACAAGGATTGACCTTGTTGTTCTTTTTTATTCTCAATTTCGTCTTTAAGATTTTGAATTTCTACAAACTGCACGATAAGTATGACAGCAAGGCTTAATAGCAGTACTACTCCTAGTACTACTCCCGTCTGTAAAATTGAACGTAACGTCTTAACTTTCATATATCTCTCCAATAACCCTTACGGGCATATTATATTAAGCGGATTCCACCGCTACCTATAGCAAGGAACACAACCCCTCTTAGTCTATCTCGATTAACCGCCTCAACGGTGTTGTTATAACCAAAGGTTCTACTATCCTCACTCGTAACTCTATTATCTCCTAAAACGAATACGCAATCATCAGGAACTTTGTACTCGTATTTTACGAAACGGTTATGTGAAAATTCGTCCATATATCCATCTTCGTCGAGTTCGTCACGACTTGGAAGAGGGGTAATGTAATCTTCTTCCACGACTTCTCCGTTTACCTTCAAAACGACCTCTCCTGTCTCGTCAAAGAAATACTGTACCGTATCTCCCCCAAGCGCTACCACTCTCTTTATCAAAAGTTTTTTTCCGATATCTCCGCCACCTTTACCAAGTTCACCGTCCAAGTTGTCAATAATGACTATGTCCCCGTAGGTCGGTGTGGAGAATTTGGACACGAAAACCAATTCGCCAGAAGAGTGTAGCGTGGGCATCATCGAACTGCCCGATATCGTCACAAAACTAACCGTTAGGACGAAAAGAAGGAAAATACTCACCAATACGATAAGGAATAGGTTTGTGTCCTTTTCGCTATTCGTGGGAAGACGCATTCTTTTAGATATACATTCCCGATATCCCTCTCCCGTTTTAAAAGAGTCCGCGTTTATTGAGTTGTCAGATCTTCCTTTTAACAATTTTCTTCATGTCCTCTGCGGAGATCATAACCAATCTACCGCAACTTTCACATTTTAGTTTATAATCAACCCCGACTCGGACGATCTCCCAAGTCTTTCCGCCACACGGATGGGCTTTTTTCGTTTCTACTCTATCGCCTAAATTATAATCCATACTAAATTACGAGCATTTTATTGATGAGAGCGCCTTTCAATCCCAAGATCTCTATCTTCCAAACACCGTCCCAAGACAACATCTTCTTGTAACTTTCGTCCTTAAATACCGAGGTTGCAAGAAGTACTCTTTGCCAACCTTCAGCACCTGATAGAGCGACCTCAGTCGTATAGGTTTTGCCACCGATCATATAAAGTTTTACGACCAAGTTTCTCTCGTCCATACAGTAGTACTCAATTTGCAAACTTTCCGCCGTCTTGAAATCAACGATGGTTTCGGGATTTTTAACGTACGCCAAGCCTTCTAACAAACTCGTTGCGCCCTTTAATCCTACTGCGCCCTCTTCTACCGTCACTGCATCGTCCGGCATAACGTTACTGATCGACACGGGCAACAATTCGTTGTTATCCAAAGCGCTATCGTACAATACCTTAGTACGACGTTTTTCCAAACATTTAATACCAATAGTTGCAGGCACTACTACCTTACTTGACGAACATACCGAATATTTGCCGTAACTTACGCGACCGAATATTCTCAATATCTCGTCGGGCACGCTCAAATCGATTTTTGCGGTATAGACACCGTTTTTCTTGGTACAATCGACCTTTTTCCAAAGTCTTTTTTCTGCTTCACTACCGTATGCGTACCATACCTCGGCGTGTTTTGCGTTCTCTACCAAAACTTTTGCGCACAACTCACCTTCGTTTGCAACTACGTCTAACACGGGAGTCTCTGCAAATTTCTCGCCCTCGAACACCTTGTCCAAGAAGGTATAAAAGGCTTTCATCTGTCTATTAGACAAACCGTATTCGTAACCAAACGCAAAGTCGGTGTAAAAATCTTCCTTATTTTTAACGTTTTCTGCAACCTTTAAGAGAGTGTCAAAAGAATCGTCCACCTTGTTGGTTGCACCTATATGAAGGAAGGGAATATTGACGTAAGAGGCGTAACTTCTCATATCCACGCCCGATACCCAACAATCTCTCTCTTCAGGATCACCGTCACGGTACTCAAGGTTGTATCCAAATATCGTGCACGCACCCTTCAATCTCGTATCCATAGCGGCTACTTGCCAAGTTAGTGCGCAACCCTCTCCCTCGCCTATCATAACGATTTTATCACTATCAACGTACTCTAAGGTTGAGATAAGAGTAATAGTTCTTCTTGCAATAACGGTCCAATTATACCAAGTCGTGTGATGAGCGGAAGGTTCGGCGTGATAAAAAGCCTCCCCTGCCGTCTCAACGTTACAATAAGACAATTCTTGAGGATACAAGGTGTATCTGAGTTTTCCATCCACTTTTCCTTCGTAATCAAAGGTTGCAAGCACGTATCCCTCGTCTAAAACGGACTTGAAAAGCGATAAATCCGGTTCCTTTTTCAAACAAGGCATAGCTACGAGCAAAGTAGGTTTTTTACCCTTTGCTTTCGTGCTTCTGCAAGTGCGAACCAACACGCGGACCTTTTTCTCTCCTACGCTTTTTGCCGTAAAATAGATGGTTTCATAGGTCAAATCACCTTCGACCTTGGTGCGGATACGCTCCTCCTCAAGAGGTTCTGCCACGGGATCGAAATTTTTCCAAACTTCAACGGGTGTCATAAATTTGTAAATCTTTTCGCTTTCCATATTGCTCCTTATTTCTCTTCGATTTTTCTAATTATAATCTTATAAACCTCTACCATAGGTACGATCAAGAAACCTGCAACCAAAGCTACTACCCACTCGATAAGGCTCATCTCTGCCAAACCGAACAATGCCGCAACGGGGGGAATAACCATAACTATGATCTGCAAAAGTCCTGCGCCTAAGAAAGCGAGGTTCATATATTTGTTGGAGAATAATCCCTCTTTGAACAAACTCAATCTTCTGCTACGCATGTTGTATGCGTGGAAAAGTTGAACGAATCCTAAGGTCAAGAACGCCATGGTGGACTGTTCTGCAGGTGTTGCGTGGAGTAAAGGTTTACTCAACAAGAATACGCCTAAAACGAGGGCTCCTTGCATCAAACCTTGAACGAAGATATCCTTTCCAACGCCACCGCTAAACAAACTCTTTCCTGCCTTGCGAGGAGGTACTTCCATAACGTTAGGTTCGGGTTTTTCCATACCTAAAGCAAGAGCGGGCAAGGAGTCGGTTACGAGGTTTATCCAAAGTATCATAAGCGGAGTAAAGATATTTTCGCTTATTGCTCCAAACGCCATCAAAATGGTTGCTACCAACAAGGTCAAAACCTCGGCAATATTTGCGCTCAACAAATACTGTACGGTTTTTCTAATGTTGGAGTAAATCTTTCTACCTTCTTCAACTGCAAGAATAATGGTTGCGAAGTTATCGTCTGCCAAAACTATATCGGCAACGCCCTTAGATACCTCGGTACCCGTGATACCCATACCAATACCAATATCTGCAGTCTTAATACTCGGAGCGTCGTTAACGCCGTCACCAGTCATAGCGGTAACTTTACCAAGTTTTTTCCAAGTTTTTACTATTCTAACCTTGTTTTCGGGGCTTACACGCGCGTAAACTCTAACTTTCTTGATGATTTTTTCAAATTCTTCATCAGACAATTCGTCAAGTTGTGCGCCCGTTAATACTATCTCTCCGTCAGACAAGATACCGATTTGTTTTGCTATAGCTTCTGCGGTAACTGCGTGATCACCAGTTATCATAACGGCGGTCATACCGGCCTTTTTACAAACTCTAACTGCGTCGGTAACCTCGGGACGAGGAGGATCTATCATACCGGTCAAGCCAAGGAATACTAAATCAGACTCCAAGGTGTCGTGATCGAGATTTTCTCTCTTTTCTGCGTACGCCAAGACACGAAGTGCTTTATGTCCAAGTTCTGCGTTCTTGTCAAGTATAGCCTTCTTGTCGGCCTCCTCTATACTGCGGATTTCCCCTTTAACCATTATCTTAGTGCACAAAGACAATAGCATATCGGGTGCGCCCTTGGTGTACGATACCGTATTCTCGCCCATTTGGTTTACCGTGGTCATAAGTTTTCTATCCGAATCAAAAGGCAATTCGTCTACACGCTTATGATCCATAACCATAGAAATGTGTTTGAATCCTTCTTTGTCTGCAAAATGTATAAGTGCGGTCTCTGTAGGATCACCCACGGTCTTGAGCTCGGACTGCTCGTAACTTGCTTGAGTGTCGTTACACAAAACCATACAGTTTATGAGTTCACGATAAGACTCGTCCTCTTTTTCCCCAAAATTGAAGGTCTCAACGACGGTCATTTTGTTTAAGGTCAAAGTACCGGTCTTATCACTACATATAACCTCGGCACTACCCAAAGTTTCTACGGCAGGCAATTTTCTAACTATTGCGCGCTTTTCGCTCATCTTCTGTACGCCTATAGCAAGCACGATAGTAACTACTGCGGGTAGACCTTCAGGGATAGCTGCAACCGCTATAGCGACTGCGGTCATAAAGGAGGTAGTGATACCTGCCCACAAATCTTGGTTATTACCCAAAGTGATAAATATCTGCAAAGCAAATATAACGGCAGCGATGCCTAAAACGATAAGGGATAGATATTTTGCCGTAACTGCCAACTGTCTTTGCAAAGGAGTTTCGGAATCTTCTTCTGAAAGCATACCTGCGATTTTACCAACCTCGGTATCCATACCCGTTGCAACGACGATCCCCTTACCACGACCGTAAGAAACAGTACCGGAAGAATAAGCCATATTCTTTCTATCTCCCAAAGGAATGTTTCCTTCAGGCAATATCTCGGTGTTTTTCTCAACGGGTAAAGACTCTCCAGTCAACGCAGCCTCTTCAATCTTTAAGCTTGCAACCTCGATGAGTCTTATGTCTGCAGGAACTACGTCACCTGCTTCTATCATAATGATATCACCGGGATAGATATCCTCTGAAGACACTTTGGTAACTACACCGTCACGCAAAACTTTAGCAAAAGGTTTGCTCATGTTTTTCAGTGCGTCTAACGCCGCCTCAGCTTTATTCTCTTGAATTACGCCGATTACTGCGTTGATGATAACGATAGCAAGAATGATACCTGCTTCTATAAGCTCGGTGTATTCGTTCTGTACAATAGACATCGTAGCCGAAATTGCTGCAGCAACTAACAACACGATAATCATCATATCTTTCATCTGTTGAAAGAACTTGTAAACTATACCGTGTTTCTTGCCTTCTTTAAGTTTGTTCTTACCATAAGTAGACTCACGACAAGCTAACTCGTCAGAGTAAATACCTTTTTCCGTGACCTTAAATTCTTGCATTATGTCACTTACTGATTTCTGATGCCAATTTGCCAAAGTATATATTCCTCCTATTGTATCTTATATTGTACCACTATATAACGAATTTGAAAAGTCTTTTGTTGGATTTTTCCATAAATTTCCTAATATTTACCCCCTTTAGGGGGTAATCAAAAGCGCGATAGATAAAGAATAAAAAAGGGACGACTCTCGTCGTCCCATCTTTCGTTTATTTATTTCTTTACCAAAACCTTCTTAAGTCTAGCAAATCTAGGCAATCCGTTTTCGGTAGGAGCTTCTGCAGCGCCCTGAATCAAAGGCATTGCGTAATCGATATATTCTTGAGAGAGGTAGGTTCCGTTGTTGATAATCCACTCACTGGGAACCTTTCTTTCGGTGTTAGCTGCAAGTGCTACGTCCATAACGTCGTATTCACAAGCGTATTTGCCGTCTTTTTCTACTCTCTTGTATACGACCATCTTATCGGTCATACCTTCAACTGCACACTTAACTGCTTTAGCGCCTGCGTTGAACGCTTCCTCGATATCGGTTTTGGACGCAAGGTGAGCAGCACATCTCTGCATCAAAGAAAACTCGATAGGTCTAACCTTAACGCCGAGTTCTTTGGAAACTAAACCGCCAAGACGAGCGGCAAGTCCGCCAAGTTGAGCGTGACCGAACAAGTCGGTAGCAGAAACTTCGGCTTCAGAAACGTACTTTCCTTCTGCCGTTTTGATACCCTCGGAAACTACTGCAATACAGTTATTGTTGTTTTTAGCGCAAACCTCTTTTACGTCTGCCAAGAATTTCTCAGTGGAGAAAGGTACTTCAGGGAGATAAATCAAATCTGCACCAAGACCGTCTTGAGCTAAAGCTGCTGCCGCGGTCAACCAACCTGCGTTACGTCCCATAGCCTCGATAATGGTTACCATACCGGTATTGTAAACCTTAGCGTCAAGGTTGATTTCCATCAAAGTAGTTGCAACGTATTTAGCGGCGCTACCGTAACCGGGACAGTGATCGGTACCGTAAAGGTCGTTATCAATAGTCTTGGGTACACCCATAACTCTGCACTCCCAACCAGATTTCTGCATAAATTTACTTACTTTATTACAGGTATCCATGGAGTCGTTACCACCGTTGTAGAAGAAATATCTAATATTGTATTTCTTGAAAACTTCGAGAAGTCTTTCGTAATCAGCGGGATTATCTTCATAAGATTTAAGTTTGTAACGAACCGAACCTAAAGCCGAAGAAGGAGTGTTCTTTAAGAGCATCAATTCTTCCAAGCTCTCCTCACCCATATCGTAAAATTCTTCATCCAAAATACCTTTGATACCGTGTTTAGCACCGTATACCTTGGTAATACAATCCTGTTTCAAAGCCTCGGTGAAAACACCTGCAGCACTTGAGTTAATAACTGACGTCGGACCACCGGACTGTCCGAACATACATGCACCGATAAGTTTTGCCATTTATCTTTCCTCCAAAAATTTTTTCAATCGTATTACAAACTCAAAACGTTAGCAACGTTATAGAGTGAATAATCAAAGTTCTTTTCCGCGGTCAACGCATCCGTCAAATCCACGTCGATGACCTCGTTTTGTCTAATACCAACCGCACGGTTTACGATGCCTTTTTTGAGCAAATCAACGGCTTTTACGCCCAATCTTGACGCCAAAACTCTATCTTGCATCGTAGGCATACCGCCACGTTGAATATGACCTAACACCGTAGTTCTAAAAGATACGTCGGTCAAACCTTCCAATTTTTCCTTGACCATATCCGCCGTACCTACGCCCTCTGCAACCAAGATAATATCCGAGGTTTTACCCTTTCTATTACTTTGATTAAGTTTATGCGCAAGCGCTTGATAATCGGGTTCAACCTCGGGCACGAGCATATACTCACAACCGCCCGCAAGACCAGCGTACATCGCGATATCGCCACAGTTTCTACCCATAACTTCTATGATACTTACTCTATCGTGCGAGGTCATAGTGTCACGAAGGTTGTTGATAGCGCTCAACACGGTATTTACCGCCGTATCAAAACCAATAGTGTAATCGGTATAATTTAGATCGTTGTCAATAGTACCCGGAACACCTATAACGGGCACGCCACAATTTTGTGCAAGGTCTCTCGCGCCACGGAAACTACCGTCACCGCCTATAACGACGACGCCTTGGATATCGTGTTCACGCAAAACTCTTGCCGCTTCTTTCTGTCCCTCTTCAGTCAGAAACTCCATACATCTTGCCGTTTTAAGAATAGTTCCGCCACGTTGAATGATATCGGAAACGGAACGTCTTTCCATAAGTTGTAAATTGTCGTTTACGAGACCGTTAAAACCACGGTCCACACCGTACACGGACATACCGCAATATATTGCGTATCTTACAACGGAACGAATGCAAGCATTCATTCCCGGCGCATCTCCCCCGCTCGTCAATACTGCTATTCTTCTCATTTTAAGTCCTCTCGCGGGTTATTAGTTTTAGGATAATTCCCAACACCCGCACTATTATATCAAAATAAGGTTAATTTGGCTACCGTTTAAACTAATTTTTCTCAATAAACTTAAAGTTCGAATCCCCTATCAAATCCTCTAGCGCCCAATACAAAGACTTAGAGTCCTCTACGCATCTATTTACCTTCATTAGTTTTCCGTCACTTTGGACGTAAACGGGAATTTTTCCGGGATTATCGGCAAGAATTTGGGAAACTTCACGGAATACGATATCAAAATCGTTTTCTATTCTGATACACAATCTCTTATCCTTTTTATCCCCCTCGGTTTTCTCGTCCTTTCTAGCTTTAGGCGCAGTCCATTCACTCACGGACCTTACCATTATACTAGGCGCTTCTCCGTCACGATAGGATAACTCTCCCTCAATTTTAACTATAGCGTCGTTTTTAACCACGTTTTTGTACTTTTCATAGGTCTTACCAAATAAAACTAGTTCGATATTGCCGTAGAAGTCCTCAAGTCGCGCAACGCACATCTCGTTACCCGATTTAGTTACCTTTCTCGCTACGTTATTCAATATACCGCCTATTTTAACGCTCTTTTTATCCGAAATTACGTTGTCCTCAACTACGGACTCGTCGTCCTCTAACTCGTCGTCGCGTTTTTGTATCATAGAGGTATTAAAATCAAAGAGTTTGAACTCCTCTTTATATTCGTTCAATGGGTGACCTGAAACGTATAAGCCTAAAACCTCTTTTTCCATTTGTAATTTTTCCTTTTCGGGATACTCTTCGATATTAGGATATTCTATAGAAATACTGCTATCCTCTATCTCCCCGAAGAAAGAAAATTGACCTAATTCTTCGTCGTGTTTCGCTTTTACGGACAAATCTACCGCCTTTTCGTATACGTTCAACAACACGCTACGAGGTTTTCCAAAGCAATCCATAGCGCCACCCTTAATGAGGTTTTCCAACAATCTCTTGTTTAATACGGCTTTGTCTACGCGCATGGTAAAGTCCTCTAAGGACTTAAACTCGCCCCCTCTCTTTCTCTCCTCTATCATGTTTTCCATAGCGGCGATACCTACGCCCTTAATACCTGATAGACCGAAACGAACCTTGCCGTTTTCTACCCTAAATTCGGCAAAAGATTTATTGACGTCGGGAGGCAAAATATCAATATTTATCTCGCGCATATAAGTTGCGTAGTGAGATAATTCATCAGAGTGCGTAATACGGTTGTTGATAATAGCCGTCAAAAACTCAACGGGATAATAACGCTTCAAATATGCAGTCTGGTATGCAAGTACGGCGTAAGCCGCTGCGTGGGATTTGTTGAACGCGTATGACGCAAACGCCGCCATATCGGCGTAGATTTTTTCTGCGACCTCTTTCGGTACGCCGTTTTTAATAGCGCCGATCGCCTTACAGTTTCCGTTCTCGTCGAAAACACCGTTCAAGAATCTATCCTTTTCTTTCGCCATCTCTTCGTGTTTTTTCTTACTCATCATACGACGAACGTTATCCGCCATACCAAGAGAATAACCGGCAAGACTTTGAACTATTTTCATTACCTGTTCTTGATACACGATACATCCGTACGTAACGTCGAGTATAGGAATTAGCAACTCGTGATCGTAGGTAATTTTGTCGGGATTGTTCTTATTTTCCAAATATTTAGGTATAGAGTCCATAGGACCGGGGCGGAAAAGGGAGATACCCGCTATAATTTCCTCCAATTTAGTAGGGCGAAGTTGTCCCATAAACTTACTCATACCGCCACTTTCAAGCTGGAATACGGCTACGTTATCTCCGCTTGCAATAAGCTCGTATACGTTGGG
Source organism: Clostridia bacterium (assembly GCA_017407285.1). GTDB lineage: Bacteria > Bacillota > Clostridia > Christensenellales > RUG350 > RGIG2224. The sequence continues at coordinate 47,627 of JAFQWW010000015.1, forward strand.
ATCTTCGTAACCAAGTTCACGGAAATCAATTTTAACCCCAAAGTCCTCGTAAACGTAGTCACACGCTTTTTTAATATCGGTCAAGGTTATGAGTCCCAAAAAGTCCATTTTAAGTAGACCGAGTTTTTCTATCTCCGTCATATTAAATTGGGTGGTAACGTCTCCCGAACTCAAAGACAAAGGTACGTGTTCCGATATAGGATCTTTACAAATAACGACACCTGCGGCGTGTTTAGAACAGTTTTTAGGCATACCCTCGACCTTAATAGCCATATCGAGTACGCGACGAACTGTTTCGTCGTTTTCGTAAAGGTCGATAAGTTCACGAACGATAAGTTTGGGGTCTTGCTTTTCCCCGCTTCTGCCTAAAACGTCCGCGATTTTAAGTTTGGGCGCACTGGGCATAAGCTTGGTGATTTTGTTCATATCCGCAAAAGGCACGTTATACACACGCCCTACGTCTTTTATCGCAGCCTTGGCTTTCAAGCATCCAAAGGTAATTATCTGGGAAACCTGAGCCGAACCGTACTTTCTCGTAACGTATTCTATAACCTCGCCACGTCTATCACAACAAAAGTCTACATCAAAGTCGGGCATGGATACACGTTCCACGTTCAAAAATCTCTCGAAGAACAAGGAATATTTCAGCGGATCAACGTCCGTTATGCCCGATGCGTACGCAACTATAGAGCCAACGCCACTACCACGACCGGGACCTACAGGAATACCGTGTTCACGAGCGTAGTTTATAAAATCCCACACGATGAGGTAGTACTCAACGTAACCGAGTTTGGAAATAACGCCAAGTTCGTACTCCGCGCGCTCCAATATCTCGGGAGTTACCTCTTTATATTTTTGTTTCAATCCCCTATCCGTAAGCCCACGCAAAAACTCGTAAGGAGTTTGTCCGTTTTCCGGAATGTAACGAGGTATCAAGTATTCACCAAACTTAATATTAACGTTACACTTATCCACTATTTCCATAGTGTTGGATAGTGCTTCGGGATAAGAAGAGAAGAGTTCGTACATCTCGTCGTAATCTTTTAGATAATACTGATCGGAATCAAACTTAAAGTGAGAGGGGTTGTCCATCGTGGACTGCGTTTGCATGCACAACAAAACCTCGTGCATCTCGGAGTCCTCTTTTTCGATATAATGCACGTCGTTGGTTGCAACTATTTTAACGCCTATCTCTTCTGCGATTCTGATAAGTTCAAGATTTACCGCTCTTTGCTCGGGTAACCCTTGGTCTTGAAGTTCGATATAGAAATCACCTTCTGCAAACATACTTTTAAGAAGTTTGGCTTCCTCTAGCGCTCCGTCGTAATCACGCGCCAATATCTTTTGAGGAATAGAACCACCCAAACAAGCGGACAAACAAATTACGCCCTCGGTGTGCTCTCTTAAAAGTTTGTAGTCAATACGAGGTTTATAATAAAATCCCTCGGTAAACGCAAGTGAATCCAATTTTACGAGGTTTTTATAGCCAATATCGTTTTTTGCAAGCAAAACGAGGTGATGATACTCACCGTTTTTAACACCCTTCTTCTCGTGCATATCGTCCGTGGTGTAAAATTCACAACCTATAACGGGCTTTATACCGTACTTTTTAGCCTCCATTATAAATTGGATAACGCCGTACATAACGCCGTGATCGGTTATAGCGACTGCGGACATATTTTTTTCTTGGCACGCCTTAAAAAGTTTGTTAATACGCGCAGCACCGTCCAACAAACTATATTCCGTATGTACGTGTAAATGAGCAAAATCTCCCATTATTCTTCCCCTTTCGCTATGCTTTCTATCTTTCTCAATCTATGATTCAAACAACTCTTACTAATACCCAATTCTTCCGCCAAAGCCTCCAAAGATAGGGTATCTTTTGCTACTCTCGCCTCGGCAACGACCTTGAGTTTTTCGTCCAAATAATCGTATCTACCGCTATCTTTTAAGGATATTATAGCTTGAATTTGTCGTTGTGCAGTGTCCACGCTCTTTATCGTATTTGCAAACTCGCAATTAGATATTCTATTTGCTTTTTCGCGAACGGCACGATAGACTTTCACGCTTTGCATCTCCAAAACGGCGTCAACCGCACCCATATACGCCAATAAATCACTTATCGTGTCCGACTCTTTTATATACAAAACGGCGCTGTCTCGTCTCTCCGTCGTCTTAACTGAAAATCCGCATTGAGCCAAGAATTTTGCAAAAGACGAAGCGTATCCACCCGACGTGAAAAGAAATTCAAGTTGATAAATTCCTCCCCCTTCGCCCTCGCTACCTTTGGGCAAAAAGACCTCGCCTGCCGTCAAAAAAACTCCTGCAACGTAACCACGAGCCTTTTCCACCGTGTCTAATAACTCCACGGGTACGCGCTCTCCGTCGTACTCCGATACACCACCGGGAAAACGCATAATTCCTGCGTCTTTCAAGACCTTTTTGGCATTCTCTCCGTGCAACACGACGTTATAGATTTTCTGCTTATTAAGCCCAGTTTTCTGCTCGGGCACGAGTTCTGCGCCGAAGTGAGACAATGCGGAAAAAGCGTACGTTGCGACTTCTATCATATCGGTAGACAAAACGCAACCAAAACGTCCTTTGTCGAGGGTAAGAGAAACGTTGCCTCGAATCATACCCCACAAAAAAGCGGACTGATCCAAGACCTCGCAATTTTCTATTATTTCAGCTTTCGTTTTATCCGAAAAGGTCATTTTTCTCTCCTCGATCTAAAATCGGGCGTAGAATACAAATTTGCTATTCTATCCTCTATATTATATCCTTCTAAATACTTTTCCACGTATGACGTATCTCCCACTTTATTCGGGAAATGAGCGTCCGAGTCGGCAACGAACTGCACCTTGGTGGACAAAACGGTTTCAAACTCGTCGCGAGTCATATTTATTCTCTTGCCGTTGAGTTCAAGATATGTTCCAAACTCGGCGCACGCCTCTGCTACGGGTTTTACCTCCACGCCTAAACCGTAGTTTATGTGGGATAAGATATCTATCGGGTGTTTTTCTATAGCCTTGACGTAAGCGTCCGTACTTCTTGCCCGCATTTTAGCGGTAGGAGCACCAAAAACTTTCTCGTAAACGCTACTATAATGATAGGTAAAAAAGTCCGAAAATCTATTAGGCCAAACGGCTTTGTGATAACCTGCGACTATAACGTCGAAAAGTTCGCGTTCCTCTTCCTTGACGTCAATCGTCCCCCCTAAACCGTCTATATCAGCTTCTACGCCCAAAAGTATATTGATACTAGGAAATTCTGATTTGAGATCGGCAATTTTCTTTCTCATTTCTACTATTTTTCTCTTTCTCAAGCCAAAAACGACGTGATGAAGACCGTGGTCGGTTATGGCAATATCTTTAAGCCCGACCTCAACCGCTCTCAAAACGTTATCACGAATATCCCCCTTACCGTGACTGTATATCGTATGCGTGTGATAATCTCCGTATATCTTCATCATATTCTCCGAGAAAACAAATTTCGCTTTCTAATAAAACACCAAATTTTTCTAAAACTTTTTCTTGTACTACAAGCATCAATTTTGCGACGTCACGAGCCGTCGCACCACCGCGATTGACTATAAATCCCGCGTGTTTTTCCGACACTTCCGCCCCGCCTATACGCATTCCTTTTAGTCCAGCTTTGTCTATATAATATCCTGCGCTCACCCCTCCAACACCCTTAAAAGCGCAACCTGCGGATTTAAGATTTGGTTGAGTTTCTTGCCTAATTTTTCTGAATTTTTCAATTTTTGACTCAATATCACGGATATTTGCAGGCAAAAAACGGAATTTTGCGGACAAAACCGTTCCAAGTGACGGGATAAGGGAATTGCGATATGATAGCCCTAATTCACCTACTCCAAACTCCTCAACTCTCTCACCATTAAAGACCTTTGCGCTTATCAAACAATCCTTTACGCACGAGTCGAACGCGCCTGCGTTCATTCTAATTGCGCCACCTACGGACGAGGGAATTCCTATCATAAACTCCGCACCCGAAAGGGAGTGAAAAAGCGCCGTTCTCGATAGGTGTGGCAAACTTATTCCGCACGATGCCGTTACACCCTCGGGCTCCTTTATCAAGTCTTTCATACACCGCGTAGTTATCACGACTCCATCATACCCGCCATCGGAAATTAAAAGATTACTCCCCAAGCCAATTACGCTAAATCTTTCCCCTACGTCCTTTAGATAGGTATAAAGACTTATAAATTCCTCTTCACTTTTAGGAAAGGCTACGGCTTTTGCAAGCCCCCCTATACCAAAAGTGGTAAAATCGGACAACCTAACGTCGTACTTTATAGTTTTACAATATTTTTCCATCTATTACGGCAGACCTCCACCGTAATATATATTCCAAAAAAATATTTTATGCTAAATCAAGGAATCAACTACGTTCAAACCTTCTTGTTGCAAACGGAAATTTCTTGCCGCAACTTCAACGATAACCGCGGTATTTCTACCCGGTTTTACGGGAATGATGATTTTAGGAACTTGAACGCCCAAAATCTCACCGAATTGCTCTTTAGCGTGCAATCTTTCGTAAGATTTGTTAGCCTCCCACGCCTCAAGTTCGATAATTAGTTCGACTTCCATTTCGCGCGCTACGCTACCAATACCGTACATACTTCTAATATCCACGATACCGATACCTCTAAGTTCCATCAAAAATCTTATAACGGCAGGAGCAGAGCCCACTAAGGTTTCACGAACGTTTTTAACGCAAACCGCGTCGTCTGCAACTAGTCTATGCCCACGTTTTACGAGTTCCAACGCCGTTTCCGATTTTCCTATACCGCTTTTTCCTGTAATCATCACGCCCACACCGTGCACGTCCATCAATACGCCGGATACGACTATGTTTTCCGCCAATAAATCGTTAAGATACATAATAACGTCGTTTACGATGTTAGAAGTTACGTAATCGGACAAGAAAATAGGTATTTTATATTTTTTAGCCTTGTCGTCCATTTCAGGCAAGGGTTCGATACCTCTAGAAATTATCAAACAAGGAATACGCCTAGAGAAGATGTTCTCAAAGACTTCCGCTCTTTTGTCGGTATCCAAACTTTTTAGATATTCCATTTCCGCAGAACCCAATACTTGTACGCGATTCTCGGCAAAATAGGTATCGTAGCCCACCAAAATAAGTCCGGGACGGCTAACCGAGAAGGTATTAAAGACGAGTTTCTCCTTTTCTCCGTTGTAATGTACGGACAAATTCAAGGCTCTTACGAACTCTTTAAGTTCAACCTCCATAGGTTCTACTACTTCACTTTTACTATTAACCATTATAATTCCCCTTTTATTATTTTCTCAATGGCGCGACCTACGCCGTCGTCGTCACAACTATCCGTCACGTAATCCGCCGCCTCCTTAACGCTATCACGCGCGTTTTTCACGGCAACTCCTAAACCTGCGACCTTTAGCATGGATATATCGTTTGGCGAATCTCCAAAACAAACCGTTTCCGCTATACTCACGTTGAGTTTTTCACACATAGCCTTTACGCCCTCGCCCTTACTAGCGCCGTAGTTTACGAAATCCAATAGATAGGCAGCGGAGGGAGATACGGTATATTTTTTCTCCACTCTAGATATCGCGCTATACTTTTCGCTCATTTCGTTTATTCTATCAGGCGTGTCAAATGCCAAAACCTTAGTAACGGGACGATTCTTCTCTAGCAAAAATTTGGATAAATCGTATCCTACTACGTTATACTCAATCTTACAAGATTTTTTGTACAAGTCGCTATATTCGTTTTTCTCTTTTACGTACACTTCGTCGTCGATATAGAGATGAATCAAGGTGTTTTCCTTCTCCAAATTCAACAATATATCCAACGCCACCTCCACGCTCATCGTGTTGTGATACTTTATCTCGCCCGTGTCTATATTTCCGACCATAGCACCGTTATAGCACACGACGTCCCCGTGAAAACCTATCTCTTGAGCCTCACGACGAACGGACTGAAACATTCTACCCGAACACAACATAAAAATTCCGCCCAAAGACTGGAAATCGTGAACGGCTTTTATAGTTCTTTCTCCTACCTTGCCCGTCGTGGATATAAAAGTGTCGTCAAAGTCAGATGCAATAAATTTATATTTCATATCCTTCCTCATAAGATTATTTTAGCATATTAAAAGTCTTTTTTCAAACCCTTATCAGTCCTTTGCGTGGAAATATTCAAAGACGTTTTCCGCATCTTTTTTACTAATTCCCTTAACGCTCGATATCTCCTCAACTTTAGCCTTGCTTAATGCGTCCACGCTCTTGAACGCTTTGTAGAGTATATCTATCTTGACCTTGCCTATTCCGGGTATCTCGGACAATACGCTTCTCGTCATATTGTCTGCTCGAAGTTTTCTATGATAAGTTATAGCAAAGCGGTGCGCCTCGTCACGTATGCGTTGTAGCATCATAAGTCCCGCGCTCTTTTTACTCATTACGATAGGTTCACTCTCGTTGGGCTTAAATAGCAGTTCTTCTCTCTTTGCAAGCCCCACCATAGCAGTATCAAAACCTTTTTCACAAATTATTGAGTAGGCGGATGAGAGTTGACCTTTACCACCGTCCACCACGATAAGATCGGGTTTTTGAGAAAAGCTAGGATCTTGTTCTTTATACTTTTCCACTCGCCTAGATAGCGTTTCCGCCATACACGCAAAGTCGTCCGATCCTTCCACAGTCTTTATTCTAAATCTTCTATACTCGGCGGGTGCTTTCTTACCGTTTATAAAGACTACCATGGACGAAACCTTGAGCGTTCCACTAATATTTGATATATCGTAACACTCCACACGACTAGGTGGCGCAATTCCAAGCGCAACCCCAACCTCTTTCATCGCCTCTTCGTATTTTAGAGCCTCCGCGCGCTCCCCTAATAGTCGATTTAGGTAATTCTCCGCGTTTTCTCCCGCCATATCCAAGAGTTTTTTCAATACCCCTTTTTGGGGAATTTCCACCCTACATTTAGAGCCTATCTCCCCTAAATACTCTTGAATAAGTCCTCTTTCGTCCTCTTTTACGATAATTTTCTTAGGCACGAACTCCGCGGACTCGTAATATTCTGCAATAAAACTTGGTAAAGACTCTCCGCTCTCAAAGTCTGCAATCTCGTAATTATCTCCACCGACCATTTTACCAGATCGAATACTAAGCACGCCGACGACACACTTATCCCCTCTTGCTCTTAACTCAAAGATCTCTGCGGATAGATCACGAGGAAGGGCGGTTATAGAATCACGAACGAGCTTGTCCAAAGCCTCTAAATGCTTTCTATAACTAATCGCGCTCTCAAAGTCCAAAGCTTCCGCGCTATCCGTCATCTTTTTTTCTAAAACCTTACGAACGTCCGAGTCGTTGCCCTTCAAAAACTCCACGACTTTGTCTAAGATTGCGTGATACTCCTCTCTTGAAACCTCCCCCGAACAAGGGGCAAGACATCTACCTATGTGATAATTTAAGCAAGGTCTTTGTACTCTACTTTGCGGTAAAGTTTTTTTACACCCCCTCACGGGATAAGCGGCGTTTACTATATCTATAACCTCTCTAACGCTAATGCCTTGCATAAAAGGACCGAAATATTTCGCTCCGTCCGATTTGAGTTTTCGAGTCAACTCTAAACGTGGGAAATCCTCTTTCATATCTATACGGATATAAGCGTAATTTTTGTCGTCTTTTAAGAGGATATTATAATAAGGTTTATGTTTTTTAATAAGATTGTTCTCAAGGATCAAAGCATCAACTTCGTTTTGGGTAATGATATACCTAAAATCCTCTATCTTTGCGACCATAGCCTGCACCTTTATAGGCTTGTCGCTATTTTGGAAATACTGACGCACCCTATTTTTCAAAACGCGCGCCTTACCAACGTATATAATCTCACCCGAATTGTCGAGCATTATATATACGCCACTAGAGTTAGGTAAAGTTTTCAGTTTTTCCGCAATTTTTTTATTCATCATATTATTATAACAAATATTAAGTGCCTACACAAGACTTTAATAAAAAATTTAATAACATTTTGGATTGTCAAAAGAATTTTCAACAATTTTCTCCACGCACCTTGACATCTAAATATTCATATAGTAAAATTAAATAACAAGAAAAAAATTTTTTTGGAGGTTTTTCTATGAAACATCTAACTCGCATCGTACTTTGTTTAGTACTTGCAATTTCTATGCTCGCTATGTGCGCATGTGGCGGAGACAACACCTTTGAAGGCAATTTCTCTAAGGAAGCAACTGAGGCTGACCTCACCGCTTTTGTAGAAGGCGTTGACACTAATAAGCTCGTAGCAGATCAAAATAACTTAGGCGCAGAATTGTCCGTAAACCTTGACGTTATCAATAACACTTCGTTCGGCGTATACTCTGTTAACACCTCCGGTAATATCAATGCTAGCGCTAAACTTGCTTTCTCTGCACCCGCAGAAGGCGCAGAAATGCCCAACATTAAAGCTGAAATTACCTTCGGAATGGACGCAGAGTCCAAAGCTCAAGCACAAGGTCAATCTCAAACTGCAAAAGAAGACCTTTCTGCTAACGTATTCTTTGATAACACCGGATTGTACTTGAAAGCAACCATGAATTCCAACAAAACCGGCAAAGACGTTAAGAACGAAATTAAAGGTAAACTTGATATGGAAACCATCATGGGTATGGTAAGTGGCATGATGCCTATGGCAGCTGGAGAAGGATCTGAAATGGGTGGTACCATAAATCTTGGCACACTCCTTGCTGGGCTCAAAGAACTAGGCGCTAAAATCTATATTGACTCCTCTGACGGATACAAAGTTAAGGTTTCTATGAGCGCTGATGCTGTTAAAGAAATTGTCGACAACCCCGCTCTTAACGTTAACTTGTTTGACTTCTTCCTCACCATCAATAAAGAAGGTCGCTTGGTAGGTCTCAAATTGAGTTTGGATATCGGTACCACCTCGTCCAATCAAACTGTTGGAGTGAAAGGTGATCTCGTTTTGAAGATTAACAACGTTTCCATCAACACTCCTTCCGATCTCGCATCTTACGAAGATTTGGATATGAGCGAACTTGGCGGACTCCTTGGCTAATTAAAATCAATTCTTAACAACAAAAAAATGCTCGGCACACGCCGAGCATTTTTTATTGTCGTTAATTTTTTACATAGTGAAATAGGTTTTTACCGTTACGCTATTTTGCATTCCATTCTCATCTACTATATCGTACGCGCCTTCTATCTCGAATAAAAGCGCCTCGTCATATTCATACGGCATGGTAAATTCTATACTCAAATACTCGTCCATATTAACGATATTGATATCAGTTACCATTACCTCAGTACCGTCCGTTTTATAAACGCAGAACGGATACGGGGATAGTAGATTGAATTCTCCGTTTTCCAATTCTAATTGAATCTTAACGCTCTTATCCTCTACCGTTATAGCAAAATCAATCTTAGGTACGCCAAGTAGTGCAGACGAGGTAAATTCTACACCCTCTACGTTACTATATTCCGAGAATTCGATATAACCTATACTATCGTCAACGGTCAAATACGTATACGGGAAAGATATGTGTAACGCTATCATAGTATCGCTTACGTAATCAAGTTCTTCTACGACTGCATAATCTTCAAACGCGCCACTCAAAGTAATATCAGCCACGCTAATATCGGAATTAAAATGCAAATTGCTTGCCTCTACGTACACGGTATCAGTCAACGCAAAGGTATCTACCGTCGCGTTCAATACCGTTGCGCCACGATAAGCGGTAGTAATTGCAGTGCTAAGGTTTTTGTTATAGGTAGTAGCGCTACTTAAGATCTCAACGTAAGCGTCGCTTGCCACGCTTAACTCACCAGACAAAGTCAACACTGCGTTTTGAGAGAGTTCCACGCCTCCCTCGTCTTCGTAGTAATCAGTGGTTACGGAGGTAATAGTTAAATCCTCTGCTACACCGGACAATACGAAATCATTAACGCTCAACTCTTTATTGAAGCACGCGGAGTTCAAGGACAATTCCACGGTGTGAGTGGTGTCGTTTGTGTATAAAATGGAGGAGGTGTTTGCATACGCTTCCGCTATAAAAACTTTAACGTCTACGCTTTGTCCTTTAACGATACCCTCGCCCTTAACTTCACCAAAATCCCCACTGTTTAGCGCGCCTGATAGGCTAAACACAACGGAATAATCGTCCGATAAATACACGCCTTCTATAGTCATTCCTTCAAACGCACCGCCAAGGGTGTATTTGCTCAAGTCGTCAAAATTCTCTTCCAACTCGTATCCGTCCATCACGGCTATAGAAAAACTACCGTAGTTTCCGTAACCTGCGTTATAATAATCGCGACAATACGCACATGCGGGATCTTCGACCTCTTCATTGGGATTACAAGCCGTCAACAAACTCAACGCCAATATAACTACCATTAAAAATATAAAATATCTTTTTTTCATATTGATCACCATACCTTCTTATACGTATCGTCAGCGAACTTTCTGTTCTTTCCACTTGGATTTACTAAACTATGTATAGCATCTACGACGGTATTACCGATTTCGTCGTAAATCGTATCGTAATCACCAATCATGTATCCGTTAGAATCCACGAACGCCATATAATAATCATTAAGACATGAATTATATCTATCCGTAGTCGGTGAACCAAATACTTTATATCTCAATCTACTCCACTTTGATTCTTGAGAATTTCCGTTCATGTCTGCATATTGCACGAAGAAGTTCCAATATTCGTTGGTAATCTTCACTCCTTCGTGTGTCATTCTTTGTTTTTTGTACAAACCTTCGTTGCTCCAATTATCACAAACGAAGCCCGAGTCTTTTAGGTAATCGGAGATTTTATATCCCGAACCTTTTCTAAAAAGGCTAGCGTAATTTTTATATTCAGAAACAATAGTGTTTACAAATCCTGCGTTGTTGAATCCATAAACGGTACAATTACGAACGTTGCCTTGTCTACTGATCTTGCCGTAGCTTTCGAATATAAACAAGTCGTACACCCTACCAAGATAAAGTTTTTTAGACAACAATTTTCCACTAGAATAATGCAATATAGATTGAGTATCGTTACGCGACTGTATCGTAGTCTCTAAAGCCTTTATTTCCGATTTGAGATAGTCAAGAGCCTTATCGGACGCCGTTTTGATGATATTCCAACGGGTTTTCAAGATTTCTTTTTGTGGCTCGTTATTATCTGCCTCTGCTAAAGTGGTTTCGTACGCATTTTGGAAGGCGTAAAGAGTCAAACCTTCAAGCACGGTTGCCGATACGTATCCTAAAAATTCTTTTTTCGGTGCAAAAGAATGAGTATCGAAAGCCCAAAGATATCTATAAGTTACGTTATAATGTTCCATAAGAGTCGTGGTAGGAACGGAAACGTTGGGCGTAACTATTTTGTCAAGTAAGGTGTTGAGTTGTAAGTACAAATCTCCCGTGGACGTACTTGAACCAAACAAAATGTTTTTCAAGTTATTGTCGTAGAACTTTTTCTCTTCTTCCTTTGCTTGCGCTTCATTCAAACTATTGTCATGTTCTTTGGTCATAAGAGTGTTATATCCTGCGTATATAGGATAAACGGTTTTGGAGAACACGTCCAAGGTGTTATAAAACTCAAGTATAGTGTTTTGGGATATCTGTTTGGCTTGGTTTGCAAGAACGTCTTTCAAATCGTCGTGAATCTGCTCCAACTTTTTGTTGACAGCCTTCAATTCTTTGGTGTAACTATCCGTGTAGTCTATACCTAAGGAATCAAAAACCTGAGCGCAGAGAAAATCTCCCACGGTCGGCAAATTACTTTTTACAATTTCCGCGCCCTTTTCTCCCACCAAATTAAGTATTCCGTCTAAAAGCGAGGTCGCTTCTCCGTCCAATATCGCAGTCTGCTCTCCTTCAGTTGCTTTTGCATCGTCGAGGTTAGCACTAAAAAATACAACTTGACAGGTCATGGTTAGGACGAGTAAGACGATAAACGCACGTCTTAAATTTTGTTTCCAAATCATAACTCATACTCCTTTTTTATTAAACTTCTAGAGTTTTTTTATTATACACCCAGTAATATTTCCTTGTCAATAGTTACGAAAATATCTGATATTATGGTAAAGATAAAGCCCACTACCTTTTGCTTTTGCAAAATAGTGGGCTATGCTTTTAATTTAATTAAAATACCTATGATTGTTGTGCTTTTTTGTCGAGTTTTTTATTTTCAAGAAAGTGTACCGTTTTTTAAATAAATTTCGCTGTAATCAGTGATTTTTTCGCCGTTGATCGCAAGATCTGCAAACTCAAATGTGCTATGCGACAAAAATCCCACGTAATACTCCTTGCTCATATCTAAATTTGCAGTACCCGTATAGATAACTTCGTACGGACTATCGTCTAACCCGTATTTCACTGAAAGGGTGTATTTACCGGAGTAAAACATCTCAAACTTATAACGCTTATAAGGTACTAGTACGTACGAACCAGTCCAAGTTTGACTTACGTCAAAATACGAGTTTTCGACTTTGTCGCCACTCCATTCCTTGCCTCCACCAATTCCACCGCCGATATTTCCGTGATGCAAATGTACTCTAAATGCATTCTCGGTAGCATACATCCATAGTGTTTTTGCGTTATCCGTCACAACGAAAGCAGCCATAGAACTTGCCGTTATATTTGAAGGGGCAGAAACTATTGTCATCTCGTAAGATATCGAACCGTTTTGAGGTATTTTAACGCCTACGTCGTTTGAAATAAATCCAGGATAAACATCTTCGGAATTGTCATCATAATTAAAAGTTTTCTTCTCCATACTAATCTCAAAACTACACAAAGCAAAAGTATAGTCTACTAAGTATGCAGAACCAGTTATCTTCATATTTTTCAATCTAAATTCACGATTTGTATGCAATCCTAGATAAAATCCGTTACTTATTAAACTTTTATCTACCGAGCCGTATGCGAATTTAATAAACTTATCAATATCCTCTGCACTCTTTTTGAATAAAATATTGAAATTACCACTAGAATCAATTTCAAACCTATACGTATGATCTGCTTTGAATATCTCCTCAATAGCGTTGTTATATATTTCATTCGTGTTAGTTTCATCAATAGCCCAAGATATAGGCACAACGTCTTCCACGATAGTGCTAGTCGAATGTGAACCTGCCTTGGAAAAATGTATAAGTTTGGAAGATCCCACCCAAGTACTAGATATTGGAATACTCGACACACGGAAACCAAATTGGAAATTGCTCTCCGTATGTTTGCCTGTCAACGATAGTGGAGTAACCATATCAAACTCGATATAAGCTTTCTCACCTTCACTCAAAAGAATTTTTTTACTTCCACTTACTGCAGCCGCTTGGCCATTGGAAAGTTTCAATTTAGTAATCCCGTCAGGAATGGTTTTGGGAGAAACATCAAAATCATACCTTCCTCCGTAATCACAAACGGCTTGATCCACGAAATCATTAGTCAATCCGTAACCTAAATTATCCGCATCTATGGTCAATAAAGTAGCTCCATTTAAATGGTTATGCTCCCTTTGGTCATACAATCCTGTTTTTAGAGCGTAAGTCAATCTTATACCTTTATACTCAACGGAAGCGTTATTACTATGTTCGTGCCCAAATATTGCAAGTTGAGTACTACCATAAAGTTTCATAACGTCAAACAATCCATACTGAGCGGAATAACCAGCGCTATTGTATTCGCCAAAGTCACCGATATCATTGTTCGGTATTGATAATTTTACAAATTCATTTCCTTCGTAAACGGTGTTATTACCGTATTTTTCTATAAGTGCATCTTGCAATTCTGGTAAAGGAACGTGCATCCATAATACTGACGGAATAACCCCATTCTTTGTTGACAATTTTTTCGCTTCGTTTTCATACCAGTCTATTTGTGCGTCGTTCAAATATCCCGTATGCGTATACATAAAGAAAAATCTATTTACGATTTCCCCACTTTCTTTTTCTATAAGCGATACTTTATAGTCACCGAGCTCGCTACCGCTTTGGTCAAACACAAAATATTCTGATTCATTATATATATTAAGAACATCTTCCAACATAACGTCAGTTTCGGGCAAATCACAATCAATAGTATCACCATCGTGATTGCCAATAACTACGGACCAAGGAATTCCAAATCCATCAATAAGAGTCATCAATTCCCTATGCGTTCTTAAATCGGAAAAATCAAATCTCGAATAAATATTATCACCGTTCAAAACTATATAGTCGGGATCATTATCGGACACAAGTTTTCTAATAGTGTCATATACTGCGGTATCACGATCTATATACTGAGGATAAATACTGCCCTGCTGTGCCCCTAGTTCCGTTTCCGTATTGATGATCTGAATATCCGCAAGATTTAATATTTTAAAATCCTTATCCTTTTCTTTATACAATTTCAGTCCTTCTACTTCACTCGTAACAAAGAGAGGTCTTATGTCTAAATCAGTATAAACGGTTTCGAAATCTTTATCCCAACCATCAAAATAACTCGATACCTTAAAAGGATCCGTAGGTGCTACCGCGGATGCTCCGTGAGCAACGGTATCGGATTTTAACAACTCACCATCTGCTCCATAAAAGTTTACAATATATTCTGATTTCCCAGAAACAAACGGGATTTCTTCCCCAAATACTCCAGTTTTAGGATCACCACTATAAACCTTTGCCGTAAATTCTCTGCCATTTTCCATAGCGTATATTGCTATACCAAATTTACCGTCTAAACCAATGGCTTTTCCCTCAAAGGCAAACGATGAACCGTTCTCAACGTCAGTAATTACCACGCCGTACGGTACGTTCTTATTGGATACCGAACCAAATACTATATGTGCATCACGGCCTTCAAACTCTCCTATATAAATAGAAATGTGAGTAAAAGCAGTATCTTGTGCGCTTATTATTACAGTAATAGACGACAATATCATCATTATCACAACGATAGCAAGTAAAACTTTTAACGTTTTTTTCATTTTATCTCCTCTTTTCAAATAATATGCTTGACACAAGTATACCACGATATTTATAATAAATATACATAGTAAATTTTAATTTTTACATGGTTTAATTAAAATGAATTGGAATAAATACTTTATATACAATGATAATTTTGCTCTAACGTGCGCAAACGAAACAAAGATTGCAATGCATTCTCATCCGTTCTTTGAGTTAGGTTATATCAAAGAAGGGACAATACTACATACCTTAAACAACGAGACCACGACTTTGACAGAGGGGCAATACTTTTTTGTTGATAACTTCAACCAACACAGTTATCAAGCAACAACAGATTCAGTCTTAGTTTTCAATTTTTTATTTAAGGCGTCAATAATAGACAACAGTCTTTCTTTTTGTCGTGATATTAAAACCTTATTACGACATTATATGATAAAAATAGATTCAACAAAGTTAAAAGCTAATCCGTCTACGGCCGTTTATAGCGACGATGATGGAAAAATTTGGGAATTGCTACATAAAATGCTCCACGAATACGAAAGGCAAAATTTTGGTTACGCCGAAGTAATACGTAGTCTGTTTATCGAATTACTCGTGTATACTATGCGAAAAATTTCGTCAACCAAAAGTGACTCGCAAGAAAACCTTGTTGACTATACGATAGAAAAGATTCTTTTAGATTGTGCAAATCCGCCGACACTTTCCGAGCTTGGAAAAAAATTCAACTACTCTATTCCATATGTTTCCATAAAATTCAAGCAAGCAACCGGGGAAAATTACCGAGATTACATATCAAAAACTCGTCTTAACGAAGCAAAGCGTTTACTTATTAATACTGACTCAAAGGTACACGAAATCGCCAAATCAGTTGGTTATACAGATATAAATTCCTTTTATATTGCTTTCAAAAAGGAAACGGGATTGTCGCCAAACCGTTTTAAGAAGAACTTCAAAAATAAAAAAACTCAACTTTCATGAAATGCACCTCCTAAAAGTATCTAACTTTTGGGTTCACATCATTCAAGTCGAGTTTTTTTATTTTACAATTCTTTTATAACTCTTGCAGGGTTTCCGGCTAGCACTACGTTATCGCCAAAACTTTTGGTAACGACGGCACCCGAACCAACTACGACGTTGTCTCCCAAGGTTACGCCGGGGTTTATGATAGCGCCACCGCCTATCCAACAATTATCTCCTATGGTTACGGGAAGTCCTAACTCCACGCCGTTATATCTTTCTTCCGCTCTCACGGGGTGGGTGGCAGAAAAAATCCTAACGTTGGGAGCAAGCATACAGTTTTTGCCGATTTTAACCTTGTTTACGTCCAAAATCACACAACCGTAGTTTGCAAAGAAGTTTTCTCCAACCTCTATGTTACAACCGTAATCACAGTTGAACGGTGGATGAATACGTACGTTTTCTCCCGTTTTTCCAAAAAGTTCTTTTATGATTTTCGCAAGTTTCTTCTCGTTTGAGGGATCGGTTTTGTTAAATTTTCCAAAAAGTTTTTTGGCACGAAGATGCAATCTTCTCAATTCCTCGTCATCTGGCGAATACAACTGTCCGCTCAACGCTTTTTCTCTTTCCGTCATGATTATTCTCCGTATCCGTTAGGGTTGTTGGACTGCCAACGCCAACTATCCGTGCACATTCTCTCAATGCCGTACTGCGCTTCCCAACCAAGTTCTTCTTTTGCCTTTTTAGGATCGGCGTAACATTCTGCTATATCTCCCGCTCTGCGCTCTACGATATTGTAAGGAACTTTTTGTCCCGACGCTTTTTCAAACGCCTTCACTACGTCCAAAACGGAATATCCTTTACCCGTACCAAGATTATAGGTTACGAGTCCGGGGTTGCTCGTCAATTTTTCTATAGCTTTTATATGACCTGCAGCCAAATCAACTACGTGAATATAGTCACGCACGCCCGTACCGTCGTGAGTCGGATAATCGTTACCGAATACGTTCAACGCTTTGAGTTTTCCTACTGCAACTTGAGCAACGTAGGGAAGAAGATTGTTAGGAATACCCTTAGGATCTTCTCCGATAAGTCCACTCTCGTGCGCTCCGATAGGATTGAAATATCTCAATATTGCGATATTAAAGCTCTTATCACTAACGTATAGATCACGCAAAATCTCCTCTATCATCAACTTGGTTCTGCCGTAAGGATTGGTAGCAGACAAGGGGAAATCTTCGCAAATAGGCACGCTCTTCGGTGTTCCGTACACGGTCGCAGACGAGGAAAATACGAAATTTTTGCAATCGTATTTTTTCATACAGTCCAAAACGTTCAAGGTGCTCAAAAGATTGTTTCTATAGTACTCTCTCGGTTTTTGAACGGACTCTCCTACTGCTTTATATCCTGCAAAGTGGATAACTGCTTCGGGTTTTTCTATCTTAAACACCTCTTCAGTCGCGTCAAAATCTACCAAATCTATTTTGTAGAAGGTAGGTTTTTTGCCCGTTATTTGCTCTACTCTTTTTAGAGATTCTTCCTTACTATTAGAAAGATTGTCTACAACTACTACGTCGTAACCTGCGTTAAGCAAAAGCACGACGGTGTGACTACCTATGTAACCTGCTCCACCTGTAACTAAAATCTTCATACTATTCCTCCACTATAATATACGCGCCACAAGGAGGTATCTCCCCCTCTATTTTCGCGCCACTTATCAAATCTACGCCGAAAAGGTCTATCTTAACTGCGTAGTCTTTATTATTTGCTAATACCACCAAGGCTCTATTTTGAGCCTTTCTTGTGTAACACAAACAGTTTTTGTCTAAAAACTCAATTTCGCCACAAAATACGTCTTTGTATTTTACCCTGATTTCACCGAGTTTTTTGTAAAAATCGACTATACTTTGATTTTCTCGTCCCCAAGGATAACTCACCCTATTCAATGGATCACACCAACCCGTAACCCCTGCTTCGTCTCCGTAAAAAACGGAGGGGATACCAGGTAAGGTATACTCCAAAACGGCGGATAAGAGTAGTCTTTTTGATCCTATCTCGTACTCCTCTTTGGTGAGTTTTCTCCTCTTCTGGTTCTCTCGTCCCTCCGGCATTCGCGCCCCCGACAACACGTTCAACGCTCTTGGGGTGTCGTGAGTATCCAAAAAGTTCATCACGCAATCTAATACCGGTTTAGGATAATTTTCCGCAATAGTCGCCACACTCTCTATAAAGTCCGATTTATCCCCGCCCAAAGCGTATCCTAATACCGCTTTCATATAGGGATAGTTCATAACACCGTCGAGTTCTTGACCGAAAAGATAACTTCTTTTCTCTCCGTAACTCTCTTTGGTGGAAGCGTCCTCCCAAACCTCGCCTAATACGAGAGCATCGGGTTTAACTCTCTTTATAGTTTTTCTTATCTCTCTAACGAAATCGGTGGGCAATTCGTCCACGACGTCCAATCTCCAAGCATCTGCGCCGAGTTTGGTCCACTTATCCAATATCCCACCCTCGCCAAACACGAGTTTTCTATATTCAGGGTTGGATTTATTCAAGGTCGGTACGTTCTTTATTCCCCACCACGACCTATACTCTTCTGGATATGAATTGAAATAATACCAATCGTAATACGGAGACTCTTTACTCTGGTATGCGCCCAAAGAATCGTACGTACCGTGTTTATTGAAATACCTTGAATCACTACCACTATGATTGAACACACCGTCCAACATAACGGATATACCTAGTTTTTTTGCGTCTTTGCACAACTTAACGAAGTCTTTATCGTCGCCTAACAAGTCGTCTATTTTCATATAGTCGCCCGTGTCGTAGCGATGATTGGACCTTGCCTTAAATATAGGGCTTAGATACAAAATATTTACGCCCAAACTCTTGATGTATGGAAGTTTAGAACGTATTCCCTCTAAATCTCCACCAAAAAAGTCGTCCCCGTGATATTTGCCGTCATCGGACACGATATCGGGTTCGTCGTACCAATCATCGTGTATCTTTCTATCCGTTTTCTTTGCGCCACTACTGCAAAAACGATCGGCAAATACGTGATATATAATACCGCCCTTGTATTTTTCGGGTGTTTGGAAACTTTCTTGGTAAACCGTAAGCTGATACTCCGGCAACCACTCTCCATACTCAACCTCGCCACCTTGACCACGCCCAGCGTACACAACGCCGTCGTAGGTCAAAATCTCAAATCTATACCAATATATTCCCTCTTCTTGAAAGGATATATCTAGGGTGTAGTCGGTATAATCTCCCTCGTGCTTAACCCAAATCATATCAAGGTTTTTGCTCTCATCGTCACGCCTATAACAAAACCTTACCCCGTAGGCGTGTAGATCGTCGGCTACGGGGAAGTTAAAAGTTATTTTCCTATTTGTCGGAACGGCTCCGAAAGGAGTTTTATATTCAGTTTTGCGTGAATTAAATTTCCTCATTACGCACGGGTTGCATATCCCAAATCTTGTCGCAATACTCTTCTACGCTTCTATCGGATGAGAAAAATCCTGCGCGCGCAATATTTACCAAACTCATTCTATTCCATCTATCACGATCACGATAAGCTTGGTCAAGTCTATTTTGAGCCTCTTTATAGTCTGCAAAGTCTGCAAGCGCCATATAAGGATCGGGAACTCTACCAAAGAGCAAGGAGTCCGCTATCTCTCTAAAGGATTCGCCACCGAAACCTTCACGTAACGCGTCTATTACCCTCTTTATATCGGGATTGGTGTTGTAATAATAGGTAGGATTGTATCCTTTTGCACGAATAGCGTTCACTTCGTCCGTTCTCAAGCCGAAGATGAAGATGTTTTCGTCCCCAACACATTCGTGAATTTCCACGTTAGCGCCGTCCATAGTACCCATCGTGATAGCACCGTTTACCATAAACTTCATATTACCCGTACCGCTTGCCTCTTTACCGGCAATACTAATCTGCTCACTAACTTCGGCAGCAGGCATAATGAGTTCTGCCAAGGTAACTCTGTAGTTTTCAATAAACACTACCTTAAGTTTGCCTTTTATGCTCTTATCGTTATTGATAACGTCGCCCAAAGTGCATATGAGTCTTATGACTTGCTTTGCCATATAATAACTCGGTGCAGCCTTTGCTCCGAATATAAAGGTACGAGGTACGATATCAAGATCGGGATTTTCTTTTAATCTCAAGTAAAGATCTATGATGTGCAAAGCGTTCAACAACTGACGCTTATACTCGTGCAAACGTTTAACTTGTACGTCGAATATAGAGTCGGGATTGAGTTCTACGCCGTTTGCGCGTTTTACGTACTCTGCAAGTCTTACCTTGTTTGCTCTCTTTATGCGCTCAAGTTCACTAAGTACTTGCTTATCTCCCTTTTTATCCATAAGTTTGTTAAGCATGCGCGAATCGTGCATGTAGCCCTCGCCTACAGTCTTGACGAGTAACTTGTGAAGTTCGGGGTTTGCTTGCGCTACCCATCTTCTATAAGTAATACCGTTCGTAACGTTGGTAAACTTATAAGGCATCATTCTATAATAATCTTTGAAAATATCCTCTTTCAAGATATTGGAATGCAATACCGAAACGCCGTTTACGGTGTGAGATGCTGCTACGCACAAATTAGCCATACGAACCTCGTTGTGGCTCATTATAGCGTTTTCGCTTACCTTATCCCAGTTTGATGGGAATTCTCTCCACAAATCGGCACAGAAACGTTGGTTAATCTCGTTAACTATCTGGGTAATACGAGGTAACAAGGTGGAGAACAAACCTAAAGGCCAACGCTCCAACGCCTCGCTCATAACGGTGTGGTTAGTGTAAGACACCGTCTTTCCAACGATAGCCCACGCATCGTCCCAAGAATAACCGTACACGTCCAAAAGAATACGCATAAGTTCGGGAATACACAACGCAGGGTGGGTGTCGTTTATATGGATAGATACCTTATCTCCAAGATTGGATAAGTCTTTATTACGTTTTAAATGTTTTTTGATAATGGATTGGATAGATGCAGATACGAAGAAATATTGTTGTTTCAATCTCAAAGATTTTCCTTCGTAATGATCGTCCGCAGGATACAAAACCTTGGATATAGTCTCGGCAATAGCCTTGTTCTCCATAGCTTTTACGTATTCGCCACGAGAGAAAAGGTTCATATCGAACTCTTCAGGTGCTTTTGCGCTCCAAAGTCTTAGGGTATTAACTGCAATAGCGTCGTAACCGGATACGTGCATATCGTAAGGAACGGCAAGTACGGTGGAACAGTTAACTAAACGCGTTTTAAGTCCCGACTCCGTCCATTCTTCCTCCACGCGACCGCCAAAGTTAACCTTAAAGGTGTCGTCTACACGAGGAGCAAGCCAAACCTCTCCGTCCTCTAGCCAACGGTCGGGCATTTCGGTTTGCCAACCGTCCACGATCTTTTGCGCAAAAATACCGTATTCATACTTTATGGAAAAACCGGTAGCGCAATAATTTAGTGAGGTCAAAGAATCCATATAGGCTGCGGCAAGTCTGCCCAAGCCTCCGTTTCCAAGACCTGCATCAGGCTCTATCTCCAAAAGGTTATCTATATTAGAACCGAGAGATTTTATAGCCGTTCTTGCTTCTTCTAAAATTCCAAGGTTAAACAAATGGTTTTTCAAAGATCTACCGAGCAAAAACTCCATAGACATATAGTAAACCTGTTTAACGTCTTGTTTTTTAATCTTCTGTTTGTAATTTACCCTTTTTTCGGTCAAGATATCACGAACGACTAAACACAAAGCTTTATAGATTTGCTTTTGGGTTGCGTCCTCAGGCTTGATACCGAAAATTCTTTGCGTTTTAAGGGTAACGAGTTGTTCAATTTGCGTGGCTGTGATAGTATTCTTCATTCTTTCCTTTTAAGTTCCTTATTTTATTAATTTTTCGTAGATTTTAACGTATTCTTTAGCCGATTTCTTCCAACTAAAATCTGCTTTCATACCGTTTTCTACGACCTTTTTCCAACTTTCTTTGTCGTTATAGACTGCAATCGCACGGTCAATAGCACCCAACATATCGTAGGCGTTATAAGAATAAAAGGTAAAGCCCGTGCCTTTCTCGCCATTAAAGGGTACTACGGTATCACGTAGACCACCCGTTTCGCGAACGATAGGTACGCTTCCGTAACGCATTGCTATCATCTGGGACAATCCGCAAGGCTCAAACTTCGAAGGCATCAAGAACATATCGCTTGATGCGTAAAGTTTTTGCGCAAGATCTGCCGAGAATGTAATGAGTGCGCGCATTTTGTTTTGATATTTCTGCTCAACGTCACGAAGTTTGGTTTCGTATCTCCAATCTCCCGTACCAAGTACGACGAGTTGGACGTCTCTGCACATAATATCCTCTATAACTCTTATCACTAGGTCAAAACCTTTTTGTTCCGTGAGTCTAGTGATCATAGCGATTACGGGAACGTCTTCTCTATAACTAATATTGAGCATTTCGCACAAGCCTTTTTTGTTCTCTTTCTTGTCCTCTACGCTCTTTTTATCGTAGTTTTTGAATAACGCTTTGTCACGTTTAGGATTAAATACGTTAGTATCGATACCGTTAACTACACCGTGAATTTTATCCTTTTTACGGCGCAATATATCCTCTAGTCCGTAAGCGTAAAAGGGATCTAATATCTCTTGAGAGTAGGACTTAGACACCGTACTAACGGCGTTAGAAGCCTCGATTGCACCCTTCATATAGTTTACGCAACCAGCGTAATCCACGATAGAAACCTTTTCTTCAGGTAGACCTAAAACGTCCCCTATTATATCACGGCCGTACTTGCCTTGGAACTCAATATTATGAATGGTGTAGAGTGTTTTAATATTTTTATACTCTTCACGATGAATATAAAAAGCGTCCAAAAATACGGGAATTAAGGCGGTGTGCCAATCATTTGCATGCAAAACGTCGGGATAGAAATCTATCAAAGGTAGAACCTCTAATACGGCGCGAGCAAAGAAAGCAAATCTTTCTCCGTCATCGTAAAAGCCGTAAAGACCAGAACGTTTGAAATAGTACTCGTTGTCTATAAAATAATACTTAACACCGTCTAAAACCTGCTCGAAAACGCCACAATACTGGTTACGCCAAGAAAGAGAAACGACTGTCGAACCAACGTAAGACATAGTAGTGCGGTATTTTTCCACAATATCTCCGTACAAAGGCAAAATTACCCTAGTATCGTTTTCAAGTTTGTTAAGTTCAGCGGGAAGTGCGCCTGCAACGTCGCCCAAACCACCCGTTTTTATAAAAGGTACTGCTTCACTTGCTGCAAATAATATTTTCATATCTTACTCCTTATACCGTCTTACCTTTAACTATAACGATAGGATAGGTAGCAAATCCCGACAACGAACAGTTCGGGCTAACCGTAACCTTCTTATCCGTTATAACGTAGGAGAGTTTTGCACCTTCCCCAATATCCGCGTGCTCCATAACGATAGAATTAGATATATGCGCTCCCTTTCCTACCTTAACGCCACGGAAAAGTATACTGTTTTCTACCACGCCGTCTATAACGCAACCGTCTGCTATCAAAGAATTTTTGATAACGGCGTTTTCTCCGTACGTCGTGGGAGAAGAGTCTTTAACCTTGGTCAAAACGTTACCGTTTTTGTGGAAAAGTTCTTCTCTAACGTTTTTATCCAACAAATCCATACTTGCTTTAAAATAGGACTTGATATCGTCTATCATAGCAACGTGCTCTTTTATTTCATACGAGAGCATATGCATATTTTTATACTGCGCTTGCAAAACGTCCTTTTCCCAATCAACCAAGCTTCTAGCGTACGCCGTTTCGATCAAGAAACACAACAAGTCGCGACGGATAACGTATGCGTTGATACCAACTAAATGCTCCTCTCCGTTAAATGCGTCCGAGAAAAGCACGTCCGTTATTCTATCGTTCTCGTCCGTGGATATGATAGCACGTCTTGAATTTGCATAAGTCATACGCGCGGTAAATACCAAAAGGTCGGCTTGTTTTTCCTCCATCTTCTCAACCGCCGCCTCAAAATCAATGTTAGCCGCGATATTGCTGTTGACGATAAAGACGTAATCTTCTTTAGCTTCCTTTATATAACTCAAGTTAGTATAAAGTGCCTCGATTTTACCTTTGTAAACCTCTTGAGAGGTAGCGCGAACGAAAGGCGGGAAAACCATAATTCCCGAATTTTTTCTATTCAAATCCCAATCCCTACCCATTCTTATATGGTCCATCAAGGAATTGTAGTTGTTCTTTGCGATAATTCCAATACGGGTAATACCACTATTAACGAAATTGGATAGAGCAAAGTCTATAAGTCTATAACGACCACCGAAAGGCAAGGAAGCAGTAGTTCTATGGATCGTGAGTTCGTTGAGTTTTACCTCTCTGTCACTTGCAAAAATTATACCCATTGCATTCATTTATCTACCCTCCAACATTACGCCTTTTTCGATTTCCGTGCCGTCAGGAATGCACGCGTTTGCGCCTATTACAGTGATATCGTCTTCCGAGGTCAATTCTCCGCCTATTACGCTATCACGACCGATGATAGTGTTTTGCGCAATAATTGCGTGATGAACTTTAGCCCCCTCTTCTATGACAACGCCGGGCATTATTACGGAATGTTCGACAACCGCGCCCTTCTTGACCGTAACGTTCTGGAATATTACGGACTCGGAAACGTCGCCGTTTATATCTCCGCCCTCACTGATAATACTCTTCTTAACGCAAGCGGACTCGCCAATGTGATGAGGAGGGAAAGCGTTATTTCTTGCATAAATCTTCCACTTGCCGTCCGCAAGGTTTATGCCAGAATTACTATCCAACAAATCCATGTTTGCTTGCCACAAGGAATGAATAGTACCTACGTCCTTCCAGTATCCCGAAAAACCGTACGCATACATTCTCTTGCCGTCTCCAAGCATACGAGGAATAATATTTTTACCAAAGTCATTGTCCGAATTTTTATCTTCTTCGTCCGCTATCAAATACTCTCTAAGCATTTTCCAGTTGAAAATGTATATACCCATAGAGGCTTTAGTGCTAACGGGATTTTTGGGTTTTTCAAAGAATTCGGTAATACGATTGCCACCGTCCTCGGTCTTCATAATACCAAATCTAGACGCCTCCTCCAAAGGTACGTCTATAACGGCTATCGTACAATCTGCATTCTCCGCTTTATGTGCGTCGAGCATCTTGTCGTAGTCCATTTTATATATGTGGTCGCCCGATAAAACGAGAACGTAATCGGGATTGTAGTTATCTACGAATTTAATATTTTGGTAAATAGCGTTAGCAGTACCCTTGTACCACTCACCCGTTTTACCTCTAACGTAAGGGGGCAGAACGAAAACGCCTCCGTTAATTCTGTCCAAGTCCCAAGGTTGACCGTTACCGATATAATTGTTCAATTCAAACGGCTGATATTGCGTCAAAACGCCTATCGTGTCGATACCTGAGTTGATACAGTTACTCAACGTAAAGTCGATAATGCGGTACTTACCGCCGAAAGGCACTGCAGGTTTTGCAACGTCACGAGTCAAAACTCCAAGTCTAGTACCTTGTCCGCCTGCTAAAAGCATAGCCACACATTCTTTCTTGTGCGTAATCATAATATCCTCCCTTATCATCTCGTTTTCTTTAGAAAACGCTATTACCCACTAAATTGGAGACAAAACAAATAGTCCCGCAAAATACCACAAAAGCCAACCGTATAGGTTGGTCTTTTCCCTTTTTTAAGACCGTATTTTCTCCCCTCTATAAAACAAATACGAACGAAGTGAGTCTTTCGACTACCGATCAAACAGTCAAACCTAAAAAATCAACCGAATTTTATTACTTTTATATATTATAGCACACATACCCCTTCGTTTTCAATACCTTTTTTTGTATTTTTAGACGAAAATTGTACAAAATTTTAAATTTTTGTAAAAGAAAAGCCCTTCGATAAAAGGGCTATTTCTATTCTATTTGATATATGTACCACTTGCGTGATTTGAAATCTTCCTCCATCTCACAAAAAGGAGGAGGTGCTTGAGTTCCGTCCACCAAATCAAATCCGTATTCCTCCAACACCTTTTTGACTTCCTCGATATTAAAATCGGAATAATCCTCTTTGTCTATAACTAAAGATGGTTTAAGTCCGGTGGAGTCGTCGTGAAAACGCAACGCGTTATCTATTATTATCTCTGCCAATCTTCTTTCCGTCATCTCACAACCTCCACCTCTAATACGGTCAAAACACCCTCTATTACTCTAAACTTTATCTCTTTATCTTTCCACAAAAATCCGTACCTCTTATCTCCGTCCTCTTTATACGACGGACGAGGATCTTGGGCTAAAACTTCGCGCAAACTCTCCATATCGCTCTTTGTAAGTGCGCCTTTTGCGCTATCCGAAAACTCAACTTCCAATTCGTAATCCAAAACTTTTCCCGAAAAACCAGAGGTTGCTTGAACGCAATCGGAATGAGGAATATACGGTTTTACGTCGTACACGGGCGTTCCACTCATCATATCCGCACCCGTTATAAAAAGCACGACTCGACCGTCACGCTTTTCTATCTTATCCAACTTCACGCAACTTAGTCCAATAGGATTAGGTCTATAAGGTGCTCTTGTCGCAAATACGCCCATTCTCTTATTTCCACCAAGTCTAGGCGGTCTAACGGTAGGCGAAAATTCTTTGTCCTCCACCTCGGAAAAGCCCCACAAAACCCAAACGTGGGAAAACTCTTCTAGTCCCCTAAAAGCGTTTTCATCCCCGTATTCTTTCTCAAACACTATCTTTGCTTGAACCTTGGATAGTCCACTTTGACGAGGAAGTCCGAATTTGGTTGGAAAATCATTTTCAATTTTAGCAATAACCTTCAAATTCACAATCTCACCTTAATAACTTCGCCCGAGAAGAGTTTTCTCACACCAGTTAGCGTATTCAAGACGAGTTTACAATCGTCGTCGACCGCGAGCACAATGCCTTCCACCCTTTCCGATTTTAAGTCTACGGTTACGAGTTTACCTACAAGATAGGATTTTTCACGATACTTTGACACGTACTCCACACCCTCTACGTAATGAGCGTATATATTGTCCAAAATTTTAGCTAAAAGTTCTCCCCTCTTTTCCACCTTAACGTCGGATAGAGCGCGTGCTATATCATTTAATTCGTCAGGGAAACCTTCTTTAGGCGTATAAACGTTTACGCCTATACCAAGTACGACGTATTTAACGCTTTCGCATAAAAAGGAAGATTCTGCGAGTATTCCCGCTACCTTTTTACCGCCCAAAAAAATATCGTTTACCCATTTTATATCACAATCAAGTCCAAAAACTTCCTCAATTGCATCTCTAACGGACACCGCCGTCATCGCGGTTATTTTATTAACGGGAAAGGTATCAGGATGCAATAAAAGGCTTACGTAGAGTCCGCCGTCAAGAGAAGAAAAAACACGATTTTGTCTGCCTCTTCCACGAGTTTGTACGCGGGATACGACGACCTCTCCTTCCGATTTTTCTTGCGCGAGTTTTTTTAGGTAATCGTTAGTGGAGGGCAAGGAATCAAAGACCTCTACCCTCCAAAAATTTTTTGATTTTGCGCCATTTATCGCGCTTTTTACCTCGTTTTGATAATCCAAATTTTACCTTTTGTTAAACTTACTTTGCAATGAGTGAAGCATATCGTCCAAACTCTTTTGGGGTGCTTGACGACTCTCACGGCGCTCACGTTGCGCCTTTTGTCTACCTTCACGACGTTCACGATCACTCTTTTCTACTCCGCCTACGCCACCGGGATTGTCTGACGTTTTAAGGGACAAAGATATCTTCTTTTTGTTCAAATCTACCCCTAAAACTCTGACCTTTACTTGATCACCAACCTTCAAAACGTCGGAAGGATGCTTGACGTAACCGTTACTTATCTCGGATATATGAACTAAACCGTCCTGATGAACGCCAATGTCTATAAATACGCCGAAGTCTATAACGTTTCTAACCGTGCCTAATAATTCCATGCCCTCTTTTAAGTCCTTCATATCCATCAAATCGGAACGAAGAACGGGAGGAGGCAAGGTGTCACGGATATCACGACCGGGGCGCAACAACTCTCCTACTATATCACGCAAAGTAGGCTCGCCTATACCGCACTTTTCTGCAACCGTTTTGTATCCTAATTTTTCAATTTGAGCAGGTAATTCCTTAATTCTGCCGTTTACGATACTAGATTTATCGTAACCGAAAATTTGTAGTAAAAGTTCTACGCTCTCGTAACGCTCGGGGTGAACTGCAGTGTTGTCCAACACGTTTTCTCCGTGCAATCTCAAAAATCCTGCACACTGCTCGTACGCCTTTTCCCCAAGTTTATTTACTTTCAAAAGTTCGACACGGGACTCGAAAGGCTTTTTCTTTCTATATTCTACGATGTTTTTAGCAATCGTCTTACCAACGCCCGCAACGTATGAGAGCAAACTCTCGCTTGCCGTGTTTAGATCAACGCCTACGCTATTTACACAATCCTCAACGACGCCACCCAACACTTCGTCCAAACGTTTTTCGGGCATATCGTGCTGATACTGACCAACGCCAATACTCTTTACGTCTATCTTAATAAGTTCGGCAAGCGGATCTTGAAGTCGTCTTGCAATAGACACCGCAGAACGCAAAGAAACGTCAAATTCCGGAAACTCGGTTGCGCCAAGTTTGGACGCGGAATACACGGACGCTCCCGCCTCGTTTACAACTGCATACGACACGTTTATACCCGACTCTTTTATCATATTAGCCACGAATATCTCGGACTCTTTAGATGCCGTTCCGTTACCTATGGATATAACGTTAACGTTGTGTTTTGCTATAAGTTTTAATAGTTTGTCTTGCGCTTCCTCTATTCTCTCTTGAGGAGGGGTAGGATATACGACGGTCGTATCCAAAACGTTACCCGACTCGTCTATAACGGCTATTTTACAACCCGTACGATACGCCGGATCCAAGCCCAAAATGCGCTTGCCCTTTAGTGGCGGTTGCATAAGATATGGACGAAGGTTGACCTCGAACATTTTTATCGCTTGTTCGCTTGCAGTATCGGTTAAAGTGTTTCTTATCTCACGCTCAATAGAGGGGAAAATGAGTCTTTTATAACTATCCCTTGCCGCTCTATCCAATAAGGGCGCAGTAGTTTTTCCGCTTGCATCCACCGTCAACAAGATTTTCTCAATAGCGACTTCTACGTCCATCATAAGCGCGACCTTCAAGCACTCCTCTTTCTCTCCACGGTTAATTGCAAGTATACGGTGAGAAGGAATGGTGGATATCTTTTCTTGATGGTCCTTGTACATATCGTAGGTCTTGGCTTTTTCGTTTTCCTCGTCCAAAACCGTGCTAATAACACCCGTATCAAAAAGAAGGGAACGCAAAGTCTTTCTAAGCTCAGCGTTGTCACTCATACGCTCGGCAATAATATCCAAAGCGCCTGACGCTGCCTCGTCTGCGGACTTTACTCCTTTTTCCTCGTCTATAAATGTCTCTGCAATAGTTTTAATATCTTTAAGGCTTTTTACGCCCTCTAGAATGATTTCTGCTAAAGGCTCTAATCCTTTTTCAATAGCGACGGTTGCGCGCGTCTTACGCTTTTTAACGTACGGACGGTATATATCTTCGACCTCGGTCAAGGTTTGAGCGTTTTCAAGCGCAATAGCAATCTCTGCCGTCCATTTGCCCTGTTCGTCAATGGAGGAGGCAACCTCGGCTTTACGCTTTTCAAGATTTTTAAGATAATTAAGTCTATCTGAAAACTCACGCAAAACCTGATCGTCGCAACTACCCGTTTGCTCCTTTCTGTAACGCGCAATAAAAGGAATAGTATTTCCGTCTTCAATCAAATTTACGATATTTTGCGAGTAATCCGCACGAATACCAAATTCTTTAGCAAGTTTCAAGTATAATTCCATATTTAGCCCTCTTTCAAGTATTATAAAAAAATTATATCATAAAATTTCCATTTTGTCGATACTATGCAAATATAAAAGCCAACGAATTTTCGTTGGCTTTTCCCATATTAATTCAATTAATCGTCCAATAACACTGCAAAACCTTCGCCTGCTTCGCACTCTACGGTCAAAGACTTGCCAGAGAATGAGTACTCTTTTTTATCATAAATATATTTACCCTTAACCTTTTTATTGAAATTCAAGGTAATAGCACCGTTATTCAACGCACGGTTAGAGTTGTTACATACGAAATAGAGTTCTTGAACCTCGCCTGCTACGCCTTCTACGTATTTGTCGTTGTTCTTGTAGTACTTCATATAGCTTACCAAGTGATTTTTACCACAAGAATCCTTCAAAGACCACTTGAAATCTTTATCACGAGGCACAAAAGACTCGGCGGAGATAACCTCGTTGTTAGGATTCTCGCCAACTTGCGCTATATGGTCTACCGATGCGTTCAATATCCATTTTGCAAAGGCTTGAGCGCGTCCGTTTGCCAAGCGCACCATAGCGTAA
>JAFQWW010000016.1 GCA_017407285.1 Clostridia bacterium
AGAAGGCGTAGCAGGCGAGGTTCAAGAACTCTATTTCGTATGTAACAACTCTAACCGTGCCTTGAATAACGGTGCTATTACCTTGAATTTCAATAAAAAGGTTAAGGGTAAATATATTTATGATAAAAAAGAGTACTCATTCTCCGGCAAGTCTTTGACCGTAGAGTGTGCGGCAGGCGAAGGCTTTGCAGTATTGTTAGACGCTTAATAAAATAAAATTATACGCTCTCACTTTTGTACCAATTCGTACGAAAATGAGAGCGTTTTTTTGTGAGAATTTAGAGTATTTTTGTATTTATTATTGCAAAACTTTTTATTTATGATATAATTTTGTTAATGACGTTTATTTAAGGAGAAATTATATGAGCGAAATCTTAGTCATGAAGGGAGATAAACTAGTTGGTCTTTGTGATTGCGCAAAGAATCAAGAAAAAATTCTTATCCCCAATACCGTTAAGGAAATAGCAGATTCTGCTTTCCGTGGTAACAAAGCAATAAAAGAGATCGTGTTTGAAGAAAATTCTACGTGTGAGCGCGTGGGAGATTCTGCTTTCCGTGATTGTGAAAACTTGGAGAGTGTGGAGTTGCCAGAGAGCGTAAAAGAGGTAGGAGAACTTGCTTTTTATAACACCAAGCAAACCAAGTACGATAGACTTTATCAAAAGAATATTAGCATAAAGAAGCACTACGCACCTAAGTGGACGTACGAGTTTTTAGGTAAAGACGTATTACCGATAGGAGCGTATATCGAGCCTTCCGTTGGTTATTTTGCAGAAAACGTAACTTTGGACTGGAATATTCGTGAATTCGTAGGCTCTGGCTGTAATATTATGATTTGTATCGGACAAATTCGTTGGGGTACGACTAACGAGCATTATCACGAGATATTCAAGCTTCTTGAAAAATACGGCGCTATGGTTATGGTTAAAGACGACAACGAGCACGTTTTGATAAACTACGACAAAGCGCACGAAAAGGGATACGCTTCTCTTGCAGGTTGGCACGTAGTGGACGAGCCGGGAACGTCCTCTTGGGTAGAAGGACACAATATCTACACGAGAAAGGGTATCGAAAAAACTGGTAAACCCGAGCTTACTAGTATCAATAAAAACGCATCTCACAAATCTTTCGTGGACAAATATCCTCGTAAGTTGTTCTACATAAACCTTCTTCCCGTAAACTCCCCGAAACACGCTTTCGTATTGGGAGCAGAGGACTACTGTGTTGAGGAAAACAGAGCAGATTTGTGGAAAAACTACGAAAAACTCGCAGAATACGAGTATTATTATAAGACCTACATGGACGACTTCAAACCCGAAGTTTTCTCTTATGACTTCTATCCTCTTTGGGCAAACGGATTGGGCTGTGATTCACATTTGTTCTACCCTGAGTTGAACGCTCGTCACTTCGAGCAACTTGCAGTTACTCGTAGATATTGTCAAGACTACAGCTTGAAAATCAAAGGATCGGAGACTCCTTTCTGGAACTTTATCGAGGTTTCCGGTTGGGGAGATAGCAGATCAGGTGCACGTTGTCCTATCCACAGTGAGATAGAGTGGCAGATAAATACCGCTTTCGTATTCGGTTCTAAAGGTTATCAGTATTTCTGCTACAACCAGTACTGTGATATCACGGGTGGTGGAGCGCACAACACTATTACTATTGAAACCCCCGTTAAGTACGACGGAAATATCAACGAGGACGTTTACGCTATGGTGCGCTTGGCAAACGGACGCGCTCAAGCCTTTGCAAAATGGATATTGAACGCATCGGTAGACCATATAGCGCAAGTTGGCGAGAATCCTAACAACGAGGTTATCTCCGCCGAGTCTTTTGTGCCTCGTGA
>JAFQWW010000017.1 GCA_017407285.1 Clostridia bacterium
ATTTGGCTTAACGACGGATTCGACTATCCCCCGGGAAGCGTTGGTGGACAGATTGAAAAAATCGATCCAACACTTAAACAATTGCATATAAACTTAGATGAACAAGGCGAATTGAAGGTTTACGAAGCAAATAGAGGGTTCCCTGCTTTCGAAAATCCTAAATCTAGTGAATTGTTTATTGAATTAGTATATGAAAGATATCTAAAGGAAGTTGGAGAATACTTTGGTAACACCATAGTTGGTTTCTTCTCTGACGCTGATAACCGCAGAGTTTTGCCTGAGGTATTATTCAAAAAGGATTCAACGAGATTAAACTATTTTCCTTGGGCAGTTAATTTCGAGGAAAGATTTGAAGCAAAATACGGTTATGATATCACTCCTTTTATGAAAGACGTTATTGCTAGACGAGATATTCCTCAAGCCGAGGACTATTGGGAGTTTGCCGGTCTTTTGTACCAGAGTTGGTTTAAGAATAACTATGCTTGGCACAGAGCGCACGGTTTGATGTATACCGGTCACTCAAGTGATTCCTCTCCTTATACCTACGGCGAAGCACCTCGTTCCTCTCTTTTAACCGAAGGAAGATTTTCCGATATTCAAAGCAATTTTGATTTCCCTGGTACTGACCACGAACTCTTCTCTCAAGACGGTGGAAGACATATGAGAATTCAAGATTGGTACGCACAAAAACAGGTTTGGGGCTTACCTCTAAAACGTGAGAAGATGCCGAACTTTGCAGACGTATCGCGCGAAACGAGAGTAAAGCAAGCCGCATCTACCGCTTTTATGTACGATAAAAAAGGCGTTATGTGTGAGATGTTTGCCGCAACCAACTTTGGCGCAACCCCCTCTGATTTGCGTAGAATATCTGCATTCCAAATAATGCAAGGAGTAACTTTCATCGTTCCGCACGCATATCATCACAAATTCTTTGGACCTGCTAAATACTTTGCTCCGCCTGATTTCTCGCGTCATAGCATGCATAACCCCACGATTAACGCCTTTAACGACGAGATGAGTGAGCGTTGTTGTATGATGGCAAAAGGTAAGCTTATTGCACCTATTGCTTTGCTTGATCCTGCGTGTGCCGTATGGCGTAATAAATTTAATTCTACTGAATATTTCCGCGCTTTCTCACAATTAAACAGACTCCCCTACGGTTTCGTTATTTGTGATTACAAGAAGGTCGTTTCTCAAAAATTAGGATTCAAAGTAGCAGTTATTGCAGGATTTGAATTGAGTGAGGAAGAAAAGAAAGGATTAAAAGATGCAGGAATTACGCTTATATCGGGCGATGAACTTGATAAGTTAAAAGAGTTGATCCCCTGTTCAGTTTCATACGTTGGCGAAGGTACGCCGTATATTATTAGAAAAGATATCGACGGAGAAGAATTTACCTTTATATCTAACGTAGAAGGATATGAACCCGTAAAAGGCGTAATTTCCGCATACGGTAGACAAAAAGATATCTTGCTTTATCCTGGCGATATTTATTATATTTCCAAAAATTACGACGATATCCCCGATTTGCCGAGAATAGGAACTCATTACGTTGATCTTCCTGACGTTATGGACGTTACTTTCTCCGCTCCCAATAACATATTGCTTGAGAGATGGGAAAAAGACGGAGAAGGAATGGCAAAAACGGACGATTGTAGCAGTTACGACTTTGTTTTCGAGTCCACGTTTGAGTGTCCTCTCGTCCTAAAGGTTCCTGAAATTTCTATGGAAAAAATCACTAAAATTACCTTTAACGGCGCAGTCGTAGACAAGGGCGAATTTACTCGCATTTTTGACGAAAACTATTCCGCGTTTGCGCTTCAAGCTGTAGCCGGCAAGAACGTATTGAGTGTAGAAAAGAAGGAAGTTATCCATTTTAGTGAGAGAATCATTCTCGAAGGCGAATTTGATTTGGATCTCAACGCAGAATACGACGAATATAAGAATACCATTTCTATCTACAACGCGTCGACCTTCGTTCCTAAATATGCTAAAATCGCTATTAACCCAAGAAGAACTGCCCTCTCAACTAAATGCTCTTGGGCACTTCAGGGACAAAACTTCTATTCTGGACTTTGTACCTATTCCACGACGCTCAAAATTGAGGAGGACGGAGAATATCGTATAAGCTTGAATAAGGTGTCGGCAATTTTAGAATTGAGCGTAGACGGCGAAAAATACGCTAAATTGTTCCACGCTCCATACTCGTATGAACTACGTTTACAAAAAGGCGAACACAAACTAGAATTTGCTGTTATAAATACCTTTGGTAACGCGCTTGAAGGTTACGCTGAAGATAGCGGAATTATGGACGGCGTAAAGGTTGAGAAAATATAAAATAAACTTATAAGAAAAATCCCGTTTTGTTGATTATTATACAAAACGGGATTTTTTATTATACTTTACTATAAATCATACCAATTATTTGACTTATATCGGTTAGTAATCCCCTTTTCGGGTTTATATTCGGGACAATTTTTCATTACGTAATAAATCTCTTTTGCGATAACTTTAACCTTTTCAAGTTGCCATTCAAAGGTACGATCTCCGAATCTTGCGTTGTATTCTGAAAAGTCGATATCTAGTCCGTCTATCTGATCGTATAGATAAAACATGCCGATAATGTTGTCGTGGTCGGCCCGACCTTCGAAAATTTCCGCAAAGTATTCGTTAAGATTACCAAAGCGTCGCTCTAAACGATTTATGAACGCGCAAACTTTTATAAATCTATCAGCCATCGTTTATTTGTTTCCGCAAACTTTGATAAGAAAAAC
>JAFQWW010000018.1 GCA_017407285.1 Clostridia bacterium
ATTTTTTGTATTTCACGAACACGCTCTTCCGTAGTGCCCATAGCGGACGCAATTTCTTCGGGCGTCGGTTCACGTCCGTAAATCTGCAAAAGTTGACGAGATACTCTCATCTGCTTATTTATCGTCTCAACCATATGCACGGGGATACGAATGGTACGCGCTTGATCGGCAATAGCTCTAGTAATAGCCTGACGTATCCACCAAGTAGCGTAAGTAGAAAACTTAAATCCTTTCGTATGGTCAAACTTCTCTACAGCCTTCATAAGTCCAAGATTACCCTCTTGGATAAGATCCAAAAATTGCATACCACGACCAACGTAACGCTTTGCAATAGATACGACGAGTCGAAGGTTTGCTTCGCTCAATCTTTCCTTTGCTCTCTGATCTCCGTTAGTCATCTTCTCTGCCAAATCACGCTCTTCTTCTTTAGACAAAAGCGGAACTTGTCCAATATCTTTAAGATACATTTTAACGGAGTCGTCTACGTTAATATCTGCTTTGATTTTCTCGAAGATATCCTCGGTTTCTGCGATATTCGTCTCGACTATAGTGATTTTTTCAGCTTCTAACGCCTTAAAAACGGTTTCAACTTCCGCCGCAGTTGCCTCAAGCTTTTCCATGCGCGCAACTATGTCTTCTTCAGCTAATTGACCTTTTACTCGTGCGATTTCAATAAGCTTTTCAACCTCGGCTTTTATAACCGCTTCCTTGTTCTCCATATATTCCTCCTAAACCTTTTTCGATCGTAAAATCAATTCGTTAAGTTCGTTTAATAATTCTTTCTTTTTATCTGCGTCTTTTTCTTCGCTTATTCTTGCGGAAAGATTTGCAATTTCTTTATCCAAATAGCGTTTTTTCAATCTCAAAACACATTCTTTGAAAAATCTAGCCTCACCAATCTCGTCGCCTGCAGACAAGGTCGTGCCTAGTATTGCATCCAACTCTTCGTCGTCCACCGTTCCGTATAGATTTCCTGCAACGACTCTCTTCCCTTCTTGCACACACAACGTTGCGTAGTTATAAACGTCTTTATGCGTTGAGTTATCAAAATATGACGATAAAGACTCGCCTTCGTACGCGTAATCTCTTTTGGACAACATTGCAGACAAGATAAATCTCGCAGCAGAATAATACGCCATATCCTTTTCAGGTTTTTGTACGATACGAACCTCTTGAATAACATTAGGATCTTCTTCCTTTTTCTGCTTGGTCAAATCGTACAAATCTCTCTTCAACGAGTCTATTGAAAGTTTACTCTTCTCCGCAATTTTAGGTAAATACGCCTCTTTTTCCACGCTACCGTCTATAAGTCTTAAGACGTCTACCGCGCTATTTGCATAATTAACCCTACCTTGCAAAGATCCGTCAAGCAACTTTTCCGCCAAATAAAGTTTGTACTCTATAAGGGGTTTTGCCTCGCTCATTAGTTTTTCAAAACCTTCTTTACCAAGTTTCTTAACGGTATCATCGGGATCCATTCCGTCAGGCAAGCTCATAACAAGCACCTTCAATCCTGCGTCTTTCAAGATATCTAATCCACGCAAAGTCGCCTTTTGCCCCGCACCGTCACCGTCGTAACATATATAAACGGTATCAGTATAATTCTTAAGTTTTTTGGCTTGCAACGGTGTGAGTGCCGTTCCCATGCTCGCGACAACGTTCTCCACTCCGGCTTGAACTAGGCTGATCGTATCCATATAACCTTCAACCATAATAACCGACGTGATGCGCTCTCTTTGTTTGAGTTTACTCAAAAGATTTATACCATACAAGTTTTTACTCTTGTCAAACAAAACGGTATTAGTAGCGTTTTTATATTTTGCAAAATCCGTTTTTTCAAGCTTTCTACCACCGAAAGCAACGACTTCGCCAAAATTGTTAAATATAGGAAAAATCAAACGAGAAAAAAGAGCGTCAAAGTATCTGCCGTTTTTTACCTCCGCGATACCTGCCTCTACCATAAGGTCTTTTTCGTAACCTTTCTTCGTCAAAAAATCTATTATTTCAGAAAAACCAAGAGATGCGCCTAAACCAAATCTTACTATGTATTTATCTTCTACCCCTCGTTGTCTTAAATAATCTAAAGCGGGCTTACCACCTGCCGTCATCAAGTTTTCATGATAATGACGAGCAGTATCTTTCATCATTGCGCGCAACTTGTCCTTTTTTTGTTTCATTTCGCGCATTTTAGAACCGTCACCAAACTCCGGAAGCTTCATTCCTGCTTGTTCCGCTAACAATTTTACGGCATCCATAAAATCCACGCTCTCAATCTGCATAACGAATTTTATAACGTCACCACCAACGCCACAACCGAAACAATGATAAAACTGTCCTTCGGGGTTTACGGAAAACGACGGAGTCTTTTCATGATGAAACGGGCACAATCCCCAATAAGATCTGCCCTTTCTCGTCAATCGGGTATATTTACCTATCACAGTAAGTATATCCGTTCTCGACTTTAGCTCTTCGAGCCAATTATCATTAATACCAAAATCCGCCATTCTCTATATCCTTTTTTGACTACATTCTTTATATACGACAAAACTTTCAAAAATACCTTAAATATTGGAAAATTTTTTAAAATAATTTTATTAACTATTATAAATATCTAAATTTAATATAAATATAAGAACAACCGCTCTCTTGCGGTTGTTCTCAACTAATTAAGATATTTCTTTACATTAAGTCCTGCAGAATACGCATCGTTACGATTAAATCCGTTTTTTGTTAGTTCCTCAACGGCATCTTTTATAGTATATCCTTGTATGTATTTATCGAAAATTCTTGCCTCTAAAGACAACTCTCCTTCTTCTTGTACTTGAGCAATTTCTTTCTTTTCTATAACTATCGCGTATTCTCCAAGATCGTATTTGTCGTTCTCTTTCACGTCATTCAATACGCTATTCACGTCACCCCTATAAATTCTCTCGAATTTCTTGGTTAAGTCGTTGCACAAACAAATATCGTCTTCTCCAAAATACTCGCTCAAACACTCCAACGTCTTCAATATTCTCTTAGGAGATTCGTAAAAAACGGCGCATTTTGCAGTGTCTGATTTAATTTTCAAGCAAAATTCCGACTGTTCTTTCTTGCCTCTTGGAAAAAAACCGTAAAAAGCAAAGCTCGTCGTATCAAAACCACTCACCGATAACGCTAAAGTCACGGCACTTGCACCCGGAATTCCCACGACTTGAATACCGTTTTGATAGGCTTTTGCAACCAACACGCTCCCCGGATCAGATATACAAGGAGTTCCAGCGTCCGTTATAATAGCAACGTCAAAGTCCTCTTCTTTTAACCGTTCTATCAAATTCTCCGCTTTTTCTTTTTCGTTAAACTTATGATAACTAACGAGCGGTTTCTTTATTCCAAATCGATCCAACAACAGACCGCTAACGCGCGTATCTTCCGCCGCAACAACACTCACAGACGACAATACCTCTAGCGCTCTATTCGATATATCTGAAAGATTTCCTATAGGGGTTGCAACGACGTATAAAACGCCCATTAGTTCTCCCCTCCGACTATATCGTCCTCAGAAACCTCGTAATCTTGCTCCTTGTCCTCTACCTCTACGTCTTCAATAACGGAGGGAACGACAACCTCGTCTCCTGCCGAATAATAACGCATTTTGTTTATATCGTGCACTTTTACTAACTGCATTGCAGACAACAACACGGACAATAACGGTACTGCAACGAGAAGACCTACGAAATAGGTGGATAATCCTACCGTAACTACAACTGCAAGCCACATAACGTTGTACGAGAACATAGATATAAATATTTCCCCAAAACGTGAAAATACGAGTTTTAAACTCTTTCCAAACGCTTTTACTACTTTCTCGCCCTTAACTATCATAGGAACCCAGAAATAGAATATGGTTTGACGTAAAGCAAGCAAAGCCACGATAAAGAGTATTACGACGAAAGGAGCAATAAAACCTAACCAAATAAACAAATGTCCAACTACGAAATACGCGGCAAGCCAAATGATAATATCAAACGGAATACTCAATAACATTCTAAACAAAGAATATTTTGCAGAACGACCGATGTTTCTCATATAATTGCCCATAAAATAGTGATTGGAGCCTTCCGTCATATAAAAATCAACTATATCGTACATAGGAATAGCACGCAAATGTATTAAGAATCTCAAAACGAAGCTCATAATAAACGCAACTATAAAAGCAACGCCGAAATTATCCGCAACTGCTGAAAATACGTCTTGAAAATCCGTAAAGAAAGTCGTAAGCGCCATTGCATCTCCCTGCAAATAAGCACTAACGCTCGCTCCAAGTTTACCAAACGCATCGTTTTGTATCATCGTTTTTGCTATTGCATCAAAATGAGGAGCAAGTACGCCCGCACAAATTGCAAACACGATACCTGCTATTACGATATCGTGAAATAACACCTTGAAAGCTAAACCTATTTTAGATAAAGCTATTTTAATCGAATTGATAAATCCCATATTTTCCTCCGCTTAACGAACCTTAGTTTTATGCCAAATACTAACCTTGTTCAAATCCTCTCGCTCAAGTTCCGTCGTGTCGTAATAAACGACGTACATTAACGTAACGAGGAAGATAGTTAGCACGAAATAGGTAATTGCCGACGTAGCCATATTTAAAACGCCACCCAAATATATACCGAAGTAATTTAAAACGGCAATAGGTAAAGCGACTAGACCTACCATAATTGCAATTACGAACGTCTTACCTCTCACCAATTTTATGGATGCAGAGAAAGTTTTAGGCGCAGAAAGTCCTGTGTTGAGAGTATGAGGTATCCACATTATACATAGTGCAACGACGACGCAAAACAATCCATACACTAAAAGATAACTCACAGTAATCAACGCAATAGCCATTACCCCTGCGCTCACGGACGCCCAAAGATAGGCAAAAAGCAAGGCTAAGATGTCAAAAACTTCCTTAACTATTATGAGAATTGCCAAAATCGGGAATACTACCCAAAAGTTTTCATTTATTCGTCTGAAAGGATTTCTAAACTTCAAGTCGCCTATTCTCATATGTCTATCCACGGTTGCAACTACTACGGTTATCATACATAACAACACAAAAAGAGAGACAAAGGTCATCAATGGCGATTGA
Source organism: Clostridia bacterium (assembly GCA_017407285.1). GTDB lineage: Bacteria > Bacillota > Clostridia > Christensenellales > RUG350 > RGIG2224. The sequence goes on from JAFQWW010000018.1 coordinate 5,123, forward strand.
TTAAATCCCGTCGTTCTCCAATAGATATCGAAAAACGACATCACGTCTTTAACCAAAGACAAATCACTTAACACGAACAACTCTTCCATAGGTCTTAAAAAGATACCGATTAGCAATACGGGAATTAAGGTCGTTAATCCCAATATCAAAAAGGTCTTTTTGTTTAAAAGATATTCGGTTACGAGTCTAAAATATCTAATCATATTTCCTTTACCTTAAAAGTAATTTCGTTCACTACGCTACTCTGGGGTGCAATAGTGCAAAAATCGTCACTATCAATATTGACGGATGCAGGCTCAAGTCCAACGGCGTAATCACCGCTAACCATAGATTTCCATTCCGTAAATTCCACCAAGTTTTTAGCGGAATAAGCCAAACTAGCAGAAAGTCCTAATTTTTCATTTCTAAGTTCTACGGTCGGATAATCCCCGCGAAGTTTATGGAAAAATACGAATTCAGGATATTCGTCTTTAGGTGCGTCAATCTTAAGCATATCTTCCATATTATCCGCAGATTCCGGAGTACGAGGGATAGTAGATAAAATATCTGCTACGATCTCCGCGCCTTCGTCAACCAAAGGATAACCGAAGTTAAAGTGATACAAGAGTCTGTATTTTGCTTCAAGAAAGGCTTCGTTTATAATTTCATCACGGATATTGACCTCGTCCGACATGTAAGAGGTCGTAATAGTTCTTTCAATAATCACGTTAGGCCCAAATAACGCAGTATTTTCCATAATACCGGTAACTTGTAAAACGTAATCGTTTCCGTCCCAATATTTATCAATATTTACGATAGAGGTGGGAACGGTAGTTTGACTTCCGTGCGTTACCTTGCCGAATTTGTCACCACCCGTGTTGTCCAATCCGCAAGTATACAAAAATCCTCCCGTAAAGGACGAAGTGAAACCAACGGCGTTAGTATGTATAAGATGAGGATTAACCACACCGTTTTTAGAGATAAATGATAGGTTAACGTTTTTATATCTCATATCTGATATATCAAATCCCCTATCACAAATTACGGTGAAACTAATCAATCCGTTATTAACCTCAAGTGCGCGCACGCCTTTTGCTTTGCCCGATGAAAAAGTCGTTTCACGAACGTAAGCAAGTTGCTCAATATTTCCTACCTTTCTTTTTAAGTCAATACGATCCATAATAATACGTCTTCCTTATAATAAATTATACAGTTATTATATAACTTACGACCAAGAATGTCAACCCCGAATATAAAATACGGCGTAGACAGAGTGTCTACGCCGATTTATTTACTCAAGACAAGCGGTAGATATAATATCCACGCCGTCAATCACGTCTTTAATGAGTATTTGTCCTATTTTGATTGGAAGTTTTACAGTGCTTTTATTAATAAGTTTAATTACGTCGAACACGAGTGTTTTATCAACGGGGATTGAGGTTTTAACGGGAACCATCACACCATTATCCGTCCTCATCGTCGTAGTGACCATTCTTTTAGGAGAAAGCGTCTCGTTCGTTGCGTAAATCTTCCCTCTTATACACCCGTTACCGATTACGTTTGATACCTCTCCGTTTGTTAACTCGACCTCTACCTCGCAACCTAAAGGACATTCCGTACAAATAATTCTCTTCCTCATACCTTATCCTCCTATTACGCTAAGTACACTTTTTGAGTCAAATTTAGCTAAATCTTCTTTTTTGATAATAATGCTCTCCATTTCCCCCGGAGTAAAAATCTTTTTACGTTTAGAAAAAATGGTTACGCCACCCGACTCTAATCTTATCTCACCGTCACGTATTGGTTTGCGTACCCTAAAGTACAGCTTTACGTTCTCTCCACCTTTTCTATCTATAAGTTGAGGCAAAACGTAACCAACCGATTCTCCGGCAACACACTCCACGCAGTCCTTCTCTCCTCTAACACCGTTTGCGTAATCTGCCGCGCTCTTTCCTGCAATCTCCGCCTCTTCGGAGACAAAATCCACGAGATCGTGTACGTGCAAAACATTTCCACAAGCAAATACACCTTCAATCTCGGTTTCTCTATTTTGGTCGACTACAGCGCCTTTTGTTTGAGAAGATAATTTAATCCCTGCTTGTGCAGTCAATTCGTTTTCCGGTATTAGTCCTACGGAAAACAACACGGTATCACAAGAAAATCTTTTCTCCGTTCCCTTGATCGGCTTTCTATTTTCGTCCACTTTAGCAATAACTACCCCACTCACGCGATCTCGCCCTTCTATCTCAACTATGGTATGAGATAGATACAAAGGTATATCGAAGTCATCCAAACACTGTACGATATTTCTCTTCAAGCCACTTGAATACGGCATGATTTCACACACTGCGCGTACCTTCGCTCCCTCCAACGTCATGCGCCTTGCCATAATAAGTCCTATATCGCCAGAGCCTAAAATCACCACTTCTCGACCTGGGAGCCAACCCTTTACGTTTACGTATTTTTGTGCAGTTCCTGCGGAAAATAAACCGGACGGTCTGCTACCTGCTATATTTAGAGCACCTTTACTTCTCTCTCGACACCCCATGGCAAGTATTATAGATTTTGCGTAAATCGAGAATACTCCACGCTCGGAATTGATAGCAAACACCCTTTTTTCTTTATCGATTGATAAAACGGTGGTATCAGTCCAGACTTCTATTCCCCTCTTTTTTACCTCTTCTATAAAGCGCCACGCATACTCCGGTCCAGTCAAACTCTCCTTAAACCTAGTCAAACCAAAACCGTTATGAATACACTGATTCAATATACCACCAAGCACTGTATCGCGCTCTAATACTAATACGCTTTCCGCTCCGCTATCCCACGCTTTTATTGCGGCGGCAAGTCCTGCAGGACCTCCACCTATTACGACTACGGCGTATTCCGTCATTTCGTTATCTCCTTTACTATATACGATCCTTTACTACCCTTGTTTATATCGAACACGGATAAGTTATTCTCTCTTGCTATAATCTCCATTATTTGGGGTTGACAAAAACCACCTTGACATCTACCCATTCCGGCTCTAACTCGTCTTTTAACTCCGTCTATCGTGGTTGCCTTGGGATTTACCTTTATAGCACGCACGATTTCCCCTTCCGTGATTTTTTCACAACGACAAACTATTCTACCGTACGAGGGCTCTCGTTTTATTATTTCATTTTTATCATCAACGTCTAATTTAGCAAAAAAATCATCGGGACGCCTCGTCGGATTAAAATCCTCTTTCTTCACTCCTTCTACGTCCTTTAACACTAAATCCTCAACGACGTACTTTGCAATAGCAGGAGCAGACGTTAGTCCTGGGGATTCTATTCCCGCGCAATTTATAAGCCCTCTCACAACAGTGCTTTCCTCAACGATAAAATCGTGTCTATCACAATAAGCTCTAGCCCCTGCAAAGGAAGTTATAACTTCAGATAGTTTTAGATTTGGCGTCATCACTTTTGCTTTGTCTTGAATTTGAGATAAGCCAAACGTCGTAGTGTCCGTAAAGTTCTCCTCAACCTCGTCCGCCGTCGGTCCTAATATAATATTCCCGTCCACGGTTGGCGAAACTAAAATTCCCTTTCCTTTTTCGGTAGGAGCAAAGAATAAAGTGCGCTTTACAAACCCCGATTGATTTTTATCTAACAATAAATATTCGCCTCGTCTCGCTTTCACTTGAAAGGAAAAATCTCCCGCCATATTCGCTATTTTTTGCGCGCCCAAACCGGCACAATTAATAATAATGCGCGAGAAGATCTCTCGATCGTCTTTTGATTTAACGGAGAAAAAGTCCCCATTTTTAGTTATGCTTTCACACTCAAAATCAAGAACGAGTTTTGCACCGTTATCCATAGCGTTACCAATGGTCGCTATAGCAAGTTTATACGGACATACGATACCTGCAGTTGGAGCATACAGCGCGCCAACCGCATTATTAGAAAGGTTAGGCTCTATCTCTTTTAGCTCTTCTTTGTTTAAAATGCGGAGTTTTTGAACACCGTTTTTCTTCCCTCTTTCTTTTAGTTCGTATAAAGCATTCAACTCTTCTTTGGAAAACGCAACGACAAGCGAACCGTTTCTCTCAAATTTAACCCCTAGCTCTTTTGTATAGTCCTCCATCATGGCGTGTCCCAAAACGTTAAATTTGGCTTTAAGAGATCCGACCTTTGCATCAAAACCAGCGTGCACGATACCACTATTTGCGCGACTTGCGCCCATAGCGACGTCGCTCTCTTTCTCTATCATGCAAACGCTCAAGGAGTATTTTGATAACTCTCTCAAAACACATCCACCTATTACCCCTCCACCTATTACTAAAACGTCAAACATTTTTCACCTTTTTGCTTTACTTTTTGTGTAAATTTATTATAATAGAATTAGTCAAAACAATCAATGATTAGGTTGTATAGAATATATTTTTGACCGAAACTGACCGTTTTATCACAAACGAGTAATCAAAACACCAATTTGGAGCATAAAAAAATGAGAGAAAACAACGAACGAGAAATTTTGAGAATTTTAGATCAAAAAAAGAGTGTAAAAGTAAACGAATTAGTCGAGCTATTATCGGTTAGTCCGTCTACCGTTAGACGAGAGTTGAAAGATTTAGAAGAAAAAGGGCTAATCTCTCGTACCCACGGTGGGGCTATGGTAAACGACGAAAAAAATTATTTCCCTGCATTTTCATTTCGTTCGCATCAGAATAGTTTGGGAAAGAAAAAAATCGCTTTATCCGCAATTAAGCTTATAAAAAACGGCGACGTAGTGTTTTTAGACGGTTCTACCTCCGCATTTTTCATCGCAGAGTATCTAAAGGAATTTGAAAACGTAAAGGTGTTCACGAACGGTATAGACACACTATCTCTACTCTCCAAACACAACGTTACCGCCTACTCGACGGGAGGAAAGGTTTCCAAAGAAAATTCTTCCGTACTCGTCGGTCATTACGCTGAAAATACGATTAAGTCTATCCACGCGGACGTTGCTTTTTTCTCTGCTCAATCCATTCTATCTAACGGAGAAATTTACGATTGCTTTGAAGAGGAAAACGTTTTGAGAAAGGTTATGCTTGATAATTCCAAAGTTAAGGTTTTTTTGTGTGACGGAACTAAATTTGGAAGAACGGCACCCTTTAGATTATGTAACGTGAACGACGTGGATTACGTCATTAGCGATGCTATTCCTAAAAATTATTTCACTGAACCTATAGATGCAGTTTTGGAAGAAATATAATTAAAGGCGTTGCATTTGCAACGCCTTTTTTATACGTAATCGGCCTCTTGAACAACGACAATTCTGCTAACCGACACTTCATACGCCGTTTTTTGAACAATTTCTCCGCTCTCCGTCTGTTTTTGATAAATTCTACTTTGCATTCTACCGTTTATATTTACTCGACTGCCCACGGGTAGGGTTCTTGCGTATCGAGCGTTTCTTCCCCATGCAATACACGGTATGTAATCAGACTTATTATACGCACGATTTACCGCTATTAGCATGTCGCAAATTTCACGATTAAACGGTGTCGTGCGATATATCGGCTCTTTACACACGTATCCCTGTATTTCTATGACGTTGGGATTTTCATCAGATAACGGTAAAACGTCTCTCACGAAAAAGCTCAAAACCAACCTACTTCTACCCTCGTCTGCTATGTTGTAACTACGAAATTGTCCCGTCAAGCAAACTTCGCTTCCTTCCTCTATATCATAATCGTGCATCAACCGCTCTGATATCGTCACGGGCAAAACGTCTAATTGGTCAGACAATCTTTTTACCTCGATATTCGTTTCGTAAAACCCCTCACCCATCACCTCGTGACTAAACACGGGATCTCTGACGATTCGTCCGGACAACATTGCTTTGTTGTTTTCCATTTGTTCGTAATTCATTTCGTCCTCCTTACTTCAGGCAATTCTTATTTGCTTGCCGTTATTATCAATTTTGTAATTTTCGCGATAAATCGTGTCGCCAACCCTCTTAAACGAGTAGCCTCTATCTTTCAATAACTCGATTATTCTTGGTAACGCTTCTACTATATGATCACTATTGTTGTGATACAACATTATTGCACCTTCGTGAATTCTCGACACCACGCGCCCCGTCATCTCGTCCACGCTCAATCCTTTCCAATCTAAAGAATCCACGCTCCACTGCACGGTATAAAGATTTAATTTTTCTGCGCATTCTACGACTTCATTATCGTACTCGCCGTATGGAGCGCGAAACAAATCGACCTTCTTTCCCGTTATATCCTCAATCTTTTTTACCGATACGGATAAATCGCTCAACACGTCTTGCTCGCTCATCTTACTCATATGCTCGTGCATATTGCTATGCGTTCCAATCTCATGCCCTTTTTCCGAAATTTTTGCAACAAGTTCAGGATATTTATCCACCCAAAAACCTACGAGGAAAAATGTTACTTTTACGTCGTACTCGTCCAAAATATCTAGAATTTTTTCCGTTTTGTCCGAACCGTACGCCGCGTCAAAGGTAAAGCAAGCAATTTTCTCTTCCATATCTACGCTATATATTGGAATTTTCCTAGACTTTGAGAGCAAAAATACCTCGGCTACTTCGCCCTCTGCAACGCCAACCAAGCAGGCGCACAATACGAGCGCCACACTCACGACTGAAACCAACGCTTTGAACGTTATCGTTTTGAAAATAATCTTTTTGCTTCTTGATTTAAAGGATATCATTTTTTACCTCCCGATTTTTGTGAAAGATTGTCTAATCTCTTTTTTTCGTGTCGAATGCCAAAACTCAATTTTTATTGCTCTTTTTTCGTTGATAAGTTGAAAAATATGTGATATAATAACCAAGTTATTGATATTTATCAAAAACTTTGCAATAATATTATTATGTCATTTGTTATTTTTTTAGACCGAATCCACAGGAGGGACAAGTGAAAGATTTTTTTAAGTATATATTGATATTCGTTTTGATAATCGGAGCGATTTTCTTGGTTGCTAACTGCTTTGGCGTAGGAAAACCCCCCGAATCAAACTATACTCAATTCATTCAAGACGTAAAAGACGGCAAGGTAGCAGAAATCTACGTATCAGGGAACACAATAAACGTTCTCAGAGACAACGGAAATACGGGCATCGTATCCTCTGCTCAAAACAATCCGTCTTACTACTTCATTATGGAAAACGGATATTTGCAAAGAGATATTTTTGATCTTGCTGCAACTGAAGGTATTAAGATAACCCAAGCAGACTCCTCTCAAGGAGATATGTTCTGGTCCTTGCTTCCTTTTGCAGGCGGTGTGATTTTAATCATTATTCTCTTCTATATCTTCAAGCAATCTCAAGGTGCAAATAACAGCGCTATGAACTTTGGTAAAACCAAAGCCAGAATGAACGCAAACGTTAAGGTAAGATTCAAGGACGTTGCAGGAGCAGAAGAAGAAAAAGAAGAACTTGCCGAAATAGTCGAGTTTTTGAAAAACCCCAGAAAGTTCACCGAACTTGGTGCACGTATTCCTAAAGGCGTACTTTTAGTAGGTCCTCCGGGAACGGGTAAAACCTTGTTTGCAAAAGCAGTAGCCGGAGAAGCGGGCGTTCCGTTCTTCTCAATAAGTGGTTCAGACTTTGTTGAAATGTTCGTAGGTGTAGGTGCAAGTCGTGTTCGTGATATGTTTGAACAAGCTAAACGCAATATGCCTTGTATCATATTTATAGACGAGATAGACGCAGTAGGTCGTCAACGTGGTACTGGACTTGGCGGTGGCCACGACGAAAGAGAACAAACCTTGAACCAACTACTCGTTCAAATGGACGGTTTTGAGTCCAACGACGGTATAATCATAATGGCGGCAACTAACCGTGCAGATATATTGGATCCCGCACTTTTGCGTCCCGGTAGATTTGATAGACAGATCTACGTCAACGCGCCCGACGTTAGAGGTCGTGAAGAAATATTGAAGGTTCACGCAAGAAACAAGCGTCTAGATAGTGGCATTGATTTCAAAGTTATTGCTCGTATGACGAGTGGTTTTACCGGTGCGGATATCGAAAACCTATTAAACGAAGCGGCTATACTCGCAGCACGTAATTCTAGAGACAAAATAACCATGCACGATATTTTGGAAGGTATCAACAAAGTTATTGCAGGTCCTAGAAAAAAGAGCAGATTGGTTACTGAAAGTGATAAGAGAATCACGGCGTACCACGAGGCAGGCCACGCAATAATCGGTAAACTTCTCCCCCACTGCGACGAAGTACAAGAAGTTAGTATTATTCCTCGCGGAATGGCGGCAGGCTACACCCTATCTCGCCCCGATAACGACGATAACCACGTAAGTCGCAACAAACTCATAGAACTCATCACGATGATGCTCGGTGGTCGTGCGGCAGAAGCTATCGTTATAAAAGATATTAGCACGGGCGCGTCCAACGATATTCAACGCGCATCGGGTATTGCTCGTAAAATGGTTACCGAATGGGGTATGAGCGAAGCTATTGGAAACTTCTTCCTTGGTGGATCGCAAGAGGTATTTATCGGGCGTGATTATCAAGCGCAACACACCTATAGTGAAGAATTAGCAGGAAAAATAGACGAAGAAATCAAGAAGATACTTGATGCTTGCTATGAAAACGCTATTAAGATATTGACCGAAAACCGCTCTATCCTTGATAACATGGTAAGAGTTTTGTTTGAAAAAGAAACCATATACACTGCAGAAGTTGACGCTTTGATGAACGGTGCAAGTGCAGCCGAAGTTATCGCTATGGAATCTTTGGAAGAAAGCAAAGTCCCCTCCTCTATAATTATTACGGAAAAAGAGGCGGAAGGTAAAAAAGCAAGCGAAATAATCAATGCAAACTCTGAAATTATTGACGAGTCTACAAAAGAAACTCCTAAATCTGACGAGCAAGAATAAACAACTTAAAACGCCGACTTTTTGGTCGGCGTTTTTTATTTGTATTTTATGCAAATATACATTGAATAATTGCATAATATACATAAAATTCGACAAATTGAGATTTATTTTCGAATATTTATAACAATTTACTTGCCTTTTATTTTTTATAAGACTATAATAATTAATACTAAATTAACAAAAAATATTTTTTCATAAAGGAGAAACAAAATGAAAAAGGTTTTAATTTTTGCTCTTGTTTGTTTGCTCGCTATCGGTTGTATCTTCACCACCGGTTGTGGCAACAAAGTTAAAATCGGTGTACAGTCTGGTACTACTGGTGAATTGTATTTGAACGGTGATGCTGATATGGAATTGCCTGGTTACAAAAACATTGATTGCAAGCCCTACAACAACGGTGGTTTAGCAGTTCAAGCAATGCTCAACAATCAGATCGATTACGTAATCATCGACAACGAACCCGCTAAACAGCTCGTTGCCAACAACCCCGATAAAATCAAAATTATCGATATCGCTCTTACCAGAGAAGAATACGCTTTCGGTGTTGATAAAAATCAACCTGAACTTCTCACCTCTGTAAACAGTATTATCGCTGAGATCAAAGCAGACGGAACTTTGGAAGCACTTTTTGATAAATATGCTCCCCTCGTTTACGATGAAGACGGCAACGTAATCTCCGGTGACGAAAACATCGAAGGTGTTGAAAGCGCTAACGAGGATACCTCCAATACCGCTGGTCAACTCGTAGTTGCTACCAACGCAGCTTTCGCTCCTTACGAATACAAAAAAGGTAATAAGTTTGCAGGTATCGATATGGAAATTGCAAAACTTATCGCAGACAGACTCGGTCTTGAACTCGTTATCAAAGATATGGACTTCGAAGCTGTAGTTACCTCCGTTGGTAAAGGTGGAGTTGATATCGCTATGGCAGGCTTGAGCGTAACCGCTACCCGTAAACAGTCCGTTAACTTCTCGGCTTCATACTACGAGGGTGCTTACCAAGTTCTCGTTGTAAAGAAAGACAACACTGAATTTGACAACTGCCAAACCAAAGCTGACGTAGAAAACATTCTTAAGAACAAATAATGCCTATTGAACAAGCTTGGGGTCTTTTTTACGAAGACTTTATAACTAATGAAGGATATTTAGACGTTCTCGACGGTCTTCTTGCGACCGTCGAGATTGCTATATTCGGCTTACTTATCGGTATCGTCATCGGTACCGTTATTGCTATTGTCAAAGTTATGCCGAAATACAAATTGTTGCCGAGAATACTCGAAAAAATCGTTAATATCTACGTTGGATTTTTCCGTGGCACGCCTATGATGGTTCAACTACTTATCGGTAACTTTATCTTACTCCCTGCAGTCGGTTTGGTAGTAGACGGTGTAATAGTCGCAATTATCATATTTGGTCTTAACAGTGGCGCTTACGTATCCGAAATCATGCGTGCAGGTATTCAATCGGTTGATCCCGGACAGTTAGAGGCAGGACGAGCACTTGGTTTGTCTTTCTGGGGTGCTATGCTTAAAATCGTTATTCCTCAGTCTATAAAGAACATTTTACCGACCTTGGGTAACGAATTTATCGTACTTATCAAAGAGACTTCAGTCGTAAGCTTTATCGCAGTAATCGACGTAACCAAAGCTTTCCGCTCTATAGCCGACGCTAACTACGAATACATTATCCCCTATTTAATACTTGCATCTATTTACCTTATCCTCGTTATGATAATCTCGCAAGGTGTTAAGTTGATAGAAAGGAGGTTAAAGAAAAATGAACGCGCAAAACAATAATAAGCTTCTTTTGAAAGTCAGTGGTTTGCAAAAAAGTTTCGGCGACCTCGAAGTATTAAAAGGTGTTAATCTTGACATTTACAAGGGTGACGTTATAGCAATCATTGGTCCGTCTGGTTGTGGTAAATCTACGTTTTTAAGATGTGTAAACTGCTTGGAAGATCCCACGGGTGGATCTATCCTCTTTAACGGAGCAGATATTGCCGATCCTAAAGTAGATATCAATATCCACAGACAAAAAATCGGTATGGTTTTCCAACAGTTTAATCTTTTCAACAATCTCAACGTATTGGACAATATTACCTTAGCGCCCATTATGAAAGAGATGAAAAATAGAAAATTGACGGGAAAAACTAAAAAGGAGATCAAAGAATCTGCCGAGAATCGTGCTCGTGAACTTTTAAAAATGATTGGTTTAGAGGAAAAAGAAAAAGCATTCCCCTCTACCCTATCGGGCGGTCAGAAACAACGTATCGCTATAGTTCGTGCATTAGCTATGAATCCCGACGTTATACTCTTTGACGAACCTACCTCGGCTCTAGACCCCGAAATGGTTGGAGAGGTTTTGGATCTTATGAAGAAACTTGCTCAATCCGGTATGACCATGGTTATCGTTACTCACGAAATGGGCTTTGCAAGAGAGGTTGCAAATAGAATAATATTTATGGATAACGGTGTGATTGCCGAAGAAGGTCACCCATCTCAATTCTTCTCCAATCCCCAAAATCCAAGACTAAAAACTTTCTTGTCAAAAGTATTATAATAATTAAATAGGTTAAAAGAACGCAATTATTTTGCGTTCTTTTTTATTAAATCTATGATAAAATATTGCCAAGATTTATAAAAAGTGATACAATCAATAAAGAAATAAAACTCAATAAGGAGAGAATAAAATGTCAAACAAACTTATGGCCGGATTCGGTCGCGCAAACGTGACTCCCCCTATGGGCATCAATATTGCGGGCTACTTCAAAGAGCGTCTTGCAGACGGCGTGCTCGACGAACTCGAAGTTAACGCTTTAGCTCTTAAATTCGGTGATAAAACCGTTTTATTGATCACCATTGACCACTGTGGTATCGTAAAACCCATTATGGACGGATTTAAGGCTGAAATCACTCAAAAAACCGGTGTTCCTGCGGATTGTATCTTTATCCACGCAACTCATACTCATACCGGTCCTACTCTTATCGTGGACACTGACGACGTCCTCATCAATGAATATAGGGTATTCTTAACTCACAAAACGGCTGATGCGGCTTTGTTTGCTATAAACGATTTGAAAGAGGCTAAATTTGGTTACGGTGTATCTACCGCTCCTAATATCGCTTTCGTTCGTCGTTACAGGATGAAAGACGGCACTATCAAAACTAACCCCGGTGTAGGCAACCCCGACATCGTTGCACCTATCGGTGACGTTGACGAGAGAGTTAACGTTTTGAGATTCACTAGAGAAGGCGCAGACGATATCGTACTTGCTAACTTCGGAGATCATCCTGATACCGTAGGTGGAAACAAAATTTCCGGCGATTGGCCCTCTTTAACTCGTGCAACCTTTGAAAAAGCAGTTGATAACACCAAATGTATTTTCTTCAACGGATGCCAAGGTGACGTTAACCACGTTAAAGTAAATCCCACAGCAGGTGATTTTAACGGTATGTTCCACGACTTCGACGGTTGTTCTCGTGGATACGCTCACGCTAAATACATGGGTAGAGTAGTTGCAGGCGCTATCATGCAAATTTACGATAAAGTAAATTACGTTGAGGTAGACTCTTTGAAATCTATACAGAGAGAGATTCCTATCCCCTCCAACAAACCCGATCCTAAGGATCTTCCCTTAGCACACAAATACAACGACTTGCACTTAGCAGGTCGTGACGATGAAATTCCTTACGAAGCTATGATGCTCACGACCGTTGTTGCTGAAGCTGCTCGTATGGTTAGATTGGAAAATGCTCCTGACAATTTCCCCATGCTCTTCAGTGCAATCTCAATCGGAAACGTTGCACTTTTTGGTATCCCCGGTGAGCCTTTCACGGGTATTGGTAGAGCAATCAAAGAAATAGAGGGTTGGGACCTTATCCTCCCCTGCTGTCAGACTAATGCAAAAGAGGGATACTTCCCTATGACCGAAGCTTACCTCGAAGGCGGATACGAAGCAAGATCGTCCAACTTCAAAGCAGGTGTTTCCGAACATATAGTAAACGCTGCTCGTGAACTTCTTAAAGAATTGAAATAATAATTAAGCCAAATAAAAGCACCCTAAAAGGTAAAACTTTTAGGGTGCTTTTTTATAAGTGATTTTATTTCATCAATTCGAACGATCCGCCGATAATCATCTCTATCACTCTAGCGACACCGTCCTCGTCGTTTGACGGACATACGTAGTCCGCAATCGCTTTTACCTCGTCTCTAGCGTTTTCAACGGCTATTCCAACCCCTGCCGCCTTCAACATAGGTATGTCGTTTAATGAGTCTCCAAACGCAACACATTGCTCGACAGGCACGCCCGTTTGCTTACAAAAATTCAATAATGCGTTGCCTTTTCCTGCCCTTGCGCTAACGATTTCAAGATACTCTGCATTACTACACATCGCAGTAATAGGTCCACCTAACGATTCGTTTATAGCATCGATATGTCCTCTCATCTCATCTGGATTTAAGATTGCTAAAAACTTCGTAGGACGAGCTTCGGGATGTTTTTCAAAATATGCACTCAAAGGTATGCCTGTTGCAAAACGCGCACCTTTTGAGAAATGTTTGTAGTAATAATCCCCAGCCTCCGAAAACTTTTGGCAAAATACAACGTCGTCAAGATAGGTTTGAAAATACAAATCTCTCTCTTCAAAATATTTGCAAATCCCTGCAATACTCTTGGTTGGAACAGGAAAATGTGCACGACGCACACCAGATTTCGTGTCGTACAAGGCTGCACCGTTATAGCAATACACCTCTCCGCCTAATCCTGCCCTTTCTGCCTCTGGAGCAATAGAATTAAACATTCTACCCGTACAAAGGGCTATTTTGCCTCCGCGAGCTTTGTATTCTTTTATTGCGTTTAGCGTGCGCTCGGATACCGTTCCGTCCCCTCTTAAAGTGGTCCCGTCAAAATCCAAAGCGATTGCGTTGTATTTCATAAATTCTCCTATTAGTTCTCTGCTTTTTCTTTTTCAAGTTCTGCTTTTGCAATATCGTTGGTATCTATACTCTTGCGGTACACAACGAAGGTGCAATATAAAAATTCCAATACGAAATTCAAGAGCATCAAAACGACGGTTGCAATCAATACTTCCCATCCGTTTTGCTCGAAAATATGCTCAACCCAAGTGGATAGCGGTGCGTATACCAAATAGAACAAGCCCACCTTGAGCATAGCTATAGGCACGTTAGTTGCCGATCTAAAGGTGTATTTTTTGTTAATGGTAAAGTTCCACAAAACGCTCAATACGAGTCCTATCAAATAAGACAACCAACCGGGAAAACTCGGAATAAGTTCAAGTAATGCAGTAGATGCGAATTGAATAATTCCTGCAGATATTGATATCAAAGTAAACTTTACTACTCTGATAAACTCTCTTTTTTTGTTAGTCTGTGTTTCAGTCATATTTACCTCTTTTTCTTTTTTTCGTCTTTTTAAGACCTTTATATTTTACCAAAATATGGGAGTTTTGTAAAGAGAATTTATTTGCATTGACTATAAACGTAATTTAGGGTATAATTAAACTATGAATACTTTATTTAAAAAACTTATATTTACAATACTAATATTATGCTTGCTTTCGTCCTCAACTATCCTAGCGCTTGCAGTCGAGAACGTAACGGCTACTACGGGAGATTATAATTCTTTTAATTTTCTCTCCGATTTTTCAAGTGGAGAAAAAGTCCAAATCAACGGTATCCATAAAGAAATTTCGGAAACCTTTGAAAACGACTATAGAAGAACCTTCGTCGTTAATCGCGAATCTTACATGTCCTCTCCTTACTTTATTGACGCGGAGAAAATCGAGAACACGAGCAGTATGTGTTGGGCTGCATCCACTGCGAACATGTTGGTATACTCTGGTTGGGCTGACGTCGTGGACAAATCCATCATAGATTTTGACACAGCGTACAATACCGAATTCTACGAACTTGATAAAGAGGACGGAGTTTTCAACTATTTCGTAGAAAACTTTGACAACAAACCCTCCAATAACGGTTTGGCTCTTACTTGGTTTTTCAATAAATACTATAAAGTTTCAGACACGCAAACGACTATTGCTCGCCCTCAAAATCAAACGTCAGGAGGACTACTTCCTAATTATCTTGTCGCGTTCTTCTCTTGGCAATTTGAAACGAAAGACTCAACCGCCTTTGATAAACTCGCCCAATACGTAGATGCAGGTGCCGCGGTATCCATGATGATGAATTGGCGTAACAGCGACAATGAAAAATCAGGCAATCACGTAATTACCATTTGGGGTTATACCTATCAAGAAAATAACGGACAAAAAGAAATACTCTCGCTTTTATACACCGATAGTGATGATGACGAAACTATAGATTACACGACGATTGCACCCAATAAATTGCGTAAAATGAGTGTAAAAACATGTACGGCGTCAGACGTTGCTCAAAACCCTTTACTCAGAGATTCCGACGTCGGCAAGATATATAGTAACGACTATTTAAACGACCTAACAATGGTGTCACAAAGCATTATCGCTCTAGCCCCCACTGACGCTCCCGTGGACGACTTTTCCACTACGGTTACGACGGAAGAGGACGTCTATAATTTCACTGACGGCAAGATTTCCTTTAGAGAGGCGGTAGCGTACGCAAAATACAAAAACGAACCCGTGTCCTTTAGGGAAGAATTAAAAAATAAAGTTTTCAACTTGAATTCCCCTATAAAGATTCAAGACGACGTTACGATAGATGCGAGCCAATTATCATACACCCCTCGTATAAAACTACTTGATAAGACGAGTGACGAATACGGTGTATTTCAAATCTATAGCGATGCCAACGTCGTAATATCCAATCTAGATATATCCTCCACCCTCCCCTCTGGGAAAATAATATCGGGCATCTATAACGCAGGTGTGTTGACCTTGAGAAATTGTAAAATTCACAATAACACGTCAGACGTTGGCGGAGGCATATATAACGGAGGCACGCTTACCATAGATAACTGTGAAATTATAAATAACGAAGCGGAACAAGCCGGCGGAGGTGTTTATTCTGCTGAAAACTCCTCTATTCTTTTGAAAGGCAACACCAAGATTCATTCTAACAAAGCAAAAGGTTTGAATTGTAATCTTATGCTAAACAAAGCATCCTTGCTTGCAAACGACTTAACTAGCGGTGCTAACGTCAATATATATATAAATGGTATAAAAAATGACGGAGAGATATTATCTAAGGTAAATCCTGACACTGCCGAATCCGTATTATCCGTTATAAAACTTGATAACGATTCAAACTATGAATTAAAATTGAGCGACGATAGATCACAAATTCTCATATATGAACGCAAACTGTTGGGATGTGGAACTATAAACCTATCTTTCAATAATTGGATATTCGCGCTCTCCGTGACTATTTCCTTGCTATTCGTTATAAAAAGCACTAAAAAACGTTTTGCTCGAGATGCAAAATAACTATTGTAAATAAAATCCCACGACATAAGTCGTGGGATTTTTTAATTTAAAATATAGGATTTTTCAAAGTTAACTTGTCTATTACGTTTAATTTTAACTTGTCTGCACGTCTATTTGCTTCTTCAATCTCTGCTTTATCCGCAACGTGCTCTATCTTATGACAATCACAACCAAATATTACGGGAGCGCCAATCTCTCCTACCATCTTCCAAAATCTTTCGTTGGGATATATTCTACCCAATCTCATTCCGTAAAGATTGTATTCTAACGGTAGATTCAATTTTTTAGCCTCTAAGACCAATCTTGACATAGATTCAAGATATTCCTCATTATCCCCCGTGAAATTTGAGTAATCAGGGTGAGCAACGTAAGAGATGCGATTTGTGTTGATTGCTTTAATACAGTGGTCGACGTAGTCGTCTAATACCGCGCGATCGGTGTACGGCACTATTTGATCCACCAAATTTATAGATTCGTCGTATACGAAGTGCTCGCCTAAAATCATATAATCTAATGGGTATTTCCTATACGCGTTTAACGCATCTTCCCATAGATTTTCATAATACTCTATTTCAAAACCTATGAGAATTTGTATCTCGTTTTTGTACTTCTCACGCAAATTCAATAAAACGTCAAAATAATCTCCTATCTCGTCCATTCTCATTCTACAATGAGATAGGTAATTTTTCGAGAAATTAAAGGGCGCGTGGTCAGAAAATCCCAACACCTCGAGCCCTTCTTTTATCGCTTTTTTGACGTAATCTTCCTCACTTCCTATTGCGTGTTTACATCTACTAGTGTGAGTATGATAATTAGCCTTCATATTTATTTAACTGCTTTTACAACTACGTTTTGACTGTCTTTTACGTAGTCTTTCATAGTGAGATAGATGTTTCTCGTGTGGTCGCCTACACGCTCCATATTAGCAGTCAACGACAAGAATATCGAACTAGCAACGGGAGTACATATACCTTCGTTCAAACGTCTTACGTGAGTATCCTGCAACTCTATAACGAAATCGTCCAACTCGTCCTCACGAGCCTCTACGTCGTCACGATCCGCAAGAGAACTTTCCGCAAATGCGTTAATACAAACCTCAAGCTGTTTGTCAACCAAACCAAAAAGTTTCTTCATCTCTTCACGTGCTTCATTCGAGAAGGTAATATCCTCTTCTTTTGCCTTTTCTGCATACTCAAACACGTTCTCGGCGTAGTCACCTATACGCTCGATATCGGTTACTACGTGATAATAAGTACCAATCTTCGTATCGTCGTGTTCAGACAACTCCAATGATGCGAGCTTTACGAGGAATTTCGTAATTTCTTTATTTAAGAAGTTAATTTTAGTTTCTATTTGTTCAAAGGTTTCTTTTTCCCTCGTATCAACACTCATAAGCGCTTCGCTTGCTCTACCCAGATTCTCACGAGCAAGATTTGCCATACCTACGAGTTCCTTTCTAACCTGCGCTACCGCGATAGGACCGTTGGTCAACATATTGTCGTTTAAGTACTGCAAACGAAGTGCGTTCTCTCTATCCTTCTTGCTCTCTGGCAAAATCTTTGCAACAAGTGCAGATAAAGGTTTAACGAAAACCAATAAAATCAACGTCGTGCTCACGTTAAAGAACGTATGGAACATTGCAACTTGGGTTGCGGGAACTCCGGGGAATAAGGCTATTAACCAATCCGCTAAAGGCCATCCTAAAGATAACGGAATTATAAATAAAATAGCGCCTATGCAGTTAAATAAGGTATGCATAACTGCAACTCTTTTACCGTGCACGTTAGAGCCAAAAGACGCTAGCACCGCCGTAATACACGTACCAATATTTGCACCAATCAAGGCATAGAAAGCAGGCCCTAAGCCAATTACGTCCATACAACTCATAACGATACCCGTAGTACCTGCAGAACTTTGTATAATCATAGTTATCAACAATCCAGCAAGGAACATTATAATGGGATTATCTCCATAGGTATTAAATATATCTATAACCGCAGGTTCTTGTTTTATTCCATCAAAACCGCTACCCATTAATTCCATACCAATAAAGATCATACCAACACCGGCAAGAATGGTACCAATACTCTTAACCTTGTTTTTACCGAGCATCATCATTAGTGCCCCGACAAAACCTAAAACAGAGAAGAGTTGACCTAAGAACTTGAGTGCTATGAGCTGTGTCGTAATGGTCGTACCGATGTTTGCGCCCATTATAATAGAGGTTGCTTGAGTCAAGGACATAATGCCTGCGCTAGCAAAACCTACTATCATAACCGTAGTTGCGGACGAACTCTGCGTTAGTACGGTAGTTCCTATACCAATACCTACGCCAGCCACTCTATTATTATTTAGTTTATCAAAAAGCCGTCTTAAACTTTTACCCGCGTTACTCTCAAGGTGTTCACCCATCAATTTCATACCGATAAGGAATATACCTACACCGGACAAAAAGAGAACTACGCTCGCAAAAATATCCATTGTTGCCTCCTAAATCAATCTCTAAATCATTTGCTTATAATATAACACTATTTTATTATAGTTTACTATATTTTGTCGTTTGTTGTCAAATATTTGAGTATGAAAAAGGTTATGCTTATGGACTGTACTTTTGAAAGTTGTTCTTCGAATTGAAACATGAAATTTGCAGAAATTTTATAATAATTTATTCTAATTCCCCAGTTTTATGCGGACTTTGATAGTGATAGTAGTAACAACGTCTAAATTTTATTATTCAGTAACAAAAAAAGGCTAACGAAAATTTTCGTTAGCCTTTTTACTCTCTCAAACATCTTTGCACCCAAACCTTAAGGTTTACGTATACAATAAAAAATGCTTTTATTTACTATACCAATGTTGCTATTATCAACGTAGTAACCAAAAAATTGACTAAAACGGTTAGAATTGATATTCCCAACCACGCAAGAAACTTGTGTGGAATACTCTTTATTGATTTCATTGCAAGCACACTTGATAGAGTCCCTATACCACCTATTAATCCACCTATAGCTCCACCAACAAGAGGGAAAATTAGTACTAACGTAGGAGAATTTGCCCAAACTAAAAGAGCTACAAAAACAATAACGGGTAAAAATATTTCATACCACTTAAGAGGTGGTACAAGTTGTATTTTTTCTTTATCAATCGTCAAAAATACACCCTTAAGGAAATTACCATCTAGAACAAAATATTTGCTTTGTCCTTCATTAGAATATGAAAAAGTCTGTTTATCTATTTTTGTTAGATTTTTTCCGTTTACCATTAAAGTCTTTTTACCAGTCCAAAAACTTTCATTGTAAACTATTTGCCCATAAGTTTCGTGATTAATTGTGGCATTCATTTTCTTGCTCCTTAAAATTTTATTACGTTTATTATATCATAAATATTTGTAAAGTCAATGATTTTTTTTCGCAGTTTTGTATGGTGATTAAGCATGGTTTGAGATAAAAAAAGCACACTACGTTTCCTTTTTTTGAAATATAGTGTGCTCTTTTGTTTTGGATTTAAGTCACTAAGAAACACCCTTAGGTGAATCCTTTAAGTTGCCTATATTATTCCGCGTCTTTTCTAGCTTTTTCTTCTGCTATAACCTTTTCAGCTATGTGCATAGGAACTTCTTCATAACGAACGAATTCCATAGAGAACTTTCCTCTACCTTGAGTCATAGAACGCAAATCGGTTGCGTACTTGAACATCTCTGCGTGAGGTACTTCGGCAATTATAATTTGTTCTCCGTCCACTGCCTCAACGCCCATAATACGTCCGCGACGTTTATTAAGATCGCCCAAAATATCTCCCATATAAGAATCGGGGACTTTAACTTCGGCTTGCATAATAGGTTCTAACAAGACGGGAGCTGCTTTTGCACATCCTTCTTTGTACGCTATACTTGCCGCAATCTTGAACGCCATTTCGGAAGAGTCTACGTCGTGATAACTGCCATCGTACAAAACTGCACGCATATTTACCATAGGATATCCTGCAAGCACACCCTTCGTGATACACTCACGAAGTCCTTTTTCTACGGCAGGAATGTATTGCTTTGGAACGGATCCGCCTACTACCTCTTCTGCAAACTCGAAATCTCCATCTGCAAACGGCTCGAATCTTATCCAACAATCACCGTATTGTCCGTGTCCACCAGATTGCTTTTTGTGTTTTCCTTGTGCGGTAACCGTTTTCTTTATGGTTTCACGATAAGATATTCTAGGATCACGGAGTTTTGCTTCAACGTTGAACTTGTTCTTAAGTTTCTTGACGATAATGTCGATATGAGTCTCTCCCATACCTGCAAGTAAAGTCTCGTTCAATTCAACGTTTTTATCAATAGCAAAGGTGCAATCTTCCTCTCTCAACTTATTAAGTCCGGCTATAACCTTTTCGTCCTCACCTTGTTTTGCAGAGGATATTGCAAGAGATATAACGGGCTTCGGGAAATCAATTTCCGGTGCGAACATAATACGGTTAGGATCACACAACGTGTCGCCCGTGCTCGTGTACAAAAGTTTTGCCAACGCACCGATATCACCTGCGCAAAGTTCGTCGACGGGTTCTTGTTTTTTACCTCTAACGACGTACATATTGCTTGCTTTTTCCGTTTTATCTGCTTTGGAATTATAAATAGTGTCACCACTCTTAATAGTTCCACGCAAAACCTTGAAATAGGAAAGTTTTCCAACGAAAGGATCGGCAATAGTTTTGAACACCTGCATAACGAGAGGTTTCGTGGGATTATAAACTATCTCAACCAACTCGCCTACTTTATCCGTGCACAACAAACCTTGTTCTTGTGCCATAGGCAAATAGTGGATAATTTCAACCATCAAATTGATAACACCCTTATTCTGCGTAGCACTACCTGCAACGATAGGAATAGCATGTCCTTCCAAAATCGCTTTCTTTACACCGGATATTATTTCATCCTGAGTCAATCCTTCACCACTGAAGAATTTTTCCATAAGTTCAGGATCGGTTTCTGCAGCACGCTCGATAAGTTCTTCTCTTACGTGTTCGTATTCGCCCTTTATGTTCTCAGGTATAGCATCCAAAGGTTCACGACCGTCTTTTATAAACTTGTACGCAGTTTCTTTAATAACGTTAACGTAACCCGTCATTTTGTGATTATCGTCCAAAATAGGAACTTGAACGGGAGCAAGTTTATTAGGATATTTTTCGTCTATACATGCGAAAGTTTTATAAAAATCTGCGTTTTCTTTATCAATTTGGTTGATAAATATCATGCAAGGTTTTTTATTCTTAATACAATAATTAATAGCTTTTTCCGTACCAACGGCAAGTTGTCCGTCCGAACCAACGACTATTATCGCACCGTCTGCTACGTGCAAAGCACTCGCCATTTCGCCCTCGAAATCGAAAAATCCGGGAACGTCGATGATATTAAACTTTACGTCTTTGAATACGCAGTTTGCTATAGACAAACCTATACTTATCTTGCGGTTAATTTCTTCCGCGTCAAAGTCC
>JAFQWW010000019.1 GCA_017407285.1 Clostridia bacterium
ATCTCTAAGACATGTAAGTGAGCCTTTTTCTATATATATAAATTCGTAAAAGTCGTGACTTTCATTAGGGTAATTAAATCCGTATTTCATGTCAAGATATTCAATAGTTACGAGATTTTTTATTTGTAATGCTTTTTCTACTTGATATTTATAGTATTTTTTCATTATTTTACTCCTAGGCGTTGAGTATATATTAGCAAAAAAAATACAATAAATCAACATAATTTCAAGATTGTTTTATTTTTTGCTATTTTGCTTTTTTTTTATATATTGTATTTTAGTAAATTAGTGATATGATTAAAGAAAAAAGACGGAGGGCGTTATGTCTTATTTTAATCTTCAAGAAACGAATAACAGAATAGGAAAAGTCGTTAAATTACTCAACGACAAAAACGTTGATATCGCAGTTATTTACTTTGACGAGCTCAACGTAGCTAACGGTTGGTATCTAACCGGTTGGTGCGGTCAGTTTGAAAAGGGCGCAGTTTTGGTTGGTCGTGACGGTACTACTATGCTTTTAGGTGGTCCGGAAAGCGAGCCTTTTGCAAAACAGTCTTCCGCTATTAGCGACACCAGATGTTTTAAAGTATTCATGGTTCCTGATGAAGAGTATCCTTTGGCTACTATTATTGGATTTCCGGAACTTTTTGCAGAACTCAACGCAAAATTCCCTGTAAAACGCGTAGGCTTGGTTGGAACTTCGGATATGCCTTATGCGGTTCATCAAGATCTTGTTAAAGGTTTTGAAGGTTGTGACGTTGTTGATTTGACTGATGAATATCTCAAATTCCGTTACGTTAAGAGTGACTGGGAGGTTGAGCAGGCTAGACAGGCTACCCAACTTTGCTATAAAGCATACAAAGCTATGATGGAAAAGGTAAAAGCCGGCAACAAAGAGTTTGAAGTAGCAGCAGCAGGTGAGGCTGTATGTCGTGCAAATGGTGCAAATAGCTTTGCTTATCAAACCATCGTTGGTAGTGGCGTTCGTTCTAACGCTGTTGTTCCTACTGCAACTAACAAAGTAATGGAAAACGGCGAGATGGTTATGCTTGGTATTGCTCCTCGTATCAACGGATATGCAGGTACTTTCGGTCATACCGTTCCCGTTAGTGGAGAATATAGCGCAGAGCAAAGAAAATGCTTAATTGACATGATCGAGGTTATGAAGGTTACCAAAGATATGTTAAAGATAGGCATTTCTGGTAAACAAATCGACGCCGAAGGTAGAAAACTCTACGAAAAAGGTGGATACCTTAAGTATATGGTATGTCCTTTCGCTCATACTATGGGACTTATGGAAGCAGAAGCACCTTTCTTTGGACCTAACAGTGAAGACGTTTTAGAGAAAAACATGATAGTTAACGTTGACGTAAGTTTCTTTGGTCATCCCACTTTGCACGGTCTTAGAGTAGAAACTTGTTACGTAATTACCGAAAACGGTGCAGAACCTTTGTGCCCTGAGTTTGAAGAAGAACTTTTCAACTACATTAAATAAGGAGATTAAAAATGAAAAACGGAAGAAAGAATTGGGTTTTTTGTGATGGTGATTTACCTCCTCACGGAGATAATCCCGACTTTTTAGGTCACGAAGCGTTGATGATTACCAACGTTAGCAAAAAGGACGCACATATTAGAATCAAGGTTTTGTTTGAAGATAAAGCGCCTTATGATAAAATTACTCTTGATTTGCCCGCAGAGCGTACCACTTGCTTGAGATTGGATTATCCTATTGGAAAAGAAAAATATCAAATTCCTTTTGGTCAGTATGCGTTGCATATTATATCAGACGTACCCGTTTGTGCGTGCTTCGGAAGACTTGACGTAAGACAAGATAATATGGCATACTATAGTTTATCAGGATATTCTTTCTAAGGAGTGAAGAAAAATGTTGCCCGAGATAGTTAAAATCAGACCTTTGGATGTGTATACTCCACAAAGATGGCAGACCTTTCTTTTGAGAAATTGGGGAATGGTGTCCGCGAAAAAACTTGCGGACGTGTTGAGAGTGAGGGAAGATACCGTGATTCGTGAGGCGAATCGCTTGGGCTTGGTCTCAGAATACAATCCTGAATGGAAATCTCGTGGCTATATTACGCTTATTAAGAATAATTGGCATCTTTTACCGTATTCACAGCTCGTTGAGTTGTTGGATACGGATAAAGATGCGTTGGACTTTACCTTGCGTGAGGACGATTTCTTGAATATAAAATTGGGTAATATTAAACCTGATTGTGAGGAAATGGTGTATAAGCCGTTGACTGCGGAAGAAATCGAAGAAACCAAGGTTGTTGCAAGTATTATAAAAAACAATTACAATCCTAATTACGAACGACCTTTTAACTTTTATTTTACGGATACGATCGTATCTAACACGAAGAATAATGCAAATTTTGATAAAATAGTGTATAGCTATTCCACTCTATACGGTGATGCTTTGTATGATGGAACGGAGATTATTCCCGAAATCCTTCTTGAAAAACTCCAAAGCGTGGGTGTAAACGGAATATGGATGCAAGGATTATTGAGCAAGCTTTCCTATTATCCGTATGTTAAAGGGGAGAGTGAAGGGTATGAGATTAGACGTAAAAATCTAAACAAACTCATTAAAAAGTGTGCAAATTATGGTATAAAGATCTACTTGTATATGAACGAGCCTCGTGGACTCACGGAGGATCGATTTAACGAGGAAACGGAAAAATTAAAAGGACGTGAGTTTGATGGCGTTTGGAGTCTTTGTACAGAAAGAAAAGAAGTCAAAGAATATTTGTATGAAGCCGTAAAAGATTTTGTTAAAGCCGTACCTGAGCTTGGTGGTATTATAACTATAACCATGTCGGAGAATTTGACGAACTGCTACGCTCGTCCTGGAAATGATTGTCCGATTTGTTCTAAACTTAAAAAATCTTACGTAGTGCCCGAGGTAAACAACGTTATTCAAAGGGCAATCACTGACGCAGGAGTAGGGGTTAGACTTATTGCAAATTTGTGGAGTTGGTCCTCTTTGTTTGGTTGGACGGAAGAGGAGGTTCTCGAAGGAATATCCAATCTTGATCCCAAAATCAACGTTTTATGCGTTAGTGAGGTAGGAAGTATTCTACAAAACGGCAAAATCGATAATATTACTGAGTACACTATGTCGAGAATTGGACCTAGTGAGGAAACAAAAAAATATTTGTCGCACGCGAGAAAACTTTCTCACAAAGTAATGACGAAGGTGCAAATAAACAATACGTGGGAATTTCCTATCGTACCGTATATACCTGTATTTGATTCCGTTATTAAGCATGCGGAAAATCTTAAAGCCTTGGGTATTGAGGGTATGATGGCGTCGTGGACCTTAGGTGGATATCCTACGGTTTCTCTTGATTTGATAAACGCCGTATTTTCTGATAATTTTGACTATGATGCTTGGTTGAAAAAGCATTTTCAAGAAAATAGTGAGGTCGTTAAGAAGTGTTCAAGTTATCTTTCCAAGGGATTTGGGTTTTTTCCGTTCCATATTGATACGTTGTATTTTGCGTGTCAAGCACAAGGACCGTCTAATTTGTGGTATACCAGAAAAACGGGACTCAAAGCAGGTATGGTAACTATGCCGTACGACGACGTGGAGTCTTGGATAGGAGATAAGAGTGTTGAAGAGTTCTTATCCTTACTCGACGAGATGTTGTCCTATTTTAAAAAGGGTATAGAATCGCTAGAAGGTATAAGCGGAAACCAAACATTTGACGAATACAAGCGTTTTGCAAACGTATTTTACGTCAATATGTCTAGTTTAGCGTTGCAGGTGAGATTTAACACGCAAAAAGAGAGCGCTGACGCTAAGACTTTGTTGCGCTACGTTGAAGAAGAGAAAGTTCTTGTGCGTAAATTATTTGATTTAGCTGGTCAAGATTGTCGTATCGGTTACGAAGCTAGTCAACATTATTATTTTACCCAGAACACTTTCTTGGAAAAAATGCTTAATATTGATTACCTTGAAAAGTATTATCGCGCAAAGATTGCGGATTAAAATCGATTATATTGCCGAAACCGTAAAACGGGTTCGGCTTTTTTTATTTATATATATAAATATTGCTTTTTCCGCATTATTTTGCTTGCCTGAGAAAAATTTTTATGTTATAATTTACGAAAATCCGCACTTTTGGTTTTGCAATACAGTTGCCTTCGGGTCGTGTTGTGTATCCAAAAGGAGGAATAAAAAACACAGGAGGACATAAATATGTCAGTAATTTCTATGAAACAGCTCCTCAAAGCAGGAGTGCACTTCGGTCATCAGACCAAAAGATGGAATCCTAAGATGGATAAATACATCTACGCAGCTCGTAACGATATTCACATTATCGACCTCGAACTCTCCGTAGGTATGATTGAAAAAGCTTACGATTTTATCCGTTCTATCGCAGCAGAAGGTAAATCCGTTTTGTTCGTTGGTACCAAAAAGCAGGCTCAAGAGGCAGTTCAAGCTGAAGCAGAGCGTTGCGATATGTTCTATATGAACCAACGTTGGCTTGGTGGTACTTTGACCAACTTCAGAACTATTCGTACCAGAATCGACAGACTTAACAAAATCAATAATATGGAAGCACAAGGCGACTTTGACTTGCTTCCTAAAAAAGAGGTTATTCAGTTGAAAGCAGAGCGCGATCAGCTTGAAAAGAACCTTGGTGGTATTAAAAATATGCGTAATCTTCCCGGCGCTATGTTCGTAGTTGACCTCAAGAAAGAAGAAATCGCAGTTAAAGAAGCAAAAAATCTCGGTATACCCGTAGTTGCTATCGTTGATACTAACTGTGATCCCGATTTGGTTGATTACGTTATCCCTGGTAACGACGACGCTATCCGCGCTATTCAACTTATCGCATCCGTAATTGCTAACGCAGTTATCGAAGGTAGACAAGGTGAGCAAGGCGTAGTTGCAGCAAGCGACGTTGCAGAAGAAGCTGTTGAAGCAGTTGAAGAGAACGCTTAATTATTAGGAGGAAATAAATTATGTTTACTAGTAAAGACGTTATGGATTTGCGCGCTCGTACCGGCGTTGGCATGATGGATTGTAAAAAAGCACTTGAAGCTAGTGATGGCGATATGGAGAAAGCAGTAGAAATCTTGAGAGAGAAAGGTATGGCTGCTTCTGCTAAACGTGCTGGTAAAATTGCATCTCAAGGTATCGTTGATTCTTATATCCACATGGGTGGAAAAATCGGCGTTATGCTCGAGGTTAACTGTGAGACCGACTTCGTTGCTCGTTCCGACAGTTTCAAAGAGCTTGCTCATAACATTTGTATGCAGATCGCTGCAGCTAAACCTGAATACCTTCGTGTTGAGGACGTTCCTGCTGACGTAATCGCTAAAGAAAAAGAGATTTTGATGGCTCAGATCGCTCAAGATCCCGCTAACAGCAAGAAACCCGCTAACATTATTGAAAAAATGGTTGAAGGAAGAATTAAGAAATTCTACAAAGAGAATTGCTTGATGGAACAGGTTTACGTTAAAGATAACGAAAAGACCATTACTCAACTCGTTAATGAAGCAGTTGGACAAATCGGTGAGAAGATTTCCGTAAGACGTTTCGTTCGTTACGAGATGGGCGAAGGACTTCAGAAGAAAGAAGAGAACTTTGCAGCTGAAGTTATGGAACAGGTTAATAAATTGGCTAACAAATAAGTAATGTTTCTAGGGAACACGGTTTTGTGTTCCCTTTTTTTTACAAAATCATAAGGAGCAAAATATGTATAAGAGAATTTTGGTAAAGTTAAGTGGTGAGGCTCTTGCGGGCGAAAAGGGATACGGTATTGATACCGAGGTTTTACAGAAGGTTGCCGAACAATTAGAGAAGGTTTATAATACTGGCGTTGAAATGGGTATTATTATTGGTGCAGGCAATATCTGGAGAGGTAGACAGGGTACCAATATGGATAGAACTACGGCAGACCATATGGGAATGCTTGCAACCGTTTTGAATTCGCTTGCATTACAAGACGTATTGGAAAAACGTGGAGTTCCTACTAGACTTCAGACCGCATTGACTATAACTCGCGTTGCAGAACCTTATATTCTCCGCAAAGCGTTGCGTCATTTAGAAAAGAAAAGAATAGTTATTTTTGCTTGTGGTACGGGTAACCCTTATTTTTCGACCGACACCGCGGCAGCGTTGCGTGCGGCAGAAATCGGCGCAGAAGCTATTTTGCTTGCTAAAAACGTGGACGGAATCTATGATAGTGATCCTAAAAAGAATCCCGAAGCGAAGAAATTTGACGAGATTGGATACATGGAGGTTATCGAACGTGGTTTGACCGCTATGGATACCACCGCAATCACTTTATGTATGGAAAACAAAATTCCTATCGTTGCTTTCGCTTTGAACGAGGAAAATAGCATTTTGCGTGCTACTCAAGGCGAAAAGATTGGAACTGTTATAAAATAATCAAAATAGGGCTTGAATAATTCTTTTGTTTTTGCTATAATAATTATATTACGATACGAGGTGGAATTATGGAAATAAACACTATTGAAATGATGGAAGTTTTCGACACTTACGAAGAGAAGTGCGTTAAGACTGTTAATAATATTAGAAACGAACTTTTGTCTATACGTGCTGGACGTGCTAATCCCCATATTTTAGATAAGATTTTGGTGGATTATTACGGAACGCCTACTCCTATTAACCAAATGGGTAACGTTACGGTAAGCGAGGCAAGAATTCTCGTTATATCGGTTTGGGATTTGAGCGCTCTAAAAGATGTTGAAAAAGCAATTATCAATGCTAACA
This sequence comes from Clostridia bacterium, assembly GCA_017407285.1. Lineage (GTDB taxonomy): Bacteria > Bacillota > Clostridia > Christensenellales > RUG350 > RGIG2224. The sequence continues at coordinate 6,767 of JAFQWW010000019.1, forward strand.
TTGGTATTATGCCTAATAACGACGGTAAAGTTATTCGTCTTGTTTTCCCTGAATTGACGGAAGAGCGTCGTGTTCAGATCGTAAAAGAGATTAGAAAAATGTGTGAAGATGCTCGTGTTGCTATTAGATCACATAGACGTGACGCTAACGATTCTATCAAAAAATACAAAAAGGATAGCGTAATCACGGAAGACGATGCAATTAGATACGAGAAAGAAGTTGATAAGATTCTTAACGCTAAGATAGAAGAGATAGATAATCTTTTGAAGAACAAAGAACAAGAGGTAATGAGCGTATAATTGCGCAGTAATCAAGACGCGCGGCGTTAGTATCGCCGTGCGTTTTTTAGATTTATAGGTGATAAAATTGGCTACCGAAAATTTGAAAATACCAGAACATATCGGTTTTATTATGGACGGAAACGGCAGATGGGCGAAAGAGCGCATGTTGCCGAGAGTCGTTGGTCATAGACGTGGTACGACGGCGTTAAAAAAGGTTATCAACGCTTGTATACAAAAAGGCGTGAAAGTCGTATCTTTGTACGCATTTTCTTCCGAGAACTGGAAAAGACCGGAGAGTGAGAGAACGGCTCTTTTTAATATGATAAAAGAGTTCGTGGCAAAAGACGTTCCCAATAAGTTTATAAAACCCGTCGTTATAAAAGTGATGGGAGATATCTCACCGTTGCCTCAAGACGTTATCGACGCATTAAAAGAAACTGTTGAGAAAACTAAAAATAATGGAAATATGGTAGTCAACATTGGAATAAACTACGGTGGCCGTGACGAGATCGTAAAGGCAGTAAACGACGTTATAGCTAGCGGAAAAAAGGAGATTACCGTAGACGATATCGAACAAAATTTGTACACGGCTGAATTGCCACCTCTAGATTTAGTAGTTAGAACGAGCGGTGAGATCAGACTAAGCAACTTTATGCTTTGGCAGTGTGCGTATTCGGAATTTATCTTTTTGGATAAATATTGGCCTGATATGAACAAAAAAGACCTAGATGAAATATTGAAAATTTACACGGGACGAGATAGGAGATTCGGAGGAATCGGAAAATGATAAAACGTATTTTAACGGCTAGCGTGCTTATTGCTTGCTTGGTTGGTATATTTTTCTTGAGAACGATAAGCGATTTATTCTTTGACGCACTGTTATTCGTTTTGATTATAGGAAGTATTTACGAACTGGTTAAGGCTTTTGAGAAAATTGGTACAAAGGTTAACCTTGTTGGGCTTATCGTGTACGTTGCATTGTATGGCATAGGGTATTATTTCGTTGGGCTTAAAGGGATTTTCTTTGCTTTAGTCTTGGCTATGATTGTGATATTGACTTGCTTTACCTTTTCTACCAAGAGAAATATCAACGATTTACTTGCCTCACTATTCGTAATGGTGTATCCTTCTCTATTTTTATCTTTTGCTTTTGAACTCAATCACAACGCAAGCGGCTTATTGCTTATATTGCTTGTTATTGTTATTTCCGTGTTCACGGATACTTTTGCTTATTTTGTTGGAAGTATCGTAAAAGGGAAAAAACTTTGTCCTAAAATTAGTCCCAAGAAAACTATTTCCGGTGCAATCGGTGGATTTATAGGAGGTATTTTGGGAAGTATTTTAATATACTTCTGTTTCGAGGTATGGGGTGTTTTTGGAGTACAAAGTTTAGGATTTAGCAACCCGATTTTAATCTATATTTTAATTGGTGCGGTTGGCGCCGTATTTGACGAGGTGGGAGATTTGGTATCTAGTCAAATAAAAAGGAAGACGGGAATAAAAGATTTTGGAAACATTTTCCCTGGTCACGGTGGAATTTTGGATAGAATAGACGGAATGTCTTTCGTTCTTGCAGGTGTTGGAATTTTGTATGAATTATTGGTGGTGGCGTTATGAAACTATTAACGCTTATCGGATCTACTGGATCAATTGGTAGACAAACGCTTCAAGTCGTTCGTCATTACCCTGACAAATTCAAAGTAAAAGGTTTAATAGCGCATAGCGATTGGGAAAATTTAATAAAACAAGCGAATGAGTTTCGTCCTGAATTTATAGCGCTAACAAATAAAGAGGCATCAGAAAAATTAGTGTCATCGGGCTACAGTGGTAAAATTTTGCCGTATGATACGGCGTTGGAGGATTGCGTAACCCCTGATTTAGACGTAGTTTTGGTGGCTTGTAGTGGAATAAACGGGCTAATACCAACTCTTAAGGCAATATCGTATAACGTAGACGTTGCACTTGCCAATAAAGAGACTTTAGTGGTTGGAGGCGAGTTAGTTAAATCTGCACTGAAAGGTAGTTCGTCCAATCTTTATCCCGTTGATAGTGAACATTCTGCAATTTGGCAGAGTATAAACGGGAACGATAGAAAAGATATTAAACGTATAATTATTACCGCTAGCGGTGGTGCGTTTAGAGATTTGAAAAAGGAAGAACTCTATGCGGTTAAAGCAAAAGACGCACTAAAACATCCTAATTGGAATATGGGTAAAAAGATTACGATTGATTGTGCTACCCTTATGAACAAAGGATTGGAGATAATTGAGGCATCTTTTTTGTTTGACGTGGAGGTGGGTAAGGTCGTTCCTATTATTCATCCCGAGAGTATAATCCATTCGATGGTTGAATATAATGATGGTGCGGTAATGGCTCAAATGGGCACGCCGTCAATGGTACTTCCGATCCAATACGCGTTGACCTATCCCGAAAGATTGGAAACGGGTGTTTCCCAAGTAGATTTCTTGAAGGTTCGGAAGTTGAATTTTTACGAGCCGGATAGAGATAGATTTCCGTGTTTGAGAATTGCAGAGGAAGTTGGACGAGTTGGTGGACTTTTGCGTACTGCGATGAATGCAGCAAACGACGTTGCCGTTGATTTGTTTTTGAAAGATAAGATAGGATTTATGGAAATTCCTGAATTGGTTTTGGGCGAAGTCAATAAATTCCAAAACAAAAAAGATTTTAATCTTTTCGACGTTTTAACTTGTGATAGAGAGATTAAAGAAAAAATCTATAGTAAATACGGAGTATAATTCGTGGATATAATAAGCATTTTAGAAACCGTTGGTGGAATTTTAATAGCGTTGATTGCTTTGATGTTGATGGTCACGATACATGAAGCAGGGCATTACACCGTTGGAAAACTTTTGAAATTCAAAATTAACGAATTCGCCATTGGTTTTGGAAAAGCGATATTTAAAAGAAAAATGAAAAGCGGGGAAATTTTTTCTATCCGCATTTTACCTTTAGGTGGATATTGTGCTTTCGATGGAGAAGACGAGGATGAAAACAAGCCTCGAGTAAACGAAGAGGGTGCAGAGATATCCTCTGAAGGACTATTTAATAAACAAAAACCTTGGAAGAGATTGCTCGTATTAGGTGCAGGCGCATTTTTTAATTTTGTATCTGCCATTCTCATAATTGCACTAACCTTTTGTTTTCACGGTGACGTATTGCCGTGTACGGAGATTAGAGGGGAATACGTCCAAGAAAATTCCGTTTTTGAAGATCACGATATTATAATAAGTATTGATAATACGGTGTTCTCGTTTTTTAATGCAGATATGGCTCATACCTATTCCGACGGTGAGCACGTTGCTGTAGTTAGAAGATTGGATGAAAACGGTAGAAGATATGAAACTACGGTTAAATTTAATTCCTCTGAGTATGGATTTATTGATTCCAGTAGTTTGGAGTTATACGCTTATTATTTGTATAAACAAGGTAATCCACCTGCAGGATTTGAAGATTTTGAGTTTGATGAAAAAGCCTATAAATCTATTACGGAAGAGCAGTTAATCCAAAACTACGAATTCGTTAGTGAGGTCTTAACAAGAGGGAATTGCGTTACCTATAGATTTTATCGCGTAACCTTTTCTTTCTTTGATGCATTTGGTCGTGCTTTTTCTACCGTGTTTAGATTGGTTTGGCTCGTCATATCTACCTTAATTGGTTTATTTACCGGTGCAACGCCCGTGTCAAGTTTGGGTGGACCGATAACCGTTATATCAACGCTAGGGCAGTCGGCAACATTAAGTTTGGGTGTATTGATGTACTTTGTGTGTTTGATATCAGCAAATCTTGCAGTGTTTAATTTGTTGCCTATACCGTCGCTTGACGGATCGAGAATGGTGTTCGTTATTATCGAGTGGATAAGAGGAAAACCCTTAAATAGAAAAGTTGAGGCATTAGTCCATTCAATAGGACTCGTGGTTATTTTTGCGTTTGCTATAATAGTAGACGTATTGAAGTGGTTTTGATTATGAAAAGACAAGTTAGTGTTGGAGATATCTTAATAGGTGGTGGCGCGAAAATCAGTATTCAGTCAATGACTAATACTGATACCGCTAACGTCGAGAAAACCGTAGCGCAGATAAAAGAATTGGAGCGCGCAGGGTGTGATATCGTGCGTATGACCGTAAATACTATACAAGCGAGTGAAGCGGTAAGACAAATCGTAGATAGAACGACTGTGCCGTTAGTTGCGGACGTGCATTTTGATTATAAACTAGCAATCAAGGCTATGGAAAACGGTATTGCAAAAATTCGTTTTAATCCCGGAAACATAGGGGAGGAGAAAAACGTCCGCCTAATTTCGGATTGCGCGAAGGCGCATAACGTTCCAATTCGCGTTGGTGTGAACAGTGGATCGATTGAAAAAGATTTGCAAGAGAAGTACGGTAGAACGGCAAAAGCTTTAGTTGAGAGTGCTTTAAGACATGTAAGTATTCTAGAAAAAGTCGGTTTTTATAATACTGTTATATCAGTTAAGGCTTCTTCGCCTCAAAAAACCGTTGAAGCGTATAGATTACTTGACAAGTCTTGTGATTATCCTTTACATATTGGAGTTACCGAGGCAGGTCAAGACGACGAAGGTATATACAAAAGCGTTGCCGCGCTTGGAAGCTTATTGATGGACGGAATTGGTGACACTATTCGTGTATCCTTGACTGGAGATCCCGTTCAAGAAGTCGTTGTCGCACGAAAATTATTGAGAGCGGTTGGTGTCGATAAAAACTTCGTTGACGTTATCTCGTGTCCGACTTGTGGAAGATGCGCGCTAGATTTATCAAATATAGTTCGTGAGATTAAAGATAAAACCAAGGATATCCGTATACCGTTGAAGATAGCGGTAATGGGTTGTGTGGTTAACGGTATTGGAGAGGCTGGCGACTGCGATTTTGGTATTGCAGGTGGTAAAGATAAGTCCGCGCTTTTCGTGGGTGGACAAGTTGTGAGGACGATTGATAACGTGGATATCGTTAGCGAGATATTGAAACTTTGTGGAGAACGTACCAAAAATGGATAAAATCGTAAAATACATTATTGATGAAATTGGTGAAAATTTTTCTCGTCTACGCTTAAGTAAATGTAGGTTGTACTCTAAAAGCAAAAAAATAGAGTTTGACTTTATTTTGCCGACCGATTGTTACGACAAATATTTTACGGATGAAATCAAACAAAAAATGTTGGAGTGTTTGAAACTTAATTGTGGATCTTCTTTTTTGGTTTCGATGAACGTCAAAAAAATATATAGCGACGTACATATCATTCGTAATTCTATATACAATTTTATGTCCGAGAAGTTTCCTATAGCTGCGGCAGAAATGACTCCTAAGAATTTTTTGATTGAGGGCGAAAATCAGGAGTATTACGTGGAATTGCGCTTGCCGTCCCACATCTACACCTATCTCTCTTCTGCAAATTTCGTAGATGGATTGAGAGAACATCTAGAAGGGGAATTTTGCGATACGTTCAATTTAACTATCACGGAAGACAAGAGTTTGAATACTCAATCAGAATTAGTCGATCTTGCCTCTAGTCACGAGAAAATTTATAGCCCGACGACGGTGGATGTTGAACCTGGTCGAGTGTTGGTTGGTGCGGAAGTTAGACAACAACCTAGACAAATAAGACTTATTAAGGGTGACACGCAGTGTGCTATTTGTGGCAAAATATCTATGTTTTCCAAGCGCACGGCAAAGACTTCGGGAAAGGACTATTTTAAATTTACCTTAAGTGATCCGACTGCATCGGTAGACGTTTTACTTTTCCCAAGAAGCAAAAATGCAGAACAGTTAGAAAATCTCGTATTAGACGGAGATGAAATTATCGTAAACGGCGACGTTAAGGACGGTGAGTACGGTAAGAGTGTTTTTGCCCGAGATATTATGCGTTGTAAGGTTGATTGGGATAGTGTGAAAGGTTTTGATAGGCTTCAAGACGCACCTTTGTATTATACGCACGTAGAGCCCACACCGTACGTAACCGTTGAACAAGATAATATGTTTGAAAGTGAGACCGTGTGTGAGTATCTAAAGGGGAAAACCTTCGTTGTGTTTGACTTCGAGACAACGGGGCTTGACGTAAATAGCTGTAAGGTTATAGAGCTTGGCGCTATAAAGATGGTAGACGGCAAGTGTGTGGAGGAGTTTTCAACATTTGCCGATCCTGGTATTCCGATTACGGAGGAGATTACTAATCTTACGACTATTACGCAAGATATGGTGGATGGAAAACCAAGTTTTTCTGAAATACTTCCCGACTTCTTGAAGTTTTGTAAAGATGCCGTGTTGGTGGCTCACAATCAAGAGTACGACGTTAAGATTCTTTCTAGATATTGTCGTGAAGAAAGATATAAGTTTGAAAATGAAACCATGTGCACTTATGCTATGAGTTTAAAATATTTGCCTGATCTAAAACAGCACAATCTTAACGCTGTTGCAGAGCATTACGGCTATAAAAATTTACGTCCTCACCGTGCTGTTGGAGACGTAGAGGTGACGGCTAAGGTTTTTGCTAAACTTGCAGAAAATTTAGTATAATAAGTAAATTTTACTTGCATAATAATAAAACGTATGTTATAATACGTATACGATATGTTGTAACGATTAAGAGTGGGTTGTCCCGCTCTTAACTTTTTATTAGGCCTTTTGGAGGAAAAATGGAAGATATTGTTAAAAAAGTGTCGGAGTTTTTGTCGCCCATCGTGGAGAAGGTTGGTTACGAACTCGTGGACGTAACTTACAAAAAGGAATACGGCAATATGACGCTGACGGTTTACGTTTGGAAAAAAGGTGGAATTAGTTTGGACGATTGTGAGTGCGTTCATAACGCTATAACTGGTCCTTTGGATGAGTTGAATCCGACCGGCGAGGTTGCGTATCATTTGAACGTATCTTCTCCGGGACTTGATAGACCTATAGTGTCTAAGCGTGATTATGAGAGAAACTTAGGCGAGGAAATAGAGTTGATATTCAAAGCGCCCGTGCAAGGCAAGAAGAAAATCGACGGGAGACTCGTGGACATATTGGATACGGACGAGATAGTTTTAGAAATAAAAAATTCGGTAAAATTTACCGTTAAAAAAGATACAATATCGGTTGCAAGACCGTTAATCAGATTTTAGGAGGAAAAAATGCAAAACAAAGATTTGTTCCTTGCTCTTGAGGAATTGGAAAAGGACAAGAAAATTACGAAAGAACTTCTTATTGAGGCGATCGAGTCTGGATTGGTTTCCGCGTACAAAAAACAATACGGTGAAAGCCGTGGCGTAACCGTAAAACTCAATCCTAACACTTTTGCGTATAGGGTTATTGCGTATAGAGAGGTTGTTGACGAGGTTGTAAATCCCGATAAGGAAATATCCTTGGCTGATCTTCAAGCAGAGTGTGCAGAAAAAGGCGTTGCATTCAACTATAAGCTTGGCGACGTTATCAATGAAGATATTACGCCTAAAGATTTTTCTCGTATTGCCGCTCAAACTGCAAAGCAGGTAATAATTCAAAAACTTACCGAAGCAAAGCGCAACATCGTTATGGACGAGATGAGCGAAAAAGAAGGCGAGATTATGACGGCAATCGTTCGTCGTGTTGAGGCTGGTAACGTTTACGTTGAGATGACTCAGAGTCAAATGGAAGGCGTTTTGATGCAGTCCGATCAGATCCAAGGCGAGAGATACAACGTTAACGATTCTATTAGAGTTTACGTAAAGAAGGTAAGAACTACGGCAAAAGGTGCGCAAGTAGTTGTGTCTAGAAGTTCTACCGGATTCGTTAGAAGACTTTTTGAAATAGAAGTTCCTGAAATTAAAAACGGTCTCGTTGCAATTAAGGGTATCGTTCGTGAAGCAGGATATCGTACGAAGATTGCAGTTTATACTGAGGACGAAAATATTGATGCCGTAGGTGCTTGTATCGGTGCAAAAGGCGCTCGTGTAAACGCTATCGTATCCGAACTTGGAGGAGAAAAGATCGACGTTATCGAATGGTGCGCTGATCCTCTTGAGTATATAGCTCGTGCACTTAGCCCTGCAAAGGTAATGATGGTTCAAGTTAATGACGACGAGAAATCCGCTCGCGTTATCGTACCTGATGATAAACTCTCTCTTGCTATTGGTAAAGAAGGACAAAACGCAAGATTGTCTGCTAAACTCACTGGTTGGAAGATAGACGTTAAACCTTATTCCGTCGTTGCAGCTGAGCAAGGAGAAGGATCGGAGGACGAGTAATGAAATCCAAAAAGATACCGTTGCGTATGTGTATCGCTTGTCGCGAAATGAAGCCTAAAAACGAAATGCTTCGTATCGTGAGGACACCTACTGGGGATTACAAGTTGGATACGGTAGGAAAAATGGCGGGACGTGGCGCGTATATTTGTGACGACTTAAAATGTATTGAACTTTGTGTGAAGAAAAAACTTTTAAACAAAGTATTTTCTTCCGAGATTCCTGATGAAATTTATGAATACATAAAGGGAGAATATGCAAGTTATAAACAAAGCTGAAACCTTCGTGGGCTTTTCTGTTAAGAGTCGAAAAATACTTTTTGGTTTTGAACAGATTGAGCGAGCGAAGAAAATTCCAAAACTAATAGTGATTTGTAGCACACTTGGTAAAAATTCGGAAAAAAAGATATTGAATTATTCTGAAAAATACAACGTTTCCGTGCTTAAACTATCGCAGAGAAAATTGGAGGACGTAGTCCACAAAGATAATTGCAAAATTATTGGATTGACCGATGCGCATCTTGCGCAGGCTGTAATTGACAATTCACAAGATTGGGCTTTTAGCCCGAAGGGTGGTGTATAAATGGCTGAAGAAAGAATGGAAAAAAATGAGACTGTAAGTTACGTAAAAACACTTTCAAATTATGCAAGTGAAAATCTTGCGAGTGTCGTTGAAAAAATAAAGAAAGCAAAAAAAGAAGTTGAGAAAGCAAGAGGCGAACTTAATAGTGTAAGAAGCGCCCTTGCCGAGAAAATCTACGCAAAAGAGCAAGAAGAGGAGCGTTTGCGCCTTGAGGCTCAGGAGAAAGAACGTGCTCAAGTTGAAGAAAAGGTTGAGGAAGTTCCTGTCGTAGAGGAAATCAAGGTTGAAGAGAAAATAGAAGATAAAGAAGAGATCGCAGAGGTTGTAAAACCCGAGGAAAAGGTTGTTGAAGAGAAAGCGGTTGAGGTTGTAGAAACTGCGCCCGCAGAAAACGAGGAAAAAGAGGATAAAAAACCTGCGGTTAGAACTTATATTCCTCAAAACGATAAGAAAACTAAGGGTGGAGCAACTGGTGTCGTTCGTCCTTCTTACGAGAAAAAGACGCCTATTAGTCCTAATATGCGTCCCAATATCGTTTCCAAGGCTAAACCTTCTGATGCTCAAAATAGCGTTCACGTAGATAGAAGATCTGCTGTGTCTGCTCCTGCACCCGTAGTATTGCCGAAAGAAAATACTAAAAACTTCAATTCTTCTAACAAAAAGAAAGATTCTAGAAATGATACGGGCGAGAAAAAGAGCGCTATGAACAAGCGTACTCTTATTCGTAAAGGTTTCATTGAAGATAACCTTATTGAAGAAGATAGAATGGGTACGAGAAGATATAGACAGGGCAAAAAGGCGAACACTAAACAAAATCAGTTTACGCCTACTCCCGTCGTTATCGAGAAGGCAGTTATTACGACGGAAAATCTTACCGTAAAAATGCTTAGTGAAAAAATCGGTAAAACTGCAGCAGATATCGTTAAACATTTGTTTAATTTAGGTATCATGAGTAACGTTAACGGTAATATTGATTTTGATACTGCTGAACTTATCGCTGCAGAATACGGCATCGAACTTGAATTGAAGCTTGAGAAGACTTATGAAGAGGTTTTGAAAAATATTCACGACGATGAGTCTGACGATGCAGATAAACTCGTGGTTAGACCTCCCGTCGTAACCATTATGGGACACGTTGACCACGGTAAGACTTCGCTTCTCGACTACATTAGACACGCAGACGTTGCAGCGGGCGAAGCAGGTGGTATTACTCAACATATTGGTGCGTATACCGTGTCGCTAAAGGGTGCTCCTATAACGTTCTTGGATACTCCCGGTCACGAAGCGTTTACGTCAATGCGTGAGCGTGGTGCGCAAGTTACGGATATTGCTATTATCGTCGTTGCGGCAGATGACGGAATTATGCCCCAGACCGTTGAGGCAATTAACCACTCTAAGGCTGCTAACGTACCTATTATTGTTGCAGTTAACAAGATGGATAAGCAAGGCGCTACTCCTGATAAAATCATGCAACAGTTGACGGAATACGAGATTCTTCCCGAAGAATGGGGTGGCGACACCATAGTCGTTCCCGTTTCCGCTAAAACTGGTATGGGTGTAGAAAAACTTTTGGAAAGCATACTCTTGCTTGCAGAAATCAAGGAGTTAAAAGCTAACCCCAATCGTTCTGCACGTGGTTCTATAATTGAGGCAAAACTTGATAAAGGTCGTGGACCTCTTGCAACCGTACTTGTTCAAAACGGTACGTTAAGAGTTTCTGATTTTGTAGTTGCTGGTACTGCAGTTGGTAGAATTCGTGCTATGATAGACGATAAAGGTCGTAGTGTAAAAGAAGCAGGACCTAGCGTTCCTGTAAGCGTACTTGGTTTTTCTGAAGTTCCCAATGCAGGCGATCAGTTGATGGTGGTTGCGGACGAAAAATTGTCTAAGCAAGTTGCAGAAGAGCGTAGAAATAAAGAAAAGGTTGAAAAAGCAAAGAGTATGGCTAAATTCAATCTTGACGATATGTTCGGTAAAATTAGCGACGGCGATATGAAGGAATTGAACCTTATTATTAAAGCAGACGTGCAAGGTTCAGTTGAGGCAATCAAACAATCCGTATTGAAACTCAACAATGAAGAGGTAAAAATCAACGTTATGCACGGTGGCGTAGGTGCGGTTAACGAATCTGATATAGTTCTTGCAAGCACTTCGCACGCAATGGTTATTGCGTTTAACGTTAGACCTGATAGTAACGCAAAAGCTGCAGCAGAAAAGAAAGGTATTCCCGTTAGAACGTATAGAATCATTTACGACTTAATCGACGACGTTAGCATGGCTATGAAAGGTATGCTTGCTCCGAAATTTACCGAAGAGATTATGGGACACGCAGAAGTACGTGCAACGTTTAAGATTACGGGTGCTGGTACTATTGCAGGTTCATACGTTACCGATGGAAAAATTTCAAGAAATTGCAAGCTTCGTTTGCTTCGCGATAACGTTATCATCTACGAGGGTGCAGTAGGATCCTTGAAGAGATTGAAAGACGACGTAAAAGAGGTTGCTACCGGTTATGAATGCGGTATTGGTATTGAAGGATATAACGATATCAAAGAAGGCGACGTAATTGAAGCGTTCATAATGCAACAACAGGAAGTTTAATTATTATATGAAAAGAATTGATAAAATTAATGCAGAAATACAAAGAGTTATGTCTGAGCTTGTCGCGGGTGGATATATAAAAGACCCGCGCATGCAAGGATTTGCTAGCGTTATTAGAACGGACACTACGAGTGATTTATCGTATTGTAAGGTTTTTGTAAGCATTTACGGAAGCGAGGAACAAAAGAAGAATACTATGTTAGCGCTAAAGAGTGCATCTAGTTTTTTGCGTTCCGAACTTGCAAGACGAGTAAGTTTGAGAATAACTCCGGAATTAGTTTTTATTCAAGACGACTCAATAGAGTATAGTATAAAATTGGATAAGATATTGAAAGATATAAAAGATTAATGTTAACTCTTGAGAAAATCAAATCTAAAATAGACGATGCAAAAAGTATCGTTGTTATTTGTCACGTAAGTCCTGACGGAGATGCACTCGGTTCAGGACTTGCTTTGCGTAGATTCTTAATTAATTACGGCAAAGCGGACGTGGAGTTATTGTGCTCTGATGAAGCGTATTCAAAAATTGCATTTTTATCCAAGAGGGAAGAGATAAAGCGTGATTTCCCGGATGAGAAAAAATTTGACCTTGCGATCGGTGTCGACGTAGCAAATGCAGAACGAATGGGGGATGCGCGAAAGTTTTATTATAGAGCGCAAGACCGATTCGTTGTAGACCATCACGCAACCAACGAATTTGATGCAGAGGAGTTGTATTTGGTATCAAACGCGTCGTCTACTGCAGAGATAATGTATTCGGTGCTATCCTTTGTGTCGATAAGTTCTATAAATCGTGACGTTGCAGAATGTTTGTATACTGGAATTTTGACGGATAGTGGGGCGTTTTATTATAATTCAACGTCATCTAATACTCATAACGTGTTGAGTAAACTCTACGAGTACGACATTGATGCAAATAGAATATATTATGAATTTTTCAAAAAAACACCAAAAAATGTATTCAAATTGCATGCTAGAGTTCTAAATAACGCCGTTTTCGAGAACAATTCGCAAATTGCAATTTTAAGTTTTCATCAAAAAGATTTTATTGAAACTGATACTACTATTGCAGATACTGAAGGTTGTATAAATAAAATACAAGACGTTGACGGTGTGGTTATTGCGATTGCTATAGCTGAAGTGGATAAGAATTCGTATAAAGTAAGTTTTAGAAGCAAAGGGGACGTAGACGTTGCGTTTTGCGCTTCAAGGTTTGGAGGAGGCGGACACAAAAACGCTTCGGGATGCAGACTAAACGGAAGTTATTACGACGTTTACGACAAGGTTACCCAGATTGCAAAAAGCGTATTATGATAGGTTTTGTGAACGTTTATAAACCTGAAGGTGAATCATCGTCTAGAACAGTCCAATTCGTAAAACACGTTTTGATTCGCAAATTAGGTTGTGATAAGAAAATCAAAGTTGGTCATTTTGGTACGCTTGATCCTGATGCGAGCGGTGTTTTGCCGATTGCGGTTGGTAATGCGTGTAGATTGTTTGATTTTTCGTTAGATAAGCGTAAGATTTACGTTGCTCAAATCCATTTTGGGTTATTGACGGATACATTAGATACGCACGGCGAAGTAATAGAAAAAATCGAGTGTGAGGTAAGCGAACAAGATTTTCTTGACACTCTGAAGGCTTTTCCAAAAGAGTACGATCAAATACCTCCTAACGTTAGCGCAAAATCAGTAGGCGGAGTTAGGGCGTATAAGCTCGCTCGACAAGGTGTAGAGTTTTCTTTACCGCCTAAAAAGGTTGAGATTTTTTCCTTAAAATATCTTAGAAAAATTTCAAAATCAGTTTTTGAATTTGAGGTTGAATGTAGTTCGGGAACGTATATTCGTTCACTTTGTAGGGATTTAGGAGATAAAATGGGTTTGCCTGCATCTATGGGGGCTTTGCTTAGGACAAAAAGTGGCGAATTTGATTTAGATTTTGCAGTCAAGAAAGAAGAATTTGAAGAAGATCCTATAAAATATCTAATTAGTGAAGATATCGTACTAAAAAAGGTGGAGAAATATAACCTTCCTTGCGAAGATATTTTAAAAATGAAAAACGGAATTTTAGTGGATACGGATGCACTTGACGGAATATACAAAATAAAGGAAAATGGAGAAATCGTAGGTTTGGCGCGTGCGTGTCAAGGCAAAATGAAGTTCACTACGAGATTAAGATGATAAAAGTTAACTTTTTTGAAGACAATATAGAAGAATGCGTACTTGCACTAGGCTTTTTTGATGCGGTTCATCGTGGGCACGTGCGTGTTTTATCCACTTGTGTTGCGTTGGCTAAAGAGTTAGAAACTGTGCCCGTTGCTTTTACTTTTGACTGTAATCCGTCAAATTTTGTGAAAGATAAGGACGATAAATTGATTTGTTCCTACAGTGAAAGGCTAGATAGATTTTCGGATATTGGTATAAAAAAGGTGCTTAGTGCTCCTTGTGAAAAAAAGTTTTTCGATATAAAGCCTATTGATTTTCTCGATTTTCTAAGAGATAGATTTCACGCTAAAGGTATCGTATGTGGTTACGATTATAGGTTTGGTGCAGGTGGTGTAGGTGACGTTGCTTATTTGAAGGAATATTGCGAAAAAAACGGTATCATTCTTCGTTTGGTGGATGAATTACGTGAGTCTGATCAAAAAATTGGTAGTAGCAATATAAAAGAATTTATAAAATCTGGATTAATAGAGAAAGCAAATAGTTTTCTTGGATATAACTATTTCGTGTCGGGTAAGGTTTTGTCAGGTCGAGGAGATGGGAAGAAGTTGGTCGTTCCAACCGTAAATCTTTCTATGCCAAATGATAAAGTCGTGCCGAAAAGAGGGGTTTATTATACCCTAGTAAAAGTTGATGAAATTGTTTATAAAGGATTAACTAACGTTGGCGCTCATCCTACGTTTTGCGATAATAATGAAAACGTTGAAACATTTATTCTCGACTTTAACGGGGATTTGTATGGAAAAACGATAAGAGTAGAATTCGTGTCGTTTTTGAGAGAAATTGAGAAGTTTTCCACACCGCAAGAATTGCGTGAGCAGATTATAAAAGATGAATTGAAGGTAAGGAGTGCGAAATGGTAAAGTTTGGTCCTGCGGGACATTCCGCAAGTTTTGCTTTAGATGGCAAAAAACATACCTACGAGATGCCCGAATGGCTTAAGAATAAGGGCTTGGATATATTTGAGTATTCTTTTGGTCGTGGTGTGAACATAAAGGAAGATAGTGCAAGAAAAATAGGTGACGAAGCAAAGAAATATGGGATTGAAATCACCGTGCACGCACCTTATTATATAAATTTTGCAACTGAAGAACAAGATAAATATCAAAATAATTTTCGTTACGTTATGCAAAGCTTGGAAACTTTAAATTATTTTGGTGGACAAAGAGTGGTTATCCATACGGCAAGTCAAGGGAAATTAGATAGAAAGGTTGCTTTAGCTAATGCTAGTCGCGCGTTAGAAGAATTGGCTTCTCGCGCGTGTAGTGCTGGATTTGGTGATAAATTACTTTGCTTGGAAACCATGGGAAAGAAAAGTCAAATCGGTACGGTGGACGAGATAGTAGATTTTTGTAAGATCTCACCTATATTTATACCCACTCTTGATTTTGGACACATCAACGCGTGTTTTCAAGGTATATTGAAGACTAAAGACGATTATCGCAGAGAAATCGATAAAGTTTTCGAGGGCTTGGGTGAGGAGAAAGCTAAAAAGGTACATATACATTTTTCTAAAATTCAATACTCGCAAGCAGGAGAGGTTCGTCATTTAACCTTTGAGGACGATAAATACGGCCCCGACTTCGAGCCTCTTGCGGAAACAATTATTGAATACGGTATGAACCCGTACGTTATTTGTGAATCCGCTGGAACACAAGCGGAAGACGCACTTTCTATGAAAACAGAATTTATCAAACTTCGTGATAACTCTTTACAAATTTAATATAAAGTGTTAAAATAATAATATGGGAAATATTGAGAAGTTTTTCAATCTTAATACAGACGTTGATGCCGTAGTTTTACTAAACGATTCAAACCGTTTCTATTTCACCAGATACGATTCTTCTTTTGGTATCGTTTTGATAACTAAAAACTCGAATTGGTTTATTACCGATCCGAGATATTCTGATGAGGCGGAGAAAAATTTGTCTAATCAGTTTAACGTCGTCGTTGGTACTTTTGATTATGCTATAGAGCTTATTCAAAGCATTATGGCAGACAATGGGTTAAAAACTTTAGGATATGAAGACGAGACCATTTCTCATAAAGATTTTCTTGCGGTTAACAAAATTAAGGGCGTTGAACTTGTTCCCGTCAGTCAAAAGCTTTCGTCAATTAGGGCTATAAAGAGTGACGAGGAGTTAGATAATATAAGACGTGCAGCGCAGATTTCAGATAAAGCTTTGTTGTCAATTCAAAAGAAAATCAAGCAAGGCGTGACTGAAAGAGACGTTTTGGCAGAACTTGAATATCAAATGCGTTTGCTTGGTGCAAGCGGTCCTGCTTTTGATACGATAGTTGCTTTTGGTAAAAAGACTGCATATCCACACGCACATAGCGGTGACGTAAAATTGGAAAAAGGCAACGTTATCTTGATTGATTTCGGAGCAAAGTACAATTATTATTGTTCAGATATGACGAGAATCTTGTCTTTGGGTGAGCCCGATCCTCAGATAAAGGCTATACATTCTGCAGTTTTGACCGCTCAACAATATGCTTTGAGTGGAATGAAAGCAGGTTTAACTGGACGAGAGGTTGATAGTTTTGCAAGAGAATATTTGAAATCTTGTGGATATGGAAACTATTTTAATCATTCTTTAGGACACGGTTTAGGATTGGAGATTCACGAAGGTCCTGCCGTATCTGCTAAAAACTACGATGAACTTCAGGAAAACATGGTTGTAACTTGTGAGCCTGGTGTTTACATAGACGGTATCGGTGGAGTAAGAATAGAGGACACCGTTATCGTAACTAATAACGGAATAGAATTGCTGAATTCTGTCAGCAAGGAAATTATTATATTATAATATACATTTGGAGGACAATATATGGCACAGATTATGGCAGGTGATTTCAGAAAAGGAATTACCTTTGAGATGGATTCCCAGGTAATGATTATCGTTGACTTTCAACACGTTAAACCCGGTAAAGGTGCAGCGTTTGTAAGAGCAAAGGTAAGAAACGTTATCACCGGTGGCGTTATCGAGCGTACCTTTAACCCTTCGGAAAAATTTGAGCTTGCGCACATTGAGCGTAAGGCAATGCAGTATTCTTACAACGACGGTGAAATGTATTACTTTATGGATGAAGAGACTTTTGATATGATTCCTTTGAACTTTAACCAAGTTGAGGATGCATTGATGTTCGTTAAAGAGAATATGCCCGTTACGATTTCTTTCTACAAGGGCTCTCCGTTCTCTGTTGAACCGCCAAACTTCGTTGAACTCACTATTACTCACTGTGAGCCCGGCGTAAAAGGCAACACTGCTCAGGCAGGTACTAAACCTGCTACTCTTGAAACTGGATACGTTATCCAAGTACCTCTTTTCGTAAACGAAGGAGAAACCATAAGAGTAGATACCCGTACCGGCGAGTACATGTCCAGAGTGTAATTTAGATTTAAGCGTCGCGTAAGCGACGCTTTTTTTATTATGATACGAAAGATAAAAAGGCTACTGGGCTTTGTACTCGTTTTACTGTTTTGTGTGTTGATTTGTGCGTGCAACGTACCAGAGGGTGAAAACGAAAACAAAATAGAGGTTGAAAGCGTTGTATTAAGCACTACCGAACTAGAGATGAGCGTTGGCGGTGAGTTTATACTTGTGGCAAACGTTAAACCGGATGATGCGAGCGATAAGACTTTGACGTGGTATTCGTCCAACGATAGTGTTGCAACCGTAGTTAATGGACGGGTATCAGGTGTGTCTGTTGGTACTGCAGTTATTACTGCGATGAGCTTGAATGGTAAATGCTCAAGCTGTTTCGTGTGCGTTGTGGATAACGTCGTGACTGCAGAAAATATTTCGTTTAATAAAACTGAAATAAATTGTTTCGTTGGAGACGAAACTATTTTAGAGGTCAATTTTGAACCTATAAATTCTACTAATAGAACCTTAACGTGGACGAGCAGTAACGAAAATATAGCGAGCGTTTTGAACGGTAAGGTTGTTGCTAAAGCGAGTGGAACTGCGGAAATTCGCGCAACTACGGATAATGGTATATACGCAACGTGCATCTTTAACGTTTCAAACAGAATCGTAGAGGTCGAATCCGTATCGCTAAATTTTGAATATTATGAGTGTTACGTAGGGGACGGAGTTAGTTTGGTGTGTAGCGTGTTGCCTAGTAATGCTAGTAATACGACTATAGTGTGGTCTAGTTCTAACGAGAGCGTTGCGATAGTTTCTGCCGGCACGGTCGTTGCTGTAGGTAAAGGTGTTGCAGTTATCTCTGCGGAGTCTATGAATGGCAAGATTGATAGTTGCACGATCGTCGTTGGAGAGATAAGCAATTCGGGTAGCGGTGGTAATGAAGACCTAGGCGGTGGAGACAACACTAGTGGAGACAACACTGGTGGAGATAACACTGGTGGAGACGATATTGGTGGTGATAACGATAACGTTGAGGAAGAACCGGGTGACGATATTATCATCGAAAACAAAGTCAGTGGAGTTTTGTTAGATAAATCAGAGGTTAATTGTTACGTTGGCGATACTATCAAGTTAACTGCAACGATTTTACCTGAAAACGCAGATAATAAACGATGTAGTTGGGATGTGTTAGATAGTAGTGTTGCAAGTGTAGAAGAAGGCGAGATTGTCGCATTGAATGTCGGGCAAACGGTGATTAAGGTTTTGACGGAAGACGGTGGCTTTTGTGCTGAATGCATTATAAACGTCGTAGAGTTAAATACCTTTTCCGCAACTATTAGTGACGAGATTTTCGTCTATGACGGAACAGTGAAATGTTTACTAGTGTCTGGCGCTCCGAGCGATACTAAAATAGAATACATAAATAACGATAAGACAGAGGTTGGTGAATACGTCGTATCGGCAAAGCTAGAAAAATACGGTTATGAAACGACTATTATCACGGGTGTGTTACGTATAGTTAAGCCTAGTTATAATATAAACTACGTAGTTGGGTATACAGAGGTTGAGAACCCGAACCCTAAAGAATACCAAACCTTCGTTGGGTTGGAATTATTGCCTATCGTGAGTGCTTTGTATGATTTTGACGGTTGGTATTTAGATTCCGAATACCGTAATCCTATAAGTAAAATTTCTTCAGAAATTTACGAGGACGTTACGGTTTACGCTAAACTATCAAATAGATATTTGGTGGAGGGTAACGTTTTAGTAGGTGTCAGTGATTATTTAAAATATAACGTAGATGAACTGACTTTACCCAACTTTATAAACGGTATTCCTTTGTGTGAGATAGGTGCTAGCGTATTTAGTGAAAGTAATATTAAGACAATAATAATTCCAAGTAACGTGGAGAAAATTGGCGCTAATGCATTTGATTATTCTGTACTAGAGCATGTAGTTTTTGAACAAAATAGTAAACTCAAAGAAATAGGTGATTTTGCATTTTGTTATACGAATATAGAAACTATAGTGATACCATCGCAGGTTGAGCGTGTTGGAGACAGCGCGTTTGCGGAGTGTCGCAATTTGCGTGAGGTAAAGTTTAGTGACGGTATTTATCAGTGCGATATAGGTGGATTTGCTTTTGGTTACTGTACTTCACTTAAAGAAATAGTTTTGCCGTTTGGAGTGAAAACTATAGGACATTACGCTTTTAACGGTTGTTTAGCTCTTGAGAGTGTGTATATTCCAAACAGTGTGGAACGAGTTGGTAGTATGTTGTTCGCGGAATGTACGCAAGGCAAAGATCTTGTTGTTAATATTCAATTTTCTAAAATTCCATCAAGTTGGTTAAAGGATTGGTGCGGAATAGATGCTACTCTGAATCTAGGTGTAAGTTAATAATAACAAAATTTATTTAAGCCCTTCGATTTTTCGAGGGGCTTTTGTCATACCTAAAAGGGCTTGTACATAATATTTAACGTGTTAAAAAAATTGCTTACGCCAAGAATATACGGAGAAATATCGTACGGTGGGTATTTAGATAAGGTGGAAGAGATACGAATATCTGCAAACAAGTCGGTGCGTGTGTATAGTCGAGGCGTTTGTGTGAATCTATTAACGGTAGATCAGTGTGATGTTGACATAATTTATGAAAACGCTATACGTGGTTCACTGTATGCTGTAAACGACGACGTAAAAAGAGGGTTTATAACTTTCGACGGAGGAATAAGAATCGGTCTTTGTGGTGAAGGCGTTTATGAGTGTGGCGAAATGCAAACGATGAAAAATATAAATTCTTTAGTAATACGCGTACCGCACAACGTATACGGAATAGCGGACGAACTCAAAAGCGTGATAAAAAAAGACGGTGTTATTAAAAATACAATTTTAGTGGCAAAACCTTTTAGTGGAAAGACGACCTTGCTTCGAGAACTTGCACGAGTATTTTCTGCCAACAATAAAGTCGTAATTATAGATGAGAAAAACGAGTTGAGCGCAACAACGAAAGGGGTAAGTTATTTAGACGTTGGGGAGAGCAACGTTTTAGTTGGGATAAATAAGACTGACGGCGTGGAGTTTGCAATAAGAAACCTATCGCCTGAAGTGTTGGTAACTGATGAGATATACGGGGAAAGAGCGGAAGATGGAATCAAACGATGTATTGAGGGTGGAGTGAGTGTTTTTACTAGTATCCATTCAAGCAGTCTAAGCGATAGAATTAAGAATCTATTTTCCGTTCGAGTTTATTTATCTGACGATCCTCCGGGGAGAATATTGAGGATAGAGGAGTGAGTTGTGAGGGTGTTTTTGTTGGCAGTCGTTGCGCTGTGTTGTGGCGTGATAGGATTTAAAGTTCGGGATTATTATAAGAGAAGAAAAAAGTTGTTTTCCGATTTAATAAAGTTTTTAAAGAAGGTAAAGGAAGAGGTGTGTTTGAAGAAAAATTACGTTAGGGAGGTTTTTGACGTTGAGGGATCGGAGGATGTTAAAAAAATCGTGGCAAACGAAGGGGCGGACTTGCCTTTGAGTAAGGAAGAGATAAGGGAAATACGAGAGATTTTATTGAACGTAGGAAAGTCTGTTGTTGATTACGAAGAAGAAAAAATTGAAGATTCGTTGTTAAAAATTAAAAGATATGAAGACGATGCGTCTAAAAAATATGATCAAAAAGGTGTTTTATCGGTAAAGATGGGATTTTTAGTTGGTATAGCGATTTTTATATTGTTGGTGTGATATGGGTATCGACGTACTTTTTAAAATAGCCGGTATAGGCATAATAACCGCTATACTCAACGTTATTCTTAAGAAAAGTGATAAAGACGAGATTGCTACCTTTGTTACGATAGCGGGCTTGATAATCGTTTTGCTTTTAGTCGTTGATATGTTGGGTGGATTGTTTGATAGCTTGCGCTCAATCTTCAGATTATATTAATGGATATCTTCAAAATTATTGGTATTGGAATAATCGGGACGATAATTGTAGGCGTACTAAAGGGAGTTCGCAGTGATCTTGCTGTATACGCAATAGTCGTAACGGGTATCGTTATGTTGGTTAACGTTATATCGGGGCTAGGTGGAGTAGTTGAAACTTTTTCATCGATTATAGAAAAAACTAAACTAGACGATGGATTGTTTAGTGGAATATTGAAAATCGTGGGTATTGGGTACGTGACTGAGTATTCGGCAGGATTATGTTCTGATGCAGGAGGGGAAAGTATCGCTCAAAAAATACTCTTGTCGGGCAAGGTTGCAATTTTTATAATTTCTCTGCCGATATTAAATAAATTGGTTGAAACGGTGGTGGCATTGATACCGTGAAAAAATTATTTTTGATTTTGATTTTGATAACACTATGTTTTAGTGGCGTTGCGTATGCAGACGAGAGCGTAGAGGACATGCTTGAAGATAGCGTTAACGACCAATTAAATGAACTAGACTTAAACTATTTTGATAAATTTCTAAAAGATCTCGAATACGAGGGATTTAGTGATGGATTTAAAAAGTACGTTGAAGATATTATAGGTGGAGACGGTTCGATTGAGCTAGGAGAATTTGCAAACTTCATTGTATCGGGTATTTTAGGGGAGATATTGTCATGCTTGCCTGTATGCATAAGTATTATATTAATTTGTGTTTTGTCGAGTACTATCAGCAGTTTTTCGTCAAAAATCGCGCAAAATGCAACAAATAACATAGTTCAGTTCGTATGCTTGGCAACCATTACCGTCTTGTTGGTGTCAAGTGTTATGAGTGCCGTTAGTGTAGTCAGGTCAACTGTAAATATTTTAGGAGAATTCGTAAATTTCGTGTTTCCTGTGTTGATTACTTTATTGACTGTTGTTGGTGGACACGGATCTGTAACCGTTTTTTCTCCTTACGTTGCAATATTGTCCACAGTGATTATAAACGGAGTTCAAAGTTTTATTATCCCTATTTTCATAGCGTGCTTGACGTTGTCCGTGGTTGGAAATTTAACGAGTTCGGTAAGATTGGATGGGATAAGAAGGTTTTTGAAAAGTTTTAGTGAATGGGTGTTGGGGTTAGGCTTTGGAATATTTTGTACGCTTTTAGGAGCGCAAAGCATAGTTAGTGCTTCTTTCGATACGATATCTGCAAAGACTGCGAAATTTGCATTAAGTAGTTACGTTCCAATATTAGGTGGGTATTTGTCTGAAGGCTTAGATTTTGTGGTTGCAGGGAGTATATTGGTGAAAAATGCAATAGGTTTAACTGGTATCGTCGTGTTATTCGTTTTGACTCTTTTGCCTTTAGTTAAACTCGTAGTGTTTTCTTTTACGCTAAAACTAACGTCGGGGATTATAGAGTCTTTTGCGGATAAGCGCGTGTCGAATACCTTAAGTGCGGTGGCGTCCTCTATGAGAATATTGATTGCAGTTTTGTTAGGCGTAACGTTTTTAACCTTTTTCATTTTATTCCTTATGGTTTATACGGTAAACGTAGGAGTGCTTTGATGTTTAACGAATGGATACTTAAAATCATAGGAATAGGTGCAATTGGCGTGTTACTTGACGTTTTGATGCCGGAGGGTGATACCAATAAGTATATAAAAAGTGTTTTTGCATTAATTACAGTATTTGTGGTCGTGTCCCCCCTACCAAAACTATTTGGGGCTAAACTTGAGTTTGACGATCTCTTTTTTAATCAAAATCTTTCCGTGTCCGTAGACGAGGGCTTTTTGGACTACGTGTATGAACAAAAATACGAAGACAAAGAAGACCTTTTAGAAAAACGAATTTTAGGAAAATACGGTGTTGAGACACGAGTGAAAATTCGTTTTGTCGAATCTTGTCCAGAAAAAATTGACGTCGTTTATTTGTATTTTAAAAAATCCGTCATAGAGGAGAACGAAGAGAATAAATATAGTATAGAAGAAATCGGCAAAGAGGTTGCGGGGTATTTAAATATCGGTTTTGATGAGGTTGTTGTGAGATATGGAGAATAAATACGTTTTCGATAAAAGAAAAAGAGGAAAGAAAAACGATGCGATTAAATCCGTCGTTGAAAGAATCAGAAAGATAAAACGTCTTGACGTTATTCTAGGCGTAGGTATTGTGGCAATCGTATTGTTTTTTGCAACGGTATCATTTAGTCCTAGCGATACTAGTCCTGTTGTCAATAGCGGTAGCGAATATTTGCAAATAGAAGAGCGATTGAGTGAGGTTTTGAGTGAGATTGACGGAGCAGGACGAGTAAGCGTTATGATAAATTACGCAGGTACTTCGGAGTTGATAACGGCAACAACTAGTAACACGTCTGAAGATAAAACTGTGGATACCGATACGTCGGGAGACAGGCGAACGGAGAGTAAGACGGAGAGTGTGTCTCCCGTGATAATACAAAAGAACGGAGAGGATACCCCTCTTATCGTAAAAGAAGTTTTGCCTGATATAGTTGGAGTTATCGTAGTTGCGCAAGGTGCGGACGATATGTCGGTTAGGATAGACTTGATGCAGGCAGTTCAGACTCTATTAAGCGTTTCTGCCGATAAGGTTGAAATATTTACAATGAAATAATATTATTTGGAGGTAGTTATGTCAAAGAAAAAGAAAATCGTTTTGTTGTCGGTTATGGTTGCCTTGCTCGTTGTGTCTGGTGTGATGAATTTTATGCTAAACAACACGTCTGCTCCCGTAGTTGACGATAGTGATGCGCTAAGTGCGTCAAGTTTTTTCAGTGCGTATAGGACGGATAGAACGGCAACTAGAGAGCAAACTATGCTTGAGTTAGATGCTATAATTTCTAGTGAAGATACGTCTGAGAGTGCAAAAATTGCAGCAGAGGAAATGAAACTTAAACTTTGTGCAAATATGCAGACCGAATTTGATCTTGAAGCGCTTATCAAAGCTAAAGGTTTTAGTGAAGCAGTCGTAAGCATTGGAACGCAAAATATTAACGTTTTGGTAAACGACGCAACGTTGGAGAGTGCAGAAGTAGCGCAGATTTTGTCCATAATCGTAGAGGAAACGGGTGTTTCTGCAAGCAACGTAAAGATTACGCCGTACGGCGCTTAATTTTTCATAAAAACGATTGAAAATTTCCGCGCGATATGATA
>JAFQWW010000020.1 GCA_017407285.1 Clostridia bacterium
AATAAAGGAGAAAAAATATGGGAGAGAGTAATGGTCTTATAGGTTTGAAACTTATAAGAAAACAAAAAAAGTATAGTCAACTCAAGGTAGCGCTTGATTTGAGCATATCTAGAGAGTCGTTATCGTATTATGAAAACGGGAAAAGAAGTCCTGATATTGAAACTTTAAAACTATTTTCCGATTATTTTAACGTGTCTATTGACTATTTAATAAATGGAAAAGAATTCTCTAAAGAATAAACTCCACTGTTAAGGTGGAGTTTTTTGATTCTTTGGGATTGTGTTATCTATTTTGTTTTTTAGTTAGTTTTGTTTGATTTGGCAGTGTTAATTGAGGAAATAAGTAATTTTTTTATTTCAATACATTTATAAAGAATTTCTTTATTATCGTAATATCCGCTCTCAATTAAAAGTTCGATCCAATATTCACTTTCTGAGCATTCTTTTAGTGCGATTTGTAGTTTAGCGATAAAATCAGCCGAACCATGTCCGTAAAATGCTTCACGAATATTTGCTCCAATAGACGTGCCACTGCGAATTAATTGATTAGTAAGTACGCTTTCCTTTTTGTTTTGTTTTACGTAATTGCAAACTTTTATTATGTCTAGAGCAAAGTCTTTAGATTTTGTAATTAGTGGACTATTTGGCATAACTGTACCGCCTTTTATTTGTATTAATTATAACACAAAATAAAGAAAATTTCAAGTTAAAAAAGCTTTTCGCATTTGCGAAAAGCCACCATAACTTCTTACTTTTTACCTTTTACTTATTACTTTCCAAAAATCACGAATGTGAGTTGTTGTGAGTAGTGAAGAGTGAAAAGTGAAGAGTGAAAAAGTAAATCCCGAACGCTATTGCATTCGGGATTTTTGGAGGCACCACCCGGATTTGAACCGGGGCATAAAGGTTTTGCAGACCTTGGCCTTACCGCTTGGCGATGGTGCCGTATGAGTGGAGCGGGAGACGGGATTCGGACCCGCGACATTTGCCTTGGCAAGGCAACGCTCTACCACTGAGCCACTCCCGCATGAGGGCTAAATCGCGCCACTATCGAAAATCTTGTGTTTTTTCGAGGAGAGTGTCGCGACGTGGTGTAAAATAAAAATATGCTCCGATTTTAAGGCGTAGGCGCCGTTTGCAGTCATTCACGCCTCTTTGTCGCTTGGTGCGACCGAAGAGACTTGAACTCCCACATCAAAGATACCAGATCCTAAGTCTGGCGCGTCTGCCAATTCCGCCACGGTCGCATGATTGGTGATCCATCCGCGGATCGAACGCGGGACAACTTGATTAAAAGTCAAGTGCTCTACCGACTGAGCTAATGGACCATATTTGGCTGGGGTGGAAGGGCTCGAACCTTCGGATGCGGGAATCAAAATCCCGTGCCTTACCGCTTGGCGACACCCCAATGCGTATTATTAGTTTCGTGAATGGGGTGAGTAATGGGAGTCGAACCCATGACCTCCAGGGCCACAACCTGGCGCTCTAACCAACTGAGCTATACCCACCACATTTGGCGAGCCTGAAGGGAGTCGAACCCCCGACACACGGCTTAGAAGGCCGTTGCTCTATCCAACTGAGCTACAGGCTCACGTCTGCATTAAAATCGGGGCATAATTGGAGCGGGTAGCGAGAATCGAACTCTCGTGGCCAGCTTGGAAGGCTGGAGCCCAACCACTGGGCGATACCCGCATATCAACATGTTGCGTTCCGTGATGCTCAATGATTTTAGCACATATTAGCACCTAATGTCAAACCATTTTAACCCATTTTTTAAGAAATTTTTATTTTTTTATTTTTTTCTTGAAAGTAGGTCAAATCATTGATAAAAACTGAACATATTTAAACTTACTATACCCCGATTTTTGCTTTAACGTAGGTTTTGTATCTTCAAAATCATAGAAAGATTGCGTAAAGCACGACCTCTATGGCTAACCGAATTTTTTTCCTCTTCGCTTGCCTCTCCAAAGGTCTTTGCTAAATCTTTACTTAAAAACAAGGGATCGTATCCAAAACCACCCGTACCCTCAAGAGTGTGGATAATTTCCCCTTCCGTCTCCCCTTCCGTTGTCAAAACCTTTCCGTCAGGCAAAATCAACGTAATTGCACAAACGAATTTAGCCTTGCGGTTTTTCTCGTTTTTCAAAACGGTTAATAATTTTTCATTGTTTGCGCCGTCATTTCCGTGCTCGCCACAGTATCTCGCGCTATTCACACCGGGTTCTCCACCCAAAGCGTCAACCGCCAACCCCGAATCATCGGCAAGGGTTGCGTATCCCGGAAATTTATCCGCTATCTCTTTTGCTTTGATATAAGAATTTTCTGCAAAGGTCGCGCCGTTTTCTTCCGCTTCGCCCTCAAACCCTGCTTCTTTTTGAGATAAAATCTCCTCGAAGGTGTCCCCTAATATGCTTTTAATCTCAATTATTTTGTGTTTATTGTTACTTGCTATTATTAATTTCATAATTCACAAAAAACAGCCCACCACGAAACGCAGTGGGCTGTATAAATCAATCCTTATTTACGGGGATTTGCTATATTTGCTTGCGCAGCTGCAAGTCTAGCGATAGGTACTCTGAAGGGAGAGCAAGATACGTAGTCGAGTCCGATTGCGTGACAGAACTCAACGGAGGTGGGATCGCCACCGTGCTCACCACAAATACCAAGGTGCAAATTCTCGTTTACGGGCTTACCAAGAGCAATAGCCATCTTCATAAGTTTACCTACACCAACTTGGTCAAGTTTAGCGAACGGATCGTTTTCAAAAATCTTAGTATCGTAATATGCATTCAAGAATTTACCTGCATCGTCACGAGAGAAACCGTAAGCCATCTGAGTCAAGTCGTTAGTACCGAAACAGAAGAAATCTGCCTCTTTAGCAATATCGTCTGCGGTCAAAGCAGCTCTGGGGATCTCAATCATAGTACCTACTTCGTACTCAAGATCGATACCAGCAGCAGCTATTTCTGCATCAGCAGCCTTAACTACTACGTCTTTAACGAATTTCAACTCTTTAACCTCGCCTACCAAAGGAATCATGATCTCGGGTTTTACGCACCAATCAGCATGAGCCTTCTTAACGTTGATTGCAGCACGGATAACTGCTTTGGTCTGCATCTCTGCAATCTCAGGATAGGTAACTGCAAGACGGCAACCACGATGTCCCATCATGGGGTTAAATTCGTGCAAGGAAGTGATGATATTCTTGATATCTTCAACGCTCTTACCTTGAGCATCTGCTAACAACTTGATATCTGCTTCCTCAGTCGGAACGAATTCGTGGAGAGGAGGATCAAGGAATCTAATACAAACGGGAGTGCCTTCTAAAGCCTCGTAAAGAGCCTCAAAGTCAGACTGTTGCATGGGAAGAATCTTATCAAGCGCTACCTGTCTCTCTTCTGCGGTAGAAGAACAAATCATCTCACGGAAAGCGTCAATTCTGCCTTCACCGAAGAACATATGCTCGGTACGGCAAAGACCAATACCTTCTGCGCCCAACTCACGCGCTTTCTTAGCATCAGCAGGGTTATCTGCGTTAGTTCTAACTTTCAATGCACGGAACTTGTCTGCCCAAGCCATGATTCTGCCAAACTCGCCTGCGATAGTAGCTTCAACGGTAGGAATGATACCGTCGTAAATATTACCGGTAGAACCGTCGATAGAGATATAATCTCCTTCTTTGAACACCTTACCACCCAAGGTGAACTGCTTGTTCTCCTCGTCCATAGCAATCTCGCCACAACCGGATACGCAACAAGTACCCATACCACGAGCAACTACTGCTGCGTGAGAGGTCATACCACCACGAACGGTCAAGATACCTTGAGCAGCCTTCATACCAGTTATATCTTCAGGAGAGGTCTCAAGACGAACGAGAACTACCTTCTTGCCTGCTTCAGCCCAAACTACTGCGTCTTCTGCGTTAAATACGATTTGACCACAAGCTGCACCGGGAGAAGCACCCAAACCTTTACCAGAGGGAACTGCTTTCTTCAAAGCGTCTCTATCAAATTGGGGATGGAGAAGGGTGTCAAGGTTACGAGGATCGATCATAGCTACTGCTTCTTCTTCCGTTCTCATACCTTCGTCAACCAAATCACAAGCAATCTTCAACGCTGCTTGCGCAGTTCTCTTACCGTTACGAGTCTGGAGCATATAGAGTTTGCCTTCTTCAACGGTGAACTCCATATCCTGCATATCACGATAGTGGTTTTCAAGAATAACAC
>JAFQWW010000021.1 GCA_017407285.1 Clostridia bacterium
AGTTTATACGGATCAATAAAAGTGTAAGCGCAGATTCTTAGAAAAGAAAGCGTGTAGATATGGCAAAAAGTATTCTTATTATCAATGAAGATGAAGAAGAAATTAAAGAATTACAGAATTTCAAGCGACCAGGAACACTCCTTCGCCGTACAGGTGAAATACTACACCGAGATGATCGAAAAGCTCGTCGACTGCATCAAAGTGGTATCAAAAATCGACAAGTTTCGATAGAAGCTTGTCGATTTTTACTTATTACTTATTCACTCTTCACTTTTCACTAAAACCTTGTCGATTTTTGGCGGAAGTAATAGGTAATAGTGAATAGTGATAACGTAGGTTGGTCTTAATAGTTGTATAAAATTATTTACATTATAAATCGTTTCCACACAAAAAAAGAGAGTTGGTGACCAACTCTCTTTTAATTTCGATATCAAATTATTTATTTTTCGATGATTTCGCCACCGCAGGTGGGGCAGAAATTGTCACCTTTTTTGGCTTTTGCTCCGCATTTTGAACAAACTCTTTCTACTTTTTTGATCTCGATTTCTTCTATTGCTCCACCGCAAGTTGAACAGAATTTGTCCGATTTCTTAGCGATTTTTCCACATTGAGCACACAGGTATTTGGAGTGTTTTGCGGGAGTTTCGGGAATACCTTTTGATGCAATTTGTATGGTTGAGAACAATACTACCACAGATACGACTAACGCGAGGAATATTCCGATAGAAAGACCTAGTCCTACAGATGCACCTGCATATGAAGAGGTATTTGCGATACTCGTGATAATTAAAAATACGAGCAACAATGCGTTTAGTCCTGCGTGGGCTACGAGCGCGTAGTAAGAAAGTTTTCCTAAAGAACATTTACCAATGCTAGTCGGGAAAGCTTTCAAAACGTTCAAAGACTTCAACGTCATGCATACGCCACCTACGAGCATTACGATTGACAATATTAATATAACGATTTGGATAAGAGAGGACATAACGCCACCGAATCCTAAATCCCATAGGTCCATAACGCGGTATCCGTTTATACCAGCTGCTGCATGGTAGCTACCGTAAGACGAAAAAGCGTTTACATAGTCGAACGCAAAGAGAACGAAGGTCAATAGACCAAGTAAAGCACAAGAAACTGCGGATATGCAATTTTTAAGTTTTGCTAACATAAAATTACTCCTAAAACATAATAAATATATTATATGACCAAAACTTTCTCGTGTCAATAAAAATTGGAAAATTCACGAATATTGTCAAAAAGAAGGAAATATTTGCTCTACATGCAATATTTTTGGAAGAAAAAACGAGTAAATTTTTAATTTTTTTTGTTTCGAGCGTTTGACACGGTAGGGGATAAGTGATAAAATAAATGCGTAAAGACTATGACGGAGCGAGTAGGATAAGGAAACTCAAAGAGAGTCGCGGATGGTGGAAACGTGGCAGGGAACTTATTTGAAAAACACTCTCGAGTTTGCGGAAGAAAGGCGACGAGTAGAACCGCACGGCAGTCACCGTAACGACGAATTAAGAGGGTTATTTATATAACCAATTTGGGTGGTATCGCGGAAGTAGACCTTTCGTCCCATGTAGGGACGGAAGGTCTTTTGTTTTTAAAACGCGATAATAGCACTATTTGTAAAGATAAGAAAGATACTAACTTTTTAGTTGGAGGAGTAAATATGCTTAGAACACATAATTGTAATGAATTGAATCTTGCAAACGTTGGCGAGAGAGTTACTTTGACCGGTTGGATAGAAACCGTTCGTGACCACGGTGGCGTTTTGTTCGTGGACCTTCGTGACCATTACGGCGTTACCCAAGTAGTTTTGTCTGACGACAAACTCATAGCAGGTATGCCTAAAGAAACCGTTATTTTGATTGAGGGTAACGTTACCAAGCGTGACGAGGATACCGTCAATAAAAAGATTGCTACCGGTATGGTAGAGGTTAGAGCGGACAAAGTAGAGGTTTTAGGACCTTGTCAACTCGGTCTTCCTTTTGAGATTGACGCATCTCGTGAAACCAAGGAAGAGGTTAGACTTAAATACCGTTTCTTGGACTTGAGAAATCGCAAAATTCACGACAATATAGTTTTGAGATCCAAGATTTTGAGCTATCTCAGATCTCAAATGGAAGAATTAGGATTTTTGGAGATACAAACTCCTATTTTGACCGCATCTTCTCCCGAGGGCGCGCGTGACTATTTAGTTCCTAGCAGAAAGCACAAAGGAAAGTTTTACGCTCTTCCCCAAGCACCCCAACAGTTCAAACAGCTTTTGATGGCGTCGGGCTTTGATAGATATTTCCAAATAGCACCTTGTTTCCGTGACGAGGACGCGCGTCAGGATCGTTCTCCCGGTGAATTTTATCAACTTGACTTTGAAATGAGTTTTGCAACCCAAGAGGACGTATTCGCAGTTGCGGAGACCGTAGTGTACAACACTTTCAAAAAGTTCTCCAACAAACACGTATCCGAGCCTCCCTTTACCCGCATTACCTTTGCGGATGCTATGCTCAAATACGGTACGGACAAACCCGATCTTCGTAACCCCTTGATTATTCAAGACTTGACCGACTTCTTTAAGGGCGTAGACTTCCCTCTATTTAAGGGTAAACCGGTTAGAGGTATCGTAGCAGATTGCGCAGGAAAGAGCAAAAAGTTCTTTGAAGACTCTTTGAAATTTGCAATGAGTATCGGAATGAAAGGTTTGGGTTATTTGACCTTGACGGAAAACGAGTACAAAGGACCTATTGCAAAATTCCTATCACCCGAACAAAAAGAAGAACTTACTAACCTCGTTGGTATCAAAGAGGGCGAAACCTTGTTCTTTATCTGTGATGCGCCCGCAGTAGTTAACAAACTATCAGGTGAGATTAGAAATTGGCTTGGCGAAACCTTGAACGTTATCAATAAAGATTCTTTCGAGTTCTGCTTCATCGTAGATTTCCCGATGTACGAGTTGAATCCCGAAACCAATAAGATTGACTTTACTCACAACCCCTTCTCCATGCCTCAGGGTGGTATGGACGCGCTTTTGAATAAAGATCCCTTGGAGATTTACGCATACCAGTACGATATCGTATGTAACGGTGTGGAACTCTCCTCCGGTGCCGTTCGTAACCACAACCCCGAAATTATGAGAAAGGCGTTTGAGATAGCAGGATACGGAGAGGACGATCTTAAGGCTAAGTT
Organism: Clostridia bacterium; assembly: GCA_017407285.1. GTDB lineage: Bacteria > Bacillota > Clostridia > Christensenellales > RUG350 > RGIG2224. The sequence continues at coordinate 3,190 of JAFQWW010000021.1, forward strand.
CGGCGCTCTCTACACCGCATTCTCCTACGGCGCACCCCCTCACGCAGGTATGGCGCCCGGTGTAGATAGAATGATTATGCTTATAGCAGGAGAGGAAACTATTCGTGACGTTATAGCATTCCCCTTGAACGGAAACGCTCAAGACCTTATGATGGGTGCTCCCGGTGACGTTACCGAACAACAACTCCGTGAGGTTCATATTAAAGTTAGAGATTAATTTGGAGTAAATTATGGATAAAACTATTTTATCAAGATTACAAAAACTCAACCAGCTTTCTTTGTCTGACAAGGAAGAGGAGAGTGTTTTGGCGTTTTTTGCAGATAGAGAGGCAGAGTGTGAGGCTTTATCCGCTATCGACACCGAAAAGGTGGAGAGAATGGTACACGTTTTGCCTATCTTGACCGTAGTTCGCGAGGATAAAGAAATCAAAACCTTTACCCGTGACGAATTACAAAAAGGTGCGCCCGAAACTGAGGACGGCTATTGGCAAGTTCCTAGACTTGTGGAATAAGGAGGAGATTATGTATTTGAAAGAATTGGAATGTAGTTCTCCTTGCGTTGCGTTAGACGATTTGATTTTAACTACGAACACGCCTACCACTGCAGGATCTAAAATGCTTGAAAACTACGAAAGTTTGTTTGAAGCTGAAGTAGTAACCCGACTAAAACAAGCAGGCTATAGCGTAAAAGGAAAGATAAACGTTGGAGAGTTTGGCGTAGACCTTTTGGGTGAAACCTCCTATTTTGGCGCAGTCGTTGACGGGGATAACCTCGTTGGCGCAACCTCCAAAGTTATGAGCGATGTGGACGCAGTTATCGGTCTTGACGTCAACGGTGAACAACGTCGTAGCGCCTCTTTGTTCTCTTTTTGTAACCTCAAACCTACCTACGGTACGGTTTCTCGTTACGGCACTATACCCGTTGTATGTTCCGCTGAGACCGTGTCGATCACCGGAAAATGCCCGAATTGCGTAGAAAAGGCGTATAGAGCGGTGGTTGGACACGACGACAAGGACGGCACTAGCCATCGCGTTGAGAGTTTGGATAAACTCGACCAAGCAAAAGAGATAAAAAAGGTGGGTGTACTCACTGCGTTTTTGGATAAAGCGGACGAGAGCGTAAAAGATAAGGTTCAAAAAGCTATAGATATGCTCAAAAATAACGGCGTTGAGGTAGTGGAGATAGAGGATGAAACCTTACTACTTGCTAAAAACGCTTGGAATATTTTGATGAGTGCCGAGCTTTGCAATAACCTTTCTCGTTACGACGGTATAAAGTATGGATATAGAACGCCTAATTATAAGACGATAGACGAACTCTACACCAACAGTAGATCGGAATCTTTCGGTGAGTTTATAAAACACGTTATTTTGTTTGGTAGCGAAACCTTGTCTACCGAAAACTATATGAAGGTGTACGACAAAGCTTTGCGTGTTCGTCGAGTTATGGTGGAAAAATTTGCAGAACTATTCCAGTCTGTTGACGCGGTGTTGTTGCCTGCAACTAGTAAGAGCGAATATAAAATAGACGAGGTTAAAGCGAATAAGTTTATAGCATTTGAAGAAAACTTATTCACAGCCCCCGCATCTATTACCGGTCTACCCACCGTTACCGTAAAAGGCGTGCAAGTAGTAGCCCCCGCTTTTTCGGACTACAAACTTTTAGATCTTGCAAGAAAGGTTAGATAGGAGGCAGATTATGAAATATGAAACCGTTATAGGACTCGAAGTTCACGTAGAACTTGCGACTGACTCCAAAATTTTCTGTTCCTGTTCCGCTAAATTTGGTGGAGAACAAAACGATCACGTTTGTCCTGCTTGTTGTGGTATGCCCGGTATGTTGCCTATTGTTAACAAAAAGGTAGTTGACCTTGGCATGACGGCAGGATTGATGCTCAACTGCGACATCAACCGCACCACGACTTTTGACAAAAAGAGTTATTATTACCCCGATCTTCCTTGCTCTTATCAGACTACTCAGTGGTTTGCGCCCGTTGCAGTCAACGGTTTGGTGGAGATAGAAACGAGTAAGGGTAAGAAAGGTGTTAGAATTAAACAAATTCATATGGAAGAGGACGCTGGTAAACTAGTTCACGACGATTGGACGGATTCTACCTTGGTTGACTTTAACCGTACTAGCGTGCCTTTGTGTGAGATAGTTTCTCAACCCGATTTGTCGAGCGCAGAAGAGGTAGTTGCATATCTTGAAAGACTTCGTTCACTTTTGCGTTTTGCTCACGTATCGGATTGTAGAATGGAGCAGGGCAGTATGCGTTGTGACGTAAACTTGTCCGTTAGACCTGAAGGATCCAATAAACTTGGCGTTCGTACCGAGATGAAAAATATGAACTCGTTGTCCGCTATTACTCGCGCTATTGAGTACGAGGTTGCTCGTCATATCGACGCGCTTGAAAACGGTACGGAAGAACTCGTTCAAGAAACTCGTCGTTGGGACGATATAAAGGGTAAAAGTTTTGCTATGCGCAACAAAGAAACGGCGGGAGATTATAGATATTTCCCCGATCCTAACGTTATGCCTATAGTAATAGACGACGAATGGTTTGATAAAATCAAGTCCTCTTTACCCGAATTCCCCGAAGTGAAGAAATCAAGATACGTGGAAAAATTAGGTCTTTCGGAGTATGACGCAGAGCAACTCGTTCAATCTCGCGCCCTTTGTGATTGCTTTGAAGAGGCGTGCGAGGTGTGCGGATCTCCTAAGGACGTAGTAAACTGGATCATATCGGATTGTATGAAGGTTCTAAACCGTAAACAGATGACTCTTGATATGCTTGATATCAGTGGTAAAGCGTTGGGCGAACTTATCGTACTCGTCAACGACGGAAAGGTAAGCAGAATGAACGCTAAAAAGATATTGGACGCAATATTCGAGGGAGAAGAGAATCCTGCGACGTACGCCGAAAAGCAAGGATTTATCGTGTCTAACGATACGGGCGCAATAGAAGCGATAATAAAATCCGTAGTAGATTCCGATCCCAAGTCCGTTCAAGACTACAAATCGGGCAAAGAAAAAGCACTCATGGCGTTGTTTGGAAAGTGTATGAGAGAACTCAAAGGTAACTGCGATCCTCAAATTCTCAAAAAACTACTTTTAGAGTGCGTGGAAAAAGCGTAATAATTAAAAGAGCAAAACTTGACGTTTTGCTCTTTTTTTGTAGTTTGTTTAGTGAATTTCCGCTAAAAATTTTCTTTTGACCTTTTTGAAAAGGTATACGAGCAAGAAGGTTGCAATCAACGCGGTCAGAGCCCAACTTGCAGGGTAGAGGACGTATAAAGCTTGAAGATTTTGTGCAACGTCACCTATGATACATATAAAAGGATAGATAGCGAATAAGTATATGAGTCTTAAGATTATATTTGCAAAGACACTTATTAAGGTCGAGGTAAAGGAATAACCTATACCACGAATAGCTTCTTGTAAGACGGTTAATACACCCAAAACGGTATAGAAAATGCTTACCGTATATATACGCACCATGCAAAGGTCTAAAACCTCTTTGGTCGTGGACATTATGCTACAAAGACTTCGACCGAAGAAGAGTAATATTGAAGCGAGGGCGAAGGAAACCACGAGTTGCATACCAAGAGATAGGAAAATTACCTTTTTTATTCTAACTATATTTTTTGCACCGTAGTTTTGACTGATAACTGCAATAGTTGCAGCACCCACACCGTGTACGGCCTCCAAAATAAATCCGTCAAATTCTTTGGTTATGGAGTGCGCCGCCATAGCAACGTCGCCTAGTGCGTTTAGTTGGGTGGAAACCAATACGTTTGCAAAAGAGAATAAACATTTAGATATAGCGATAGGTAGTCCTATTTTGAAAATTTCGGAAAACTCTTTTTTGTAGATTTTGAGATGTTTTCTCTCAATTTTGACGTATCCATCGCTTTTTTTCATAATAACTACGGCACATATACCACTGACTGCGTTGGATGCGACTGTAGCTATAGCAACGCCTTCTATATCCCAACCAATGACGGCAACGAAGAATATATTGAGAACGACGTTCAATGCGCCTGCGATTATTAAAAATATAAGGGGACGGAAGGTGTCGCCTACGGCACGAAGTATAGCCGCACAAAAATTGTAGAGCATGATAATAGGCATGCCGATGAAATAGATTCTAAGATAGGTAGTGGCGTAGGGTAAAACGGACGGTGCGCAACTAGTCCAAAGGAGAAGTTGTTCGGCAAGAATTATTCCAAGCACCATAAGTAGTAGCCCGAAAGATATGCTAACGAACACCGCAGTACCTACGTATTTTCGAGATTTTTCTAGGTCTTTAGAACCAATGCATCTAGCAATCAATACGTTAGTGCCAATGGAAAGTCCGGTAAAGAAAGCAATAAATAGATTTATAAGCGGAGTGGCTGCGCCAACTGCGGCAATTGCGTTGTCGTTTCCCGTGAAAAGCCCAAGAATGGACAAATCCGCCGTAGTGAAAAGGATTTGGAGTACGTTTACCCCAATTATAGGCAAAGCGTACAGTATCATTTTCTTCAAAAGCGGACCGCTCGTGAAATTTTTTTCGTATTTTTTTGCTATCGTACTCATAATAATATTATTATATAGTGAAAAGACTAGAAAAGTCAATAAATTGGTTTGCGTGTATATGAAAACGAGAAAGAAAAAATTTTTACAAAAATCAAAAGATTATTTGACAAAATCACTTGATTGTGTCATACTAATAATATAGTTATATATTCCTCCTTAGCTCAGTCGGTAGAGCCCGCGGCTGTTAACCGCGTTGTCGTTGGTTCGAGTCCAACAGGGGGAGCCATAGCGAAGGCTCGCACGTGAGCCAAAGAAAAGAACAGTCCACAGACTGTTCTTTTTTCTTTGTCAATAGGCATCG
>JAFQWW010000022.1 GCA_017407285.1 Clostridia bacterium
GGAGAATATAAAAGTACCGCTAAGTGCGAGCATCGCATTTGACTAGTCAAATACTTTATGGGCTAAGCCCAAACCCATATAACAAGCAGAAAGAGCAAACACGCAAGAAGAAAATCTTGTATGTTTGCTCTTTTTCTGTTCGTTTTAGTTTAGAGTTATGAGGTTCACTTTCGCTCACCGTTATGAGCTTGCACGGCAAGCGTTATGATATGATTGCCCATCTAACCTATAACTTGGCGAAGCTAATCATAACGATACGAAGTATCTCTAAACTTATAACTTGCCCGCAAGGGCAATCATAGTTTAGCGTGAATACTCCGTTAAGAGTATCACGCTAATACTGCGTGATTTTTTTAACTTCTTTTCTATGCTTCGTAGGTGATTTCTACGTAGTCTATAAACATCGTTGCTTCAGGTATTCTATCATATGCGTAGAATCTCGATAAATATCCGTTTGAGTCCGTAATGTTTGATATAGAACCTGATTCTATAGCACTCATATCCCAAGTGATTTCAAGCCACTGATTACAATTTGAAATGCCCACCGTATAACTTAACATATGACTAGTATTCGAGCCTGCGTTGGATATACGGAATTTAGGATATGAATCTGTTCCATTTTCATCGTCAATCCATATTCTAAACTTAATGCTTTCAATAGAATTTGCAAGTATTTGTTTGCTCGAAAAATCAAAAGTTACGCCCGATCCCATATTAGAGGTATTCTCTGCCGTTACCTTCAATACGTTACCTTCGTATCCGTCCACTCCTGCGTCCGCAGTCTGAGTAGACGAATAAACTGCCCTCAAACCACCATAAGACGTAACAGACACGCCCTCAACGTGGTCACAAGTAATATTTGCAAAATCATCTAGTCTTACAACACTCTTTTGTGCTTGGGTGTAAACTGCGTTAATCTCAGTGCCACCGTCAATCAAGGTATAGCTTTCCCACGCGCCCGAAAAACCTTCTTTTTTAGGTACTTCGGGAAGATTTTCAATACTCGTTGCACCGTCTAGATATCCACGATATGCTACGATTTCGCCTTCTGCCTTGAAGGTTGCAACGTTTAACACCTCGCCCGTGTACTCGCCTTCCAAAAGATTCGTGCGTATTGCGGATATTTCGTCAGGCGTTAAACCTATCGAGAGCGCGTACGCTTCTATTTGTTGAGCAATAGTTCCGCCTGGCAATAATTCTTCAAGATAAGCAAAGGTGTTGTCAAAGTTTCTAATTACTTGGGTTGCGGGTTGATTTGCGCCTGCCGACCAAGTGTGAAGCCAACTGAGTTCGTAGTCACGATACAAATCTTCTTTGTCCACGCCACAAAGTCCTTCTAAAAGCATAGCAAGCGTTCCCGTTCTATCTCGTCCGTACGAGCAGTGGAACACTATGGGATAATTGTCAATATCTGCAAATACTCTAAGTTCTTGAGCCATGGAGTCAGGTGATATATTGATACCCATAGAGCCTTCTACGTAATAGCAACCAGAGATATTTATATAAGAAACGTCATCGCCTAACGGTGATCTTCCTTGAACCTCGCCTTCCGTTGCCGTTCTCAAGTCTAAATCGGTCTTAATTCCATACACCTCTTTTGCTTTTACCTTACCTTCTTCCGATATATTATCAAGTAGTGCCGTTCTATATACGATACCTTGCTTAATTCTATTTCCATCCACAGTCGTCCAACCACCCATATCACGAGAATTCGGAACGTTCTCTAAAGTGATCGTACGAGGGGTTTGAGCCGTTTTGAAAGGTATTACGGGAGAGGAAAGGGGTTCGTCCTCTAATACTGCACGAACTTGTAAATAGTACTGCTCGCCCGTAAATAAATCGTCTATAACGTCTGCGTTATATAAAAACTCGTACTCCTCTGCATTCTCCATATTTGCGGTGGTCGAAATCTTGACTATATAACTTTCTGCGCCGTCAACGGGATTGAAATGAACGAATAGTCCATTCATATCTTGCATGTCTTCAAGCATTACACGATAATAATCGGCTAAATATCTCTCGTAGTTTTTAATAAAGTTGTTTACGTGATAGTTTGCTAGATTAACGACCTCGCCCGACACAGGTGCGTTCACGACAATCTCGTCACTACACTCGGTATACACTGCGTTAACCACGATATTAGTACCAAGGGTGTACTTTTCCCAAACTCCTCTATAACCCGCTTTTTCAGGAACTTGAGGAATATACGGTAGGGCAGAATCAGTATTCATATATTCAACCGTGTCCACAGTCACACCCTCTGCTTTGAAGGTCACAGTACACGGTTTAACCGAGGTAATCTCACAAATACCACCTGCTCCGATAATGGGTACTAATTCTTGCTCTTCACTAGTGTAGAACTTAAAATCGCTAACGTCGTAATCGTACGCGCCACCTGCGTTCATGCTTGACATAAACCACATAGCGATATGAACGTTTTCACTAAAGGTAATGCCCGTTACCTCAACGGATAAATGCCAATCCACGTCGGACTCAAGTTTTCTATAGTATGCAAGAGCACCTTCGTTTTCGCCGTTAGGTGCGGTATAAACTATCTTTATATTTTGTGGTGCGGTAGAATTATATACGTCGGTGTAAGGATCGAACACGTCGTAACCTGCCGTCATTTGACAAGAGTTGTAATAATTTGTATCACCAGAAATGGTCGCAAATCTATTTGCGTATTCCGACACGTCGTATGCAAAGTTTCCATAAAAACCTACTGCCGTTCCGTAACTCCAAGGCAAACTATTTGCAAATCCACCAGAGTATACGGTAACACCGCCGTAAGTATTGTACCACTGTCCGCTTTCCGCTGAATCTACCGTAAATTCCCAAGTCAAGGTCTCGCCACTTGATAGATCTACGCCTTGAGCGTTACCAAACCACATTTCAAAACTACCACTTTCGTCAACCGCGGCATCAGTCTTTGCTCGTATATTGTACTCAGCACCCTCTATCCAAGTTTCGGGGGTGGAGTACTGGTAGTCCTCTACTTTAGTAAAAATACCAACGTCTCCCTCGCTCACGAACATAGAGGTCAGGTTTTCTTGGCTTTCCCCTCTATCAACCCACGCGCGATAACCGGAGAAAGTGATGGACCTCTCTCCTCTATCCGATTTTACAGCCAAATGAACGTTGGAGGTGTCCGTAACGTTATCTAAAGTTAGCCCCGTGATATTACAATGTTCGACGTAATACTCGTCGGATAAAGCAACGTTTTTGGTATATATTCTTATACTGCCCGAACTATTTTCAGTCGGAGCGGTATAGGAGAATTTAACGCTTTGGTCTTTTACGAACCACTCTGTAGGATCCCAATTATCCGCGCCTAAAGTCATGCCTTCCAAGGAGACACCTGCGCCCGTGTAGTGCGCTTCCGTCGTGCCGTCCGTGTAGCCGTACGCCCAGTTTGCGTAAGCCATAGCGTAATTGCCACCCCAAGATATAAAATCAGTGTCCTCTCTTATTATAACGTATGCATTATAATTTGCTTGAGGCATAGTAGCGTCGTATACGTCAAATTCGATATTTAAGGTAGAGCCATCAGATAGATCTACGCCTTGTCTATTACCAATACCTATATCTCCGCCCGAAAAACCTGCAGTGTATACGTTTTTGGATATATCTTCGCCCGCGTTTGCGTACAATTCAACGGCATCTCCCGTAACGTAATCTCCGCTTAAAGAGCCTGAATAAACGTATACGTCGTACACTCCGTCTGGCATATCGTATAGCGCTACGCCAAATTTGCCACCCTCGCCCTTCGTTTTACCTGCAAACGCATATTTTGCACCCGCTTTGTCTTGAACGATAATGCCGTATTCCTCGACGCTTGCATCAACTTGACCAAATACAATATTTGCAAGTCCGGAATAAGCCCCCGAATCGTACTCGCCTACGTAGATAGACTCGTAGGTTTTCGCAACGGAATCTGCCGTGGCTGATAGCGTTACGCAAAACACTAAAGATAAGATCGTCAACAATAATAAAATCTTAGATACTTTTTTCATAGTGCCTCCTTAGATTTTACTTATAATATAGTATTATATATAAATATAACTTATTGACTTTATTATACTCTTATGATAATATTAAATAAATAGGATATTTTATCATTTTTATATGGGTAATTTAAGATATGACGGCAGAAAAAAGATATTTTGAGAAACACGATATTAATATTAGAGAATACAGAGACGTCGATGCAAAAACGCACAAACACGAGTTTTTTGAGATAGCGTATATAACGGACGGCGAGATTTTGCATACACTAAACGGCAATACGAAAATGTTGAAAAAGGGAAACTTTTATATTATTGATTACGACACGGAGCACTCTTACGTAACCAATAAAAATATACCGTTTAGGATAATAAACGTAATATTCAAACCAAAGTTTATGGATAACACCCTCGTTAATTGTCGTAGTTTTAATACCCTCATTGAGCATTATCTTATAAAATTTAATAAAAATTCTTTGAGCGTTAACCCTGCAAATATGGAATTTTTCGACGACGACGGATCAGTTCGGCGTATAGTTGACCAAATGCTTGACGAAAACACACTCTCTCAACCCGGTTACGTCGAGGTTTTGAGAAGTTATCTTATAGCATTAATTATTACGATTATGCGAAAAATTGTTCAAAGTGAGACGACGGACGATATAATAACTCATATATACGACGTAGTGGATAGATCGATAAGCAATCCCCCATCACTTAACGAGATCGCCCAAGACCTTAACTACTCTCCGTATTATCTATCGTCAAAGTTCAAAAAACTAACGGGAATAGGTTATCGCGACTACCTAACCAAAAGAAAAATTCAAGAATCTATTAGATTGCTCGCAAACACGGATAAAACTATATCGGATATTGCAGAACTCGTGGGATACAAGGATATGAACTCCTTTTATCTATCCTTTAAGAAAATCAACGGCGTATCCCCTGCCGTGTATAGAAAAAAGATAAAATAAAAAAGCGTAGCTTTTGCTACGCTTTTTTTATGCGTTCTTATTTCTCCATAGCGAGGATACTCATCTGGGTATCTGCATCGAACAAGTGAATGTGTTTAGCGTCAATAGCGAACTTAACGGTGGTGTCAAGTTGAACGCTAGTACGAGGATCTACACGCGCGATGGTGTAACCTTCACGACCTTCAATGTTCAAATACAAGAGGGTTTCAGAACCAAGTTTCTCGATAACGTCTACGTAACCTTCAACAACGGTTTCAGGAGAAGACTCGATGAAGATCTGCTCGTCGTGAATATCGTCAGGTCTAATACCAAGGATAACTTTCTTACCTACGTAGTCACCCATAATGCGCTCCTGCATGGGTTTGGTAATCTTGATGGAGTGTCCACCAAAATCTACGCAAAGGTTGCCGTCCGCGGTCTTGTTGATAACTGCGTTGAAGAAGTTCATCTGAGGAGTACCGATAAATCCTGCTACGAACTGGTTTGCGGGATAATCGTACAAGTTCTGAGGAGTGTCAACCTGCTGAATGAAACCGTCTTTCATAACTACGATACGAGTACCCATGGTCATAGCCTCGATCTGGTCGTGGGTAACGTAGATAAAGGTGGTAGCAAGTTTGTGGTGAAGTTTGGTAATTTCAGTACGCATCTGTCCACGGAGTTTTGCGTCCAAGTTGGACAAAGGTTCGTCAAGCAAGAATACCTTAGGTTCACGAACGATAGCACGACCTAATGCAACACGCTGTCTCTGACCACCGGACAAAGCCTTGGGTTTACGAGTCAAAAGTGCGCCAAGTCCTAAGATCTCTGCTGCTTCTTTGATACGACGATCAATCTCTGCTTTAGGCATCTTTCTGAGTTTCAAACCGAATGCCATGTTATCGTAAACGGTCATATGAGGATACAATGCGTAA
>JAFQWW010000023.1 GCA_017407285.1 Clostridia bacterium
GGAGAATATAAAAGTACCGCTAAGTGCGAGCATCGCATTTGACTAGTCAAATACTTTATGGGCTAAGCCCAAACCCATATAACAAGCAGAAAGAGCAAACACGCAAGAAGAAAATCTTGTATGTTTGCTCTTTTTCTGTTCATTTTAGTTTAGAGTTATGAGGTTCGCTTTCGCTCACCGTTATGAGCTTGCACGGCAAGCGTTATGATATGATTGCCCATCTAACCTATAACTTGGCGAAGCCAATCATAACGATACGAAGTATCTCTAAACTTATAACTTGCCCGCAAGGGCAATCATAGTTTAGCGTGAATACTCCGTTAAGAGTATCACGCTAAGTAGTGGGCTTCTTTTATTTTATAGATTTTAGATATTCCAAAAACGGTCCTTTTAATTTCTCGTCACGCAACGCGTATTCCACCGTTGCTTTAAGATAACCTAACTTATCTCCAGTGTCATATCGGATACCCTCGAACTCGTAAGCGTATACGCCTGAGGTGTGTATCATGCGCTCGATAGCCGTCGTGAGATATAATTCTCCGTTAGGAGCGTACTCGCTCTGGTCAAGTTGCTCGAAAACTTCGGGAGTCAAGATATATCTTCCCATACTAACGAGATTGGACGGCGCTTCCTCTACGGGAGGTTTTTCCACGAATCCTTTTACCTCGGTGTATCTACCTTTGTTTGCTCCGGGATTGATAACTCCGTATTTGTAAACTTCCTTTTTGTCAATGGCTTGAACGCCTAATATACTCGTGCCCGTTTTCTCGTACGCCTCTATTAATTGTCCGGTTACCGGTTTATTAGGACTATACATCAAATCGTCGCCGAACAAAACTGCAAACGGCTCTCCTGCTGCAAACTCACGAGCAAGTTGGATAGCTTGACCTGATCCCTTCATTTCTTTTTGTCTAATGAAGGTAAAGTTAGCCATATTTTCTATCCTATCACACATCGCAAGTTCTGCCGTCTTTCCTGCTTTTTTAAGTAGGTTTTCAAGTTCAACGGATTTGTCAAAATGGTCTTCAATACTGCGTTTTCTTCCACTCGTAATGATAAGTACGTTGTCTATACCGCTGTCTACTACCTCTTGTACGACAAGCTGTAGAGCGGGTGTATCCACGATAGGCATCATTTCTTTGGGTATAGCCTTGGTCTCGGGCAAAAATCTCGTGCCAAAACCTGCGGCAGGTATAACTGCTTTTCTAACTTTTTGCATATTTCTCCCCTTAATCCCCTAATATTGGGACGGTTTAATATCACTATTATACTACATCTTAAAATATTTTGCAAGACCTAAATTTATTGTCCTATATTTTACTTGTAAGTTTGCAAAAATATGTTAAAATAAAGATATGGATAGAGTGATATTGCATTGTGATCTAAATAATTTTTACGCATCGGTCGAAACCCTTGCAAATCCCGAATATAAAGGTAAACCCCTTATCGTATGCGGAAATCCGGAAAAACGCCACGGCATAGTACTGGCAAAGTCCAACGAAGCCAAAGCCATGGGGGTAAAAACGGGAGAAGCCATATGGCAAGCCAAGCAAAAATGCAAGGACTTGATTTGCGTTGCGCCTAGACACTACTTGTATGGAGAAATTTCCAAACAAGTTTTTGCAATATACTGTCAGTACACGGATAGAGTGGAGAGTTTTGGGCTTGACGAATGTTGGCTTGACGTTACACACTCCCAACACCTCTTCGGGGACGGAGAAAGGATAGCAAACACCATACGAGAGCGAGTCAAAAACGACCTTGGTCTCACTATATCGGTCGGCGTATCTTTTAATAAAATATTTGCTAAACTCGGCAGTGATATGAAAAAACCCGATGCCGTTACCGTCATAAAACGTGATAGTTTCCGTCAAAAAATTTGGTCACTCCCTGCAACGGATATGTTGATGGTAGGGCGAAAAACGGCGGATAGACTAAAAAAACTAAACGTGCACACCATAGGAGATTTAGCCCACGCAGACCTAAAACTTATGAAAGAAGTTTTTGGCGTAGTCGGGTTAGATTTAGTCAAATACGCACGAGGTGAGGACGACTCAGAGGTTGGTTTTTCCTATGAAAACACCCCACCTTTGAGTGTCGGTCACGGCACGACTATGCCGGTGGACGCAAAAAGCGTTGAGGAATTAACCCCAGTCGTGTACGCTTTATCCGATATGGTTGCAACTAGACTCCGTCGATACAAAATGCACGCTGGAGGCTTGCAAATTACTATAAAGGACAACACGTTTGCGCACGTTAGCAAACAAACGATTTTAGACACAGCCACGGACAGTGGTACGACGATAGCCCAAAACGCACTAAAAATCATTCGCGATATATACGATTTTAGATACAAAAATCCAGTTCGCTCCATCACGGTGTCCGCTATTCGTTTAACGGGAGAAAACGAAGGTTACCAACTATCAATCTTTGGTGACGAGAACGAAAAACAAAGCAAGCTAGAATCCGCACTTGACAAAATACGCGACAAATACGGCTACTCTTCCATAAGTCGAGGTACGACACTCGCCCACACCTTTTTGTGCGACAATCTAAATTTTGATAAAGACGAAGATTTAATGTAAAAGAGCAAGAAACGAGAGATCTCGTTTCTTGCTCTTTTTATTTATCTATTTAACTAATTCTTAAGCGCTTGAGTTAAATCTTCAATAGTCGCGCCCGATCTTACTCCGTTATACGCTTGAGAGGATTTCCACGTATCCGTATTAAAGGAGTTTCTCGTACCGAATATATTACCACCGTAGTTATTTACGGTTGCCGTACCTTCGTACATACTACCCAACTGATACCACTCGCCACCGGGATCTTTAGTGAACACTGCGGCGTATACCGTGATAGAGGTAAACCAACCGACGCCCTTAAAATCATACGCCGTCATATATATCGTCATCTCATATCCGCTATCGTCACCAGTCGTCGTGTCGCCGTCAAGGTTTTCCCTCTTTATCATCGCAGTTACGTTGGTTTCTTCTCCGTTTATAACGAGTTTTAGATGATTTTCTTCTTTTTCCGTGAATAATTCGTTCAAAACTTTAGAATCGTTACTCGACGAACCTACTACGTTACCTACGTAAGAGGGATCGTTTCTATCGTTATCTTGATATGCATTCATCAACAAGCCAAGATTATTAAAATCGGCAGGCGTGTTCAAAACAACTTTGAATTGATCAAGCGCACCTGATACCGCAACTTCGGGAATATATTCCGCTGCAGGTACGAACTCAAAGTTTAAGACCGAATTCAAGACGTTATTTGCCGTACTTGCTCCACTTTTAAACTTGAAGGTAATGGAGAAAGACAAATACGCTTTTTGTCCGATCTCGTCGCCTTTAGCTAAATTGGTCAAGGAAAACTCTATATTGGCGTTGTCGTACGCTGTTTCTAGATATTTAACACCGTTAAAGACGTAGACGAAATTGGAATTATTATATAGCGTTATATCGTACGTTGCGCTCTCCCCTGAACCTATCGTCGTGGTCGAGCTCATCGTCGTCGATATATACCCTTTGACTACGCTTTTTGCTCCACTTGCACCCTCTGCCGTATATATAAACACACCTTTTTGAGGTTCGGCTTGTGCCGTACCCGAAAAATCAAGTTTTGTGGAAACCTGCGCATAGCCTATCAAGGAAAAACAAAACGCAAAAGAGAGCGTAACGGCTATTAAGATTTTAATTCCTTTTCCCATTGCGCTCTCCTTAAATTAGTTGTTTTCTTCGGCTTTTACACCGTAAATTTCATTGTAATCTTCTACTTTTAATTCGTACACGTACAAAAGATTGGTATTGGTCGGGATAAAGAAGGTTGTACACGTCTTATCCTCGTTCTCACTCATCAATATAGGAGATTGAATAGTGTCACGAATACCCAACATTTCCACGAAACTACTTACCTTCAACACGTTATATCCCGTCGTGTCGAAAGCGTTTTCAATGCGTTGAATATAGGATTTGTACGAATTTAATATTCTCTTAACCTTTATCGTGTAGTTGATGTCGTGGTTTCTAGTCGTGTATACGAACACGATAACGAATACTACGCCTACAAAGAGCAAGGATCCAAAGACGATAGTCAATATTTTGAATACCTCTTTACCTACGTAATTCACACACGCCAATATTCTCGGAGTGTTAGCAGGAACGCTTGCTTTTGCGGTCATCTTAACCGTTTCCTCGTTTAGAGGAATGGTCAAAGTGGTCTTGTAAACGTTTCTCGTGCTTTCGTCAAAATCAGGACAATTTCCAAGCACGGATACCGTCATAGTAACGTCTAAATAGCAAGATACCTCGTCCAAGTCGTAAAACTCAACGAAATCTTTAACTACGTCGTTGTATCTATCGTAATCCAAGGTAGTGGAGCACTTAACCGTCAAATTACGTTGTCCTACTGCGTTCTCCGTTTGCTCTCCTAATAATACGGTTTCGGGGTTAAAGATAATAGCGGACGTTCTATCGTCTACTACTCTTACGACTGCAACCATGTCGTAGGTATACTCAAAGGCAACGTTATCGGTATCCATTTCGGCAGAGTAATTAAAATCAATCTTCACGTCGTCTATAAGATTAGCAACGTAAGATCTACCAGACTCCAACCAATCGGTATCGAAAAACTCGTTTGCCTTCAGTTTGACCTTGTAATCAACTATTCCCCTCTCCGTATAGTCTATGTAGAAAGTTTTATTTAGTTGTACATACATTATTGAGGAAAAAATCAAAACTACGGCTAGTGCTAAAACCACGTAAAACTGTATGGTTAGCCACTTTTTGCGGTTTTGTCTATATTCCGCCCTTCTTTTCTTCTCGGCTTCAGACATTATGACTGCTCCTAAAAAAGTTCTCGTATCAATAAGGTAGGATACCCAAGATACGGTATTTTGAATAGTACGACACCCACGACGTCCTCTTTCGTGCAATAACCCAAGTCAATCTCGTCGTTAGCGTCACCTTTCGTATAATATCGGTTCTCTCCGTCAACGTTTTCAATCTCTACTATTCTATGGACGATCCTCGAACCGTTGCTTTCAAAAACTATAACTTGTCCACTCGTCAATTCTCCGCCGCTGTAACTTTCATACACAACGACGTCTCCTTTATCAATCTCCCCCGTCATGCTCTCAGAACCGACGACTAAAGCGCCGTAGTGGAATTGACAAGATACGAGCATAACGATAAGAACGCAAAGTAAAACACCTATAACGAATATTACGGTTTTCCACTTTTTGCTCTTTTTGGGGGTGTAATATCTTTTATTTTCGTATAAAAAATGGATAAACGCCACAACTATCAAAGGTACAATAAGTTTGGCAAATGCAAGGATAGCGTTCGGAATGCGCACTGAATACGGTATGATAAAGGTATACAACGTCGTTATCGCGCGATAAGACAAGTTTGGCGCAATACCGAACCTCTTTGCAACGTAATGATATAAAAAGTTAGATACGATAGCAGGAAACACCATCATACCAAAAATTTCCATAAAACGGCTGAAGGTCGATAATCCAACCGTCGTCATGAAAATCAAAATTTCTGCAAGCGTACACGATATAAAACACAATACGTTTGCAAGCTTATTCTCTTGAGCTATTACGCTAATACGGAATATCTCCGTCGCGACTATTATAACTCCCGCCGGCAATACGAAAGAGGCAAAATAATCCCAAGTAAAATTATTTGCATCCGCATATCCAAAATAGATACCCGAAAGATAGTACGCCATGAGATACAACAATCCCATGATAGTTACTATAAGCAAAACCTCTTTTTTATTGATGGATAAAATGCTTTTTTTCTTCAAAAAAGCAACTGCCAGTCCACAAGCACACACGCACGCTATACTTGCAACTAACTTATCCCCCGGAAAAAACGCCAAAACTAGGGCGAGTATGACCGATATTGATATTGAAATTGCGTATAAAACACGTTTATCAACGGTCATACTGCACCCTGATTCACGTCTTAGATGGTGGTTGCGGTCAACTCAAGCGTTACAGTCACAGTAACGGTGGTGTCTACGGGCAACTTTTTGAGCTTAATAACTACTTTGTAATCTCTGTCTGCACCAGCATTGATAACTGCGTTATCAACGTCGGTATCGAAAGAGTAGGTTACGTCAAAGTATTCGTTTGCGTTTCCTGCAGGAGCAACGAGTCTAGGAGTGATGGATACGTTGTATCCAGCAGAACCGTTGTTCTTGATGTTACCGATAATAGTAACGGTATCGTTAACTGCGGTAAAATCTTTAGCCTCGAAAGATACTCTCTTATTAGACATAGCAAGTATTGCAGTAGAAGTAGTGCCACTGTTAGAAGCAACTGCCTCTGCGCTAGTGAATACTATGTCATTGTTCAAAACGTTCTCGGTAGCCGAGGTAGAAACGCTTGCGGTACCCATAAAGTCCAAAGTGGTGGATACAGCTGCATAACCAATACCAAGGGCAAGAACTGCAACGAGAACAAAAGCCATTACGACCAATCTTCTTTGTTTAAGCATAGTTAGTGTCTCCTTAAATAATATTTTACTTAATATATCACGGGACGTGCGCTCCCGATAATATCACAAAAAGAGGGTAAACAAAAAACACGCCCCCTATTTTCTTCTATCATATCATCTAAACTATAAATTGTCAACATATAAATATGTGAATTTTATCTATTTTGACTGTAACTATACACAACGCAAAAAAAAACACTAACAAAAAAGTAGTGAACGCTAGGTTCACCACTTAAATCAATCTTTAGAATATCTCTTTTCTCCGTTTTCTATAGGTAAAAATGGAACTACTTCGTGACGAGGCAAACTCAAGGCTAGAGCCGTTATCTCCTCTCTCAATTTTTCGCAAAGAATAGTTCTCTGCTCCTCCATCGGGATATTAGGATCGTACTTGACGTGATTTTTACCAATCACGACTTTTCTTTGCTCCACGCAGTTATAAGTAGGTACGAAAGTCAAGATTTTTCCGTGTTTTTTATAATAAATTTTGGCAATATCCACGAAATATAGGTTAAAAAAGTCCAAAATTCGATTATTTTCGTCCGTAATTTCGTTTTCAGGGAATATGACTAAATTCTCCCCTCTAAGCATAGCTTCCTCGCTCAATTTGAAGGTTCTCATAACCCTAACGTCACGATATACGGGCAAGGTATGCGCACGTGTGAATATATAGCCTACGAGCGGCGCGACCTTTCTCATCCAAAATTTTCTTTTTTTCTTTTGCTTATCCTCAGCTTTTGGCCAAAAATTGTCCTCGGCGTATTGAGGAAGATCGGCTTTATCCATCATTTTAGCATCGCACCAAATAGCACGAGGAACTTTAAGATAGAGTTCGTAGGTCAAAGGGCTATGCAGTTGAGAGTGATTTGCAACTATCACGCACGGCTCTTTGGGTAAATTCTCTAGTCCTTCCACTACCCTTTTTTTATAAATTCTTCGCGCTATCCATGCACAAAATCTAAATGGCACGGTGTTCTTTTTAACTTTTTTGTCCTTCTTCTTTTCTTTCGACATCTTTTCCCTATTTAAACGGCGGGAGCAAGCCCCCGCCTACGCGTTTTAATTAAAATTCGACGTGTTTGATACCGTCTTTTTTGCTACGTCTATAAAAAACGAGTTTTCTGCCCGTAGCGCATACAAATTCCGCTCCGCATTTTTCTGCGATCTCAAAACCTACCTCTTTCGGGGTAAGCATGGAATTCTCCAAAACCGTGATTTTAACCAATTCGTGCGCTTCTAGAGCGTCCGATATACATATAATCAAAGTGTCGTTAACGCCGTTTTTGCCGACTTGGGTTACGGGTTTTATACCGTTTGCAAGCGATCTAAGATTACTTCTCTGTTTACTAGTCAACATATTACATACCCAACGCTTGTTTTACGGCAGCAATCTTAACTGCTACTGCAAACACGGCGATTGCCTTTTCAAGTTCGTCAACAGGAGGCAAGGAGGGAGCTAAACGAATGTTGGAGTCGTCCGGGTCGTTCTTGTACGGATAGGTCGAACCTGCGGGAGTGAATACAACTCCTGCCTCGTTACAAAGTCTTATAACCTCTTTTGCCGTTCCCTTGGGGGTAAATACGCTTACGAAATATCCGCCACGGGGTTTGTTATAAGAGATAAAGCCTTGTGCTTTAAGCTCGTCCAAGGTGTTGGTAACTGCATCAAACTTAGGTTTCAAGATCTCTGCGTGTTTAGCCATATGCTTGTATACGTTATCAGCCGTCTTGAAATATTCGTAATGACGCCACTGATTGAGTTTGTTAGGTCCGATCATCTCGATACCCATAATTTTTTTGTTGAACGCTACGTTATTTTTGCTCATAACCACGCAAGAAACGCCCGCGCCGGGGAAGGTAATTTTAGAGGTAGATGCGAACATATATACCATATCTTCGTTACCTGCTTTCTTACATTCTTGCAAAATGTTTACGAGTTCGTCGTTATATCCGTAAACCTCGTGAGCAAAATAAGCGTTATCCCAGAAAATTCTAAAGTCGTCCGCTGCAGGACGGAGAGATGCAAATCTCTTAACGGTCTGGGGGCTATAGGTAATACCGTCGGGGTTAGAATATTTAGGTACGCACCAAATACCTTTGATGGACGCGTCGGTTGACACGAGTTTTTCAACCATATCCATATCAGGTCCGTACATAGTCATAGGAACGTTAATCATCTCGATGCCGAACTTTTCGGTGATTGCAAAGTGACGGTCGTAACCGGGAACGGGACACAAGAATTTGATTTTTCCTTGCTCGCCCCAAGGTTTAGATCCACCGTACACGCCAAACTGCATAGCACGTTGAACCGATCCGTACATAATAGCAAGAGAGGTACCGTCCAAAGCAATAATCTCGTCCGCAGTAACCCCTAAAAGATCGGCAAAAAGTCCACGAATTTCGGGAATACCTTCCAAAATACCGTAGTTTCTATAGTCCACTTTAGACTTGGTTTTGTCGTATTTAATATCGAACAAATCGTTGGACAAATCAAGTTGGGCAGAAGAAGGCTTACCTCTGCTCATATCGAGTTTTAATTCCTGCTTGACATATGACGCGTATTCCGCTTCTGCTTGATTTAATATTGCTTTAAGTTCATCAGTCGTATAGTTTAACATATCCTACCCTCATTTATATTTTATCTTGGTTATTTTATTATAATATCGTAAATTTTGCAACTGTTTTGAGAGAATTTATTCCTCTTTTCCCTCTTTCTTTTTTATCTTACTCAATACCTTGAGTATTCTAGATTTTCTCTCCTTGCCTGCTATCAAGTTTGCAATATTTTTTCTGTGTCCAAATACAACCAAAAGCCATATTGCAAAAAGCATAATACTAACGGCAAGATTTTTGCCCATAAACTCCACGCCTTGCTCCACGACGAGCACGGTCACGAAGGTCATACTACTCAAAGAAGAGTACTCCGACACCAATAATACGACTATAAGTATTCCAAAGGCTATCAAGGACCACAAAGGATTTGCAACCACGAAAACGCCTATGCTCGTGGCTACCCCTTTTCCTCCCTTAAATTTGGTATATATCGGGTAACAATGACCTACGACTGAGGAAAGTCCACCGCAATATAGTCCTTCTGCTCCCAACAAATAATTACCTAAAAGTGCGGGGATTGCACCTTTTAGTCCGTCGCACACGAAGGTCAAAGCGCCCCATTTTGCGCCCAAATTTCGCATAACGTTCATCGTTCCGGGGTTTCCCGATCCCATATCGCGTATATTCTTTTTGTTTAGTTTGGCAAATAGGGTTGCAAAGTTGATTCCACCCAAAAGATAACCAATTACCCCTACGAGTACGTAAAAATACCACATATTAGTCTTCCTCGTTTTTATTCCTTACCGAAATTTTAATAGGCGTTCCCGAAAAATCAAACGCTTTACGCAAGGTGTTTTCCAAATATCTCTTGTAGGAAAAATGCATCAATTCTCTGTCGTTTACGAATATTGCAAAGCTAGGAGGATTGGTAGATATCTGGGTTGCGTACATTATCTTCAAACGTCTACCTTTGTGAGAAGGCGGTTCGTTTACGCTAACCGCTTCGCCTATAACGTCGTTTAATAGTCCCGTGGTTATACGTCTTGAAGCGTTTTCGTACACGCGTTTTGCTTCTTCTAAAACTTTATCCACTCTCTTACCCGTTTTAGCAGAGATATACACGGGGGTATAGTAGTCCATAAAGGACAACGCTACCGCTAAATCCTTGTTATATTTTTCTATCGTAAAGGTGTCCTTTTCTATAGTATCCCACTTGTTCATGACGACAACGCAAGGTTTGCCTTGTTCGTGAACGTAACCTGCGATTTTCACGTCTTGTTCGGACACGGGTTCAGAGGCGTCTAACACCACTAAAACGACGTCGGCACGTCTTATAGCCGCCAGTGCGCGCATAACGCTATACGACTCGACGTCCTCGTCTATACTTCTCTTTCTTCTCATTCCGGCAGTGTCGATTATAGTGAATTTCTCCTCTCCTACCGTGAAAGAGGTGTCTATCGCATCTCTCGTAGTTCCTGCTATATCACTAACGATTACTCTATCGTAGCCCAAAATTTTATTGGTCAAAGAACTCTTTCCTGCGTTAGGCTTACCAACGACGGCAATTTTGAGTCCTTCTTCTTCGGGCGCGTATTCGTCACGGTCAAAGTTCTTGACGATTTCGTCCAACAAATCGCCCAAGCCCTTGCTCTGTTCTGCCGATATTCCAAAAGGCTCGCCTAAACCTAACTCGTAAAACTCAAAGGTGCGCTCCACCTCGTTGTTATCGAGTTTGTTAACGACGGGTATAACCCTCTTTTTGGATCGTCTTAGATAGTCCGCAACGTCTCTATCGTCCGACATCAATCCGCTCTTTCCGTCCAAGAAAAAGAGTATTAAATCACAAGTTTCCACGGCAATTTCGGCTTGACGACGAATGTTTTTCCACATAACGTCCTCGCTTTTCATCTCGATACCACCAGTATCCACCATGGTAAACTCAAAGCCACACCACTCGGCATCGGCATAGAGTCTATCACGAGTAACGCCCGGCGTGTCCTCGACTATAGCTATTCTCTTGCCACTAATTTTATTGAAAAAGGTAGATTTTCCTACGTTTGGTCTACCGACTATTGCTACTAAGGGTTTCATTTTTTCACAAAGAAACGGGCAAATCCCTCTCCGTCCGAATCTATGATAGAGATTTTCCGTCCTAACTCCTTTTCAAGTTTTTCTATCGTAACGCCGTCTAAAAATACGGTATCAAATTCTTTAAGCATAACGCGAGGTACGAGCATTTCACGAGGCAAATCTAGTCCACCTAACTGCTTTATTATATCTCCACCTGTAACCAACCCCGCCACCGTGACGGAATGACCGAAAAAGTCGTTGACTATAGGATAAACGGTGATTTTTATATCCCCTAACTTAGACAGATACTCGCCAGCTTTCTCCATAACGGACTTTGCGCTCACGCCCGTGATAATTCCAAACTCTCCGGACACGAGGCTCTCTCCAATCAAGCGATCTTTATACTCTTTTTCAAATTTTCTTATAAGTCCTACTCCATTTTCAATCTGATCGAACTCTTCGTAGTAACTATATTCGGGTAATTCTCTCTCCGCTCTTAGATAGGTTTCGTCCGAGCAATAAACGTTTATCCCTAGTTTTTTTGCGCTCTCACAAATATCTATTGCTTGACTCGCGCACTCTCGATCCACCGCAGACAGTGGATACAACCCCTCTCTATGCGCCGTCAAACCAACGGGCACTACGGCTATAGAGGAAACGTATGAGAGTTTTCCAAGTTCTTCTACCGTTTCCCTTAACACCGCTCCGTCGTTTATTCCTTTACACAAAACTATTTGGGTGTGCATTTTTATACCCACGCTACCCATTTTATCCATATACTCAAAGAGTTTTTTTGTATTAGGATTTTTAACGAGAGATAATCTAACCTCATTATCGTAAGCGTGTACCGATATATATAGGGGGCTTATCTTATACTTGCATATGCGTTCCAAATCTTTATCCGTCAAATTGGTCAAAGTAACGTAGTTTCCGCACATTAGAGAATATCTCCAATCGTCGTCTTTGACGTACAGAGACTCACGCATATTGCAAGGTAATTGATCCACGAAGCAGAAGGCGCATTTATTTTTACAAACGCGTATTTTAGACTCGTCCAAAAACTCCAATCCCAAACTTTGATCTTGGTCTTTTTCGAACTCTACCTCCACGATATCTCCGCTCACGGACTGAACGACTAGGGAGAGTTCTTCCTCCCCGTTCATATAAACGACGTCGATAAAATCCTCGACCTCTACTCCGTTAACCGAGATAATCTTGTCGCCTACCTCGAAACCAAGTTCCTCGCCTATTCCCTTTTTTTCAACCTTTACTATCTCAAGCATTGAGTTTTTTCCTCAAAATATCCCCTTTGTGGAGTTTGTACTCGGTAGGAATATATAATTTTTGTTGTACTCTTTTGGCGTCCTCTACCAAGTTTCCCTCCGTATCGGTTACGCCCTTTATCTCTATTTCTTGACAAAACGCAGAGTCGGGGGATAAAATTTGCAATCTCTCTCCCTCCACGAAACGGTTTCTCTGCTCCACTAAAATTGCCGATTTTTCCTCATTATAACCTAGAACGTAGGCGGAAAACTCGTAATCTTGCACGGGTTGACTACTCTCTAAGCAAATATTATCCGAAGATCCAAAATAAAATCCCGTGGTGTAACTTCTATGTCCTGCTTTATCGAGTTCGGCTATCAAATCCTCGCCTATCTTCTCCCCTCTCTCTAGTTTATCAAGGGCGCGTCTATAAGCGTTTACCACCGTTCCAACGTAGTACGCCGTCTTCATTCGTCCCTCAATCTTCAAACTATCTAGTCCGGCATCCACCATTTTATCCAAATGCGCCATCATATTGAGGTCACGACTATTCAAAATGTAACTACCCCTTTCGTCCTCTTCTAAAATAAGGGGTTTATTAGGTCTTTTTACCTCGTGTATCGCGTATTCCCATCTGCACGCTTGCACACATTCCCCTCTATTTGCGCCACGATTGACCAAATAGTTAGACAACAAACATCTTCCACTATACGACATACACATAGCGCCGTGAACGAAAGCTTCGAGTTCTACCGTTTCGCCTAATCTATCTCGTATTTTTTTGATATTATCAAGACTAACTTCACGAGCCAAAACGATACGTTTTACCCCTAAATCACGCCAAAACTCTATAGAATAGGAGTTAGTCGTGCTAGCTTGGGTGGATAGATGGACGGGAAGATTTGGATGATTTTTCAAACATCTCGACACTATTCCAACGTCGGATACGATAACGGCATCCACGCCTATTTCCTCTAAGTAGGTCAAATACTCGTCTAAGCACTCAAAATCATCTTCATAAGCAAAAACGTTGACCGTCACGTAGACCTTTTTACCGAGTTTATGTGCAAATTCTACTCCCTCTTTTAGTCCGTCTTGGTCAAAGTTTCCTGCATAAGCGCGAAGCCCTAATTTATTTCCCGCCATATACACGGAATCTGCTCCAAAATGACAAGCGGTATTCAGTTTTTCCATATTGCCCGCAGGGGCAAGTAATTCCACCTTTCTCATTTAAGTACGCTTATGGATACGCCGTCGCCTATATCGTAAACTGCGGTATCCCATTCTCCTCCCGTCATTTCGTCCAAAAACTCTCGCATATTATTAACAATAGTGCGGTTACGTCTAACGTAATCACACTCTCCACTCACCGAACCACGGAACAATACGTTGTCACAAAACAAAACGCAACCGGGGTTTAGGTAAGGTCTGAGTTTGTTCAAAAACTCTAAATAATGTGATTTTGGTCCGTCAAAAAAGAGAAAATCAAACTCCCCCGTCACGTAATTTATAATCTCGTGAACGTCGCCCACGAAAAAATTCACACGATCCCCGAATCCTGCTTCCTCAAAATTTTTCCTTGCCTCTTTTACCCTTGATTCGTTATGCTCTATGGTGTATAAAGTGGCGTTTTCATACGCAGATAGCATAGAAATACCGCTAAAACCGGTAGCCGTGCCTATCTCCAATATTTTGTTAGGCTTTTTGAGTCTAACCGTTTGACGGAGCAGACTCACGGCGTCCAATTTCATAACGGGTACGAAATTTTTCTCGCCGTCATCGTGGATTTTTAATAATTGGGGGGTTATCCCTCTTTTGTTCAATTCGTCCAAACTTTCCATTAGTGAATAATAACTACGGGCATGATAAGGGGTGCTCTACGCATGATTTTGAATACGTATTTTTTAACCGCCTTTCTTACCGCAGACTTTATCTCCTCTCTCTCGTCTAACTGTTTTCCGACCTTTTTCATGACGGATTCTATTATTTTTTTAATCTCCTCTTCCATACCCTCGTCCAAGGTAAAACCTCTACAAATCAAATCGGGTTCGGAGGACAATTCTTTTGCGTCCATAGAGATGTTGACGACGACCACCATAAGTCCGTCCTCTGCTAAATGCACTCTGTCTCTAAGAGTCACTTCGGTCTTATCTCCTATGTTCTCACCGTCCACTAAAAGTTGACCGGCTGGCGCTTTATCCCTTACAACCAATCCCTTTTTACTAACCTCTACGATATCGCCAAGTTCAGGAACTAGGATATTTGCTTCACTCATACCCAAACTTTGAGCAAGTTCGGCGTGTTGCTTGAGATGACGGTACTCGCCGTGAACGGGAATGAAATACTTCGGTTTTATCAAGGAAAACATAGTTTTCAGTTCTTCTCGACAAGCGTGACCTGAAACGTGCACCTCGCTTAATGCGTGATATATAACCCTTGCGCCCTTTCTATACAAGTTGTTTATAACGTTATACACGGGCTTTTCGTTGCCGGGTATTGGAGATGCAGACAAAATAATAGTGTCGTTTTCCCCTATCTTTATCTTGGAATTGTCGTTAGCCATACGAGTAAGTGCACTCATAGGCTCGCCTTGGCTACCCGTACAAATAATAACCAATCTCTCGTCCGGAATTTCCTTGATTTTTCCAATATTGACTAAAGGAGAAGGTAACTTTAATTCCCCAATTTTTACCGCCATTTCGGTAATATTTTCCATCGATCTACCAGATAAAGCGACACGACGGTTGTATTTGGATGCTAAATCCATAATTTGTTGCACTCTGTGAACGTTAGATGCAAAGGTGGATATGATAATTCTTCTCGTCAAGTTTTGAGCAAATATCTTATCTAACGCCTCGCCTACCGTCCTCTCGCTCATGGAGTATCCTTCTCTCTCAACGTTGGTGGACTCGCCAAGCATCAATAAAACGCCCTTGTTACCAACACGCGCAAACTGACCTAAATCCATTCTAACGTTGTCGATAGGGGTAAAGTCTATCTTATAATCTCCCGTGTGGAAAACGAGTCCCTCAGGTGTGTCTATTGCCAGAGACACAGCACCCGTAATAGAATGATTTACCTTGATAAACTCCACCTTGAAACAACCTATCTTCATCATATCGCCGTATTGAACGGGGATTAAAGACACGTCTTGTATATCGTGCTCGGATAGTTTGTGTTCAATGAGCGCCAAGGTGAGTTTTGTAGCGTACACCATAGTGGGTACGTCGTGCAAAATAAAAGGCAAGCCACCTATATGGTCCTCGTGTCCGTGGGTTATAACGAACCCTCTAATTTTATCTTTATTGTCTTTTAGGTAGGTATAATCGGGAACGACGAGATCTATGCCCGGCATATCCATCGTTGGGAAAGCAAGTCCGCCGTCGATGACCAAAATATCGTCACCGTACTCAAGTGCGGTCATATTTTTACCTATCTCCCCGATACCCCCTAAAAATATTACTTTTAATTTATCTTTCACTCGATAATCTCCTAAATTACATACTTATACGTATATAGTATAATATAAAATAATAATTTTTTCAAGTCTATTGAGCGCCTCTTCACCTAATTTAGTTACAAATAGAAAAAATTTGCACGAAAAAAGGCGCAAAGTCAATCTTCGCGCCTTGAAAAATTATTTAATTAAAACGGAAACTCTTCATATTCTTGATAGATTTCCTCAAAAGTTACTCTACCGTCCTTGCATTGAATATACTCAACGGAACAATGGACGCGAGCCAATCTCCTCCATGCATCAATTGATTTGAATTGAGCAATTGTACCGTCGTAAACTATCTCACACAAACTCTCTATATGCTCGTCTTCATATATTTCTATCCAACGTAACGTATTTGGTAAAACTATTTTCTTCAGTATTGCATTCTCGTATCCACCTGAAATACTATATATTGATTCCACGCTTTGAGCATTTTCTTTCTGGAAAGGTTTATCTAGTTGATAGCACTTTTGATTGAGGAAAAGTTCGACACAATTTTGTGCTCCGTACTCAGTCAATCCATAAAAGAATCCGTCTTGAAAATCTATAGGGGTTCTATATATTAAGTATATTTGGTCAACTATTAAGTCGCACACGTCGCCGTTTTGAACAATCTTTCTTTGAACGCCTTCATCATATCCAACTATTTCGTATCCAACCAAAACAAGAGGATAATTTTCATCGTAATTGGGGAAAACCATCTCTTTTCCAAAGGTCATCTCAACGGGATCTTCCGTCATCTGCTTATCGTTAAAAAATACGTGTGCAGAGAAAGTTCGCGGTGTCCATACGGCATTTATCGTACAACTCTCTTTTACGCTTGAAATATCTCTATCCCACGAAAGTGTATATCCGTACATTTCAACGGTTGGCTCCTCAACACTTTCTCCGTATTGAACGCTTTGCACAAGTTCTCCGTATTTTAACCTTCCACCGTTTGCGTTAAAAATAACGGTGTACGACTTATACACGTACAAAAGTCGTAATTCAAGGTTTCCGCTTATTCCCATAGTTGCACTTAACGTGCTCTTGCTTTTATCTAAAGAATGTTCGCCTATATCAGTCAATAGATCTGTATCCGATACGCATACGAAATCCCCAACCTTTGCTTGATAAGTTTTTGTTAACGAATTATCTTTAGTGTAAGTACCTGCCGAATTTTCAAAATAATAAGTTACCGTATACGAATAAACGTTCGGAGTCCACGTGGGATGTATAGTAATAGGAGTCCTATCTATAGGCAAAGAAAAATCGTAACCCCAACCGTTAAAAGTATATCCTTGTTTTTGAGGTTCAAGCGTTGGTGGTACGATAACCTCACCTTCTTGACAATAAACTTGCGTTTTCAAAGTTGAATCGTATACGAAAGTTACCTCAACCATTATTTTTCTATATAGCGAAACCTTTATCCTCTCAACTTCCCCGCGAGAATAATCAAATACGTAAAAAACGTTTTGTCCCTCACTGAGGTTAACTTTTTTATAGTTAAATATTAAACTTCCTTCAATATCCGAAGATAGGGCATACGTAGCGTTACCAATAATTTCTATTTCTTGTAAAAAATCAAACACGGTAACGCTATTGTCAAATTCCCCTTCATATCCATCATCCGTCTTTTTCAAACTCTTAAATTCAATCGCGCTATATACGAGTTTGGAGCCTTCGTCCACTACGGTACTCGTCTTACCACAACCGTTATCACAGTTAGCCGTTTTCGTACCGTCCGAATCGTACGTTGCGTCGTGATTGGAGGTGTATTTAGTGAAACTATGCGTTAGTGCCGAGTTCTCTTTTTCTCTCCTATCTATCTCTCCACAACCATTCGCACACACCGCACTCTCCGTACCGTTCACCTCGCACAAAGCGTTGTTGTTATAGATATAATTTTCAAATTTATGACCTAATCTTGATCCTACTACTATCTTTACGTCACTCTCTCCGCAACCCATCGTGCAATATGCCGTTTTTGTGCCGTCCACGTCACAAGTTGCGTTATTATCAAATAGGTAATTTTCGTAATTATGAGGAAGCAAATCTCCCGTCTCGAAAATCTCGTCGCCCCTTGCGCCACACTCACAAGACTTGTTATACGTAGCTTTACTAACGCAGGTAGCAGAACGAACTTTGTAGATATCTAAAACGACCTCTCTATCGTATTCGTGAACGTGTCCGGGGATAAGTTTAGAACCCTCGTCCACTACGGTGCTCGTTTTACCGCAACCGTTATCGCAATACGCAGTTTTCGTGCCGTCCGAGTCGTACGTTGCGTCGTGATTTGAGGTGTATTCTGTGAAACTATGCGCTAGCGCCGAGTTCTCTTTTATCCTCGTATTTATCTCTCCACAACCGTTCGCGCACACTGCGCTCTCCGTACCGTTCACCTCGCACGAGGAGTCGTTGTTGTAGATGTAGTTTTCAAATTTATGACCTTTTTTAGGAACTTCGTCCTCTCTATACTTATCATTACACGAACAAGCGTATTCGGTATATCCCACGCTCTCACAAGTAGGAGGAACGACTGTTGCAACGTAATGATGCAAATGAACCTCACGATCACGCTCGAATATAGCGTAGACCTTGATCTTGTTCCCAACCGAATCGTTTTTCAACAAATAGTCGGACTTTAATATATCGCTCTCGCCACGTGAGTCAAAATACCAACCTAAAAAGACGTAGCCCTCTTTTTCCGGTTTTTCAGGAAATAGGATAACTACGTCGTCTTCTAGTTCTAAGGTATGATAGACCTCGCCGTCCACCACGAATTCAATTTTAATCTTACTTTGGCTACAAGAAAAACACGTGCACACGCAAGTGATAAAAATTAATAAAATTATAAATAATTTTGCAAGTGATTTTCTCATGTTTCCCTTACTATTTGGTTTTGAGCGTATACGTGCCCGATCCCTCTTCCTCGTAAAGAAAATATTTAGAACCGTTTTCTTTAAGATGTTTAGAAATCTCCGCCACGTAACGATAAAAAGTTCTTTCGCTTATAAAATGATCCTTACAAAAATCCAAGCGATTAACTTCTCCACCCTCTCTCAACAAGTCGTAAAGGTATAAAACAATTTGAGTTTTCATTCGTTTGCCTCTTTAGCAAACAGCGCTGTTTAGGTTTTCGATCGTGGCTTAATTATGACACGAATTTTGGAAATTTTTCCCGAATGAACACTTAAATTTGCGTTAAGTTTTGAGCCTTTACGTAAAGATTGGCTGTTTTTTGACTAAATTTTATGATTTTTAAGAATTATTTTGTTCTTCTATTATCTGATTTAATTCGCGTATAGTTTCCGACAACTCCGCGCGTTGTTCTTCCGATTGGCTCAACGCGGATTGGGTAATTTGTAAATCTTGAGAAGTTTTATTCAAATCAACCACGGTTTTAATTAAAAATCCACCGAGTAACAAGATAACTAAACATAGAGACGCCGATAAAGCAAAAACCGTTTTCTTGAATTTGTTTACCGCTTTTACGTTAACCCCAACGGTAGAACTCTCCCCCATCGTGTCCGATAAAAGCATATCGGGAGATACGGAATATAGTTCGGAAAATTGGTTCAACACCTCAAGAGTCGTGATACTACCACTCTCCCACTTAGACACGGTTTGAGAGGTCACGAATAGTTTTTCTCCCACCTCGCTTTGAGATAGGGAATTTTTAGTTCTGAGTTTTTTCAAAAATCGACCAAGTTTTTCTCCGTCGAAACTCTCCGGTGGTATAACTCTTCCACCGTCCGTTATTTTTCTATCGTTCAGTTCCTCTATGGAAACGGAATAAATATTACAAAGTTTACAAATATTTACCAAATCGGGAACACTTTTGTCGTTTTCCCACTTTGATACGACGGGTGTTACGACGGAAAGTTTTTCCCCAACTTCGTCTTGAGTAAAACCTCGCTCTCGTCTAACGTATCTCAAAAATTCGCCCAAAGTCTGCATAGCTATCTCCAAAATTCTATTGTTTTAATTATACACGTTATGACAATTTTCGTCAATAGACTAACTGACAGATACCGTCAGTCTATAAAACA
>JAFQWW010000024.1 GCA_017407285.1 Clostridia bacterium
CGTAACGCCTATCATGGTTGGCCCCGGCGTTAAGACTGGTATAAACGTCAAATACGCCAATCCTTCCGAGGTTGGCTCGGACCGTATAGTGAATGCGGTCGCAGCCTACAATCTATA
Source organism: Clostridia bacterium (assembly GCA_017407285.1). GTDB lineage: Bacteria > Bacillota > Clostridia > Christensenellales > RUG350 > RGIG2224. The sequence continues at coordinate 118 of JAFQWW010000024.1, forward strand.
CGGTGGACCGTGTATAGTGATTGACTTCGGTACTGCGACCACTTTCGGCGTTATGAGTGAGAGTGGGGAGTTTTTAGGTGGAGCAATCGCTCCGGGCGTTAAGAGCAGTATGGAGGCTTTGGTTTCCAAAACCGCTAAATTACCGCGTATCGAGTTGACTAGGCCGGATAAGGTCATAAACCGCACGACGGTTACCAATATGCAATCCGGTATTATATACGGTTTCGTTGGTATGGTTGACTACATGATACGCAAAATGAAAAAGGAATTAAACTCATCTGACTGTAAAGTTATTGCTACGGGCGGTATGGGTGAGGTTCTATCAAGCGAACTCACGGTCATAAATCATTTGGACCGCGCATTGACCTTGAAAGGACTTAAAATAATTTACGATATGAATACTCAAAAATAAGGACGGGTGAAAAAAATGAAAAAAGTTGGAATTGCACTTTTAGGACTTGGTACGGTTGGTGGTGGTACTTACCGTATTTTAGAGAAAAATCACGAGATGATCAAAAAGAGCGAAGGCATTGACTTGGAAGTTAGATGCGTGCTTGAGAAAAATCTTGACAGATGCCGTGAACTCGGTGTAGACGAATCTATCGTATCTACCGATATCGATAGAGTAGTTAACGATCCCGAAATCAAAATCGTTGCAGAGTTTTTCGGTGGTATTGAGCCGGCACGTTCCTTTTTGATTAAATGTTTGCTTGCAGGTAAGAGTATCGTTACTGCAAACAAGGAAATGTTCGCAAAACATTGGCACGAACTCGAAGAGGCTGCAAGAAAGGGTAAAGCAGGTCTTTATTTCGAGGCTAGTTGCGTAGGTGGCGTACCTATTATTCGTACCTTAACCGAGAGCATGCAGGGCAACAATATTCAGTCTATCAAAGGTATCATCAACGGTACTACTAACTATATTTTGTCCAAAATGAGCGACACGGGCGCAGATTACGCAGAAACTTTGAAAGAGGCTCAAGACTTAGGTTACGCAGAGTTCAATCCCTCCGCAGACGTAGACGGATTCGATGCAACCTACAAACTTAGCATTTTGTCCTCTTTGGCTTTCAGAAAGAAAGTACCTTTGGATATCATATACCGCGAAGGTATCTCCAAAGTTACCGCAGAAGATATCAACTACGGTAAGGAATTTGGCTTGACCTTAAAACTTTTGGGTATTGCAAAGCAACACGAGGACGGAAGAATAGAAGCCCGTGTTCATCCCGTATTTATTCCTAACGACGAGCCTTTGGCTACCGTTAAAGGATCTTTCAACGCAGTTCATATAGTTGGAGATGCAGTAGGTGACATTATGCTCTACGGTAGAGGCGCAGGCGATTTGCCCACTGGCTCTGCTATCGTTAGTGATATCGTTTACGCAGCAGGACAAAAGAGTCACAAACTCTCTTGCTTCAAAAATAACGGACTTCACATTCCTAACCGTGAATTCGTTCGTGACTTTGAGAGCGAATACTACATTCGTATGACGGTTAAGGAAGAAGCAGGCGTTTTGAGTGACGTTACGGGCGTATTTGGAAGAAGCAACGTTTCTTTGCGTAGCGTTATCCAAAAAGGCGACGTAGACAATAACGGCAACGTTACCGTTATCTTTGAAACCCACGTAACCACGGAATCTTCTATGGAAAAAGCATTGAAGAAAATCGCAAAACTTGATTGCGTTTTGGAAGTTAACAGCATTATTCGTATTGAAAAATAAAGGAGTGTACTATGAAAATTACTATTGCAACCGATCACGCAGGATTGGAAATTAAGGACGAACTCAAAAAAAGATTGGAAAAATCAGGCGTTGAGGTTATCGACTGTGGCACGTACGACAAAACTTCTTGTGATTACCCCGACTACGCACTAAAAGCGTGCGAGGCTGTAGCAGAGGGCAAGGTAGACAAAGGTATTTTGGTTTGCATGACCGGTATCGGTATGAGTATTGCGGCAAACAAGGTTAAGGGTATCCGTGGCGCTTTGGTAAGAGATAAGGAAACGGCTAGACTTACCCGTGAACATAACGATTCCAACGTTTTGATTATATCCGGTCTCTTTACTCCCATTGATGACGCCGAAGAGATTTGCAACATCTGGCTCAACACCGCTTTTAGCGAGGAAGAACGCCACGCAAGACGTATCAAAAAGATTGCTCAAATCGAAGACAAGTATTTCAAATAAGACTAATAATTCCCCAAAGCGTCGCATAGGTTATTATGCGACGTTTTTTGTTTTAGGAGGGAATATGAAAAAGATATTTGTCGTGTTTTGTAGTATATTATGCCTACTCTCTTTAGTCGGTTGTAGTAAAGAGGTGGAAAATAGGGTTAGTTTTCGTCATAACGCATATCTAACGGGTAGTTGTGAGAACCTTTCTTTGACCGTAACGTCTGGAGTTCGAGAATCACCCTACGTTGCAGACGGAGAAAAGGGGACGATGATGGAATTTTGTTTAATTAGCCTAAAGCCGTCCGCAAGTAAAGATGCAGTCAATACCTATTCCTATGAGATTGAGGTAGACGGAGAAAAATTGACTGGCAATTTTAATAAAGACGTCTTTGGTTCTACCTTGTCTACTGACCTTGGTCGTGATATCGGCTCAAAAATCACCGCAGTCAAGGTAATTATGGGGGAAGAGGAATGGGTAGTTCCCGTAGAGAATATGATGAGTAACGCCCTCGTAACTTCAGAGGATGCGCTCAAAAAGGCGGAAGAGGAGTTTTCTGAAGCTATAGCAGAAGAGGAAAAAGAGGGTAAATTCAGAGAAATCTATATAAAATTCGTTACGGACGGCATAGGTGGGGAAAACGCCTATTATTGGTACGTTGCCTTCGTTGGCGAGAATAGAGACTACAAAGCCGTGCTTATAGATATAGTAAGTGGGGATATAGTTGCAAAAAGAAAGTAAATAAGAGAATTTTTGTGCAATATTTTTCATTATAATTTTCAAAACCACTTGACTACCTTGGTGTGTTGTGGTAAAATTTATGAGTATTAGTATTTAAGACGAAATACGGAGGAAAATTATGACGGAAAATAAAAAATTCGGTTTACCTAGAATTATTAGTTTAGTAGCAGTTGCTTTGTTGGCAGTTATGCTCGTATTATATTTCGTTCCTTTCTACACTTTCCCTGTAGTTAAGACCACGGGTGAGTACGACGACGCTAATAAGACGGTTTACGTTACCGCAACTATAGAGGATACCACTTGTTCCCTTGCAGGATTTATTTGGTTGCCTACCAGTATTGCAAGAGGTCAAGATTTGTCTAGCGCATCCTTGCAGGTTGTATACGCAGTAGGCGAGCACGACGGTTATACCATCGTTCTTGACGACTCTGATATCGCAGGTAAAGAGTATTATCCCGGTCCTGAAGAGTACATTGAAGCTGCAGCAGGCGAAGGCTCTGGAAACGCTAAACTTGGTTTGAACGGTATGGTTCTCTTCTCTGTATTCCATATGGTATTCGTTCTTATCGCGACTATCATTTGTGCATTCTTGACCAAGACTAGCCACACTTGTTACTTCACCGCAATCATAGCTTTGTGGGGTATTATTGCTTACTTGACTCAGTCTGCGTTGCTTATCGGTGCATTCCCCATGTTGTTCCTCGTACTAAACGCACTTTTGTTGATAGCATCTGGTATAAATATGTATTTCTCTATCATGAGAATGAAGAAATATATGGCAGAAAGACGTATCAAACTCGAAAAAATGGGCTTGAGATAACTAGGAGATTAAAAAGCGTATCGTACGATACGCTTTTTTTGTACAATTTGTATAAAAAACACCTCGGTGAAGAGGTGTTTTTTTTATAATAGTTCGTCTGACAACTCAAGCGCACGTTTTACGGATACGTCGATGTTGTAATACTTGTATTCGGCAAGCCTGCCGAGAAGATAAAAATTAGGATACTTGGTTAGATACTCGCGGTACTTGTCGTGTATTGCTCTATTTTCTGCGTTCTCTATAGAGTAATAGGGAATGTTGCCAATTTTACCATTCACGTCGTATTTTGCAGGATACTCTTTAAGAATAGTTGTCACGGGGGACTCTTGGAGAGTTAGGTGCTTAAATTCCGTTATACGCGTGAAATCTTCGCTATTTGGGAAATTAACGACGGAGGCGGGTTGGAATGCAGGAATATCCATATCTTCAAACACGAGGTTCAAACTGCGGTAGGGAAGAACGCCAAATCGATAATCCAAAAGTTCGTCAATAGCGCCCGTGTACACTATAGGACAATCTACCTTTTCTCCTTCGTAATATATACCGTCCTCTTTGAAACTAAATGAGTCTTGAGCGTTTTTATTTAGTTTTACCGTTATATTCTCGTCGTCCAACATTTTGTCTATCATATCGGTAAAACCGTATTTGGGCATACACTGATACTCGTCGTGGAAATATCCGTCCTCGTAAGACAAAACTACGGGAACGCGGTTTATAACCGATTTATCCACTTGCTCTATAGGTATTCCCCACTGCTTTGCGGTGTAGTGTACGAAAACTTTCTCGTATACGAATTCTCCAAACTCCTTAATAGTTTTATCACTGTGGGATAATAGATCTAATATCGACACCTTAGGAGTGGAAAAATTCTCCTTGAGTTTTTTCTTTATCTCCTCCGCTTTTTGGGGAGAATATAGGGTTTCAAGAGAGGTAAAGTTGAAGGGAATCGGCACTAAATATCCGTCTATCAAGCCTTGTACTTTGTGTCGATAATCGTAAAACTCACAAAAACGAGTTAAAAAGTCCAAAACCTCTTTGAAATTCGTATGAAAAATATGAGGACCGTATTTGTGAATACGGATACCGTTATTTGAGTAACATTCGTAAACGTTTCCACCTACGTGATCTCTTTTATCTATAACGAGAACGGATTTTTTAGCATCGGCAAATCTTCTTGCAACGCTAGCACCCGCAACACCCGCGCCTATTACTATGCAGTCGTACATTAGTCTCTCCTCGTTGATTTTTTATAATTATATCATAAAAACAAAAATAATACAATATTCGGTAGCCAAAAAGAGAAAAATGGTGTAAAATATAACTTGAATTATGGAGGTATTATGAAAATACTTATTTTAACCGTATCAGCAGGTGGTGGACATAACTCCATGACCAGATCTCTCGTAAATTGCATTGGCGACAGTGCCGAGGTAAAGGTGTTCGACATCTTTATGAAAAAGGACAAGGTTAAGAAAAAATTTGTAAACGATTTTTATTTCTTTACTTGCAGACGCCTTATGCCTTTGTCCAACGCTTTTTATAGATGGATATTGCATAGAAACGTCAAGAGAAAAAAGAGAACCTTTTTCCACGTGTTGACTAGAAAAGCAAAACCTAGAGTATTTAAGGTTTTAGAAGAATTCAAGCCTGACGTCGTATTCTGTTCTCACACCTATTGCGCGCACATTATGAGTGAGTTTCGTGATAGAGGAGTGTTATCCACGGATAGTCCTCGCGTATTCTCTGTAACGTCGGATTACGAGGTTTCTTCTTACTCCGAACTTACCACCAATATCGATTACATAGTCGCACCTTGCGAGAAAGTGGACGCCGAACTTATTCGTCGTGGATTTAGAGAGGATCAGATTTTGCACCTAGGTATTCCCGTCCAGACCAAGTTTAGCGAACACATTGACAAGATCGAGGCGAGAAAGACCTTAGGGGTAGACGAGAACAAGTTTACCGTTATGATTATGAACGGTGAGGTAGGTTTTGGTAATCCCGTCGAACTCATCGAGAGCATATCCAAAATAGACGTAGATTTCCAAGTTTTAGTCGTTTGTGGCAGAAACGAGGAATTGAAGAAAAAGTTGGATGAGAAGATAGAGAAAGGGGAGTTCACAAAAACGGTACACGCATACGGATTCGTAAATAACGTAGACGTTTTGATGTCCGCATCCGATTGTTTGATTGGTAAAATCGGTGGCGTAGCTATAGCCGAGGCGTTCAACAAACGTATTCCTCTTATCGCGTCTAACGCACTACCTTGGCAAGAGTACGATAATATGGTTTATCTATGTGCAGAGGGCGCTTGTGATTACGTTAAGAAGACCAAGAAAGCCTACGAAGTCTTAGAACCTATTATAAAGGACGAAAAGGTTAGAGAGGAAAGATTGAAAAACATAGATAGAATAAGAAAGCCTAACGCAACGAGGGATATAGTATCCGCTATGTTCGAGTCGGTTGGTGAAAAGTTCTAAAATAAAAGAGCAAACGCAAGATAAACGACGTTTGCTCTTTTTTTATTTATTAGATAATAGATAGTTGATTATATTTACCCACATATATGCGGACCAAATATGCCGTTTTTTTCTAGATATCCTAAATTTTACGTGCTCCGTTTTGATTTGCAAGGTTGATTTATACTCAAGAGATGCCGTGTGTATGATATCAAAGGGTATTACGGTCAAATATCCGTTGCGGTTTCTGTATTCTATCTTGTCAAAGTACAAATTCGCCGTACCAACGTCGTGCCGTCCGTTAAAAAAGGTTCGGCGTGCAGTAACGTACAGTCGGGCTTTTTCTAGTGTAACTATAGGCTTAGACTTGTCTAGACCGTTCAAGATATCGGGGAGTAACCGTCTTTGCAAGTCGTCCCATTTGGAGGGATCAACGGGGCAACACTCGTAATTAGACTTGAAGAAATAACTACTAGTCAGTTTTGCCGAAAAACCACAGTTGGTGCATTTAATCTGATTGTTCACAGTCTTTAGGGTATGTAGAGCGTTACAGTTAGGACAGTAAAACAAGCATCTCTCCAGATAATTAGCGCGCCTCGTTCTTCGTCTAACCTTCGCGCCTTTAGCCTTTACGTACTCCATTTCGTCGTAATTAATACCGTCTATTATAGCTTTATACAACTCCTGTACGCTCATAGCTTTAGCCTCTTGAGGGGTTATAACGCGACGGACGGAGTAAATTATTTTAGATCTACGGAGTTTTTTACCCCATCTTGGATTTCTAAGGTAAGCACCGTTTATTCGAAGTAGGACGATAGGCATGTTCAATTTTTGGGCAAGTTTAGCAATACCGTCGTCTACGGGCAAGAGTCTACCGAAAGGATTGATATCTCCCTCAGGATAGATAGCAATGTTTTTGCCCCTCTTTTTAAGATTAACTATGTTTTTTATAGCCGACAAATCATTTTTGCCGTCCCCACGTTTGACGCAACCCAAAATATGTCCTGCGATGAAAGCAAATAGCCTATTTTGAAAGAGTTCGTCGTGAGCAAGTACGTGAATAACGCGATGAAAAAACATAATTTCCATATATATAGCGTCCCAATTACTTTGATGATTGCTCATAAATATGCAAGGTTCTTTAGGGATTTTTATCTTATTTCTCTTGAATCTCACGCGATGAAAAATAAAAACGTAGGGCAAAAGCACGGTTTTAATCAATATGAAAAAAATCCGTTGAAAAAACTCCGTGATTTTGGTCGTAATCTTTTTCTTAGCCATCCATACCTCGCACAAAATGGTTTATAAAGTTTTAATTTACTTGTAAAATCGTATAAAATAGTGTTATAATATATATAACAAACGACTAGTTAAAATATTATAACAAATTGAGATAATTGTCAACTTGACACTGGGGTAAGAAATGTTAGACAAACTTAAAAAATTTTTCCAAGGGGACACCTTCGCTATATCGCTTGGGATAGAAATAGTCAAAGCCGAGAATGGCATGGGCGAGTGTACGATAAAAAAACGTGCGGACTTGATGAACGCAAACGACGTTTTGCAAGGTGGCGCACTATACACTTTAGCAGACTTTACCTTTGCAGTTGGCGCGGCGAGTACGGGAAAGTTATGCGTAACGAGCACGGTTTCTGCAAGCTACGTTAAACCCGCTAAAGGAAATGATTTCCGTGCAGTTGCAACCCCTATAAATTTAGGACGAACACTATACACCTACGACGTCGAGGTTTTTGACGAAAGTAGACTGGTTGCAAAGTTTACGATAACGGGATGCGTGTTGGGAGAAATGAATTTATAATGAAAGCAGAAACCAAAAAGTCTATTATAAAACTCATTCTATCCGGTCTCGTGATAGGTGCGGTAGTTTTAGGCGTATATTTTTTAATGAAGCATTTTGGTCTTACCGAACTTACCCGTGAACAGTTAGGCGATTATATCCAATCGTTTGGCGTAATAGGACCTATCGTGTTTATAGTCGTAACCTTTTTGCAAGTTACCTTTATACCTCTACCGGGTGCGGTGACCATTCTTGCAGGAAACTACGTGTTTGGAGCGTTTGCCTCCTTTATCTATTCCTATATAGGTATGATTTTAGGTTCTGCTTTTGCGTTTTTGTTGGGACGAAAGATAGGTAAACCCTTTGTGAATTGGGTAGCAGGGGACGAAAAGAAGGTAGACGATTGGCTAAAAAAACTTAAAGGCCGTGAAAACGTATTGTTGTTCTTTATGTTTTTCTTGCCCCTTTTCCCCGACGACGTTTTGTGTGCTATAGCTGGAATACTCCCGATATCTTGGTGGGGATTTATGCTTATGCAAATAGTAACGCGCCTCACGAGCATTGGTGGAACTCTACTCTTTATGTCGGGCGAAGTTATTCCCTACGAGGGCTGGGGACTAGTCTTTTTAGGAGTAGGAATTGCGTTATGCATAGTCGCATTTATTATAGCATTCAAGAACGCCGAGAAAATTAATCTTTGGTTTGAAAACTTTATCGACAAGCATTTCAAGCGCAAAAAAGTAGAAAAAGAGGAATAAAAAGAGAAAAAACCTCCACGATATATATGGAGGTAGTTATGAAAATTAGAAGAAAGAGAAAGAAAGATATTATATCTACCGATCCATTGGGATCTTGGACTGGAGTTGCGGAAAATCCGTACGACAAGATAGAACAGGACGTGGACGATTTGTAAAAAATGCGTGAGATTCTCACGCATTTTTTTAATCAACGTTGTTTATTGCTTCTTGTAAAAATTCTTTATACTTTTGGATAAGTTCATCGTCACCTACGATTTTGAGTTTTGAGCCAAAGGACGCCAGCCAAGCAAAGAAGGTAGGCGACATAGTAACGTTAGCTTTGAAACTAAAGGTACCGTCCTTTTTGTCATGCATAACTAAATTTTCGCCAAACTGATCGATAACTGAGTCAACTAGGGTATTGTCTGCAATAAACTGCGCCACCTTATTTTTGCCGTTGTACATATCGAATATTTTGTTTTTGTACTTGGGCATTTGTTCTCTTTTTGTCGTGGCTTTTTCGCTAACGTCCTCTTTTTCCACTTGAACTTGATCCATTCTATCCACTCTGTAGTGCACGAAATTGGTGTACTTTTCACTAAAGGTTACGAGATAATAATTGTCGTTAGTGAAAATAAGCGCAACGGGGGAGACCTTGTATTTTTCACCGTTACGACGATAGAGTTTGTTGAGTTTAACGTCGTAATCAAAATATCTAAAGGACAAGAGTTTGTTTTTCTCAATAGCCTCGTTGATACTATCTACGTTGTAGTAAATCATTTCGTTAGAGTGCTTCGTGGTGTCGAACTTGACTATGTTTTGCTTTAGTAGTTCTGCCTTTTTGCTACCTGCAAGATCGGCAATTTTATCTACCATCTCCGACGTTTTCTTAGGCGTTATAAAGGACGCCGCTTGCACGCTATCCAACAAAATTCTAAGTTCGGCAACGCTAAAATTTCTATCCGCAACGTAGTATTTATTAGTTTTTTCTCTAGAGGTCATAACCTCGTAACCGTTTTCGTTTAAGGTCTTTATGTCCTCGTACACCGTCTTTCTCTCGACGTTGATTCCCTCTTCGTAGAGTTTGGAGATAATCTCGTACGTGCTCATAGGATTGTTTTCGTCCGTATTTTGTTTGAGAATTTCGTAGAGTTTCATTAACTTTATTTTTTGATTAAATTGTTTTGCCATATTTCTTCCTCCGTGCACTCATTATAACATAGAATATAGATATATGTGTCCAAAAACTCGGACAAGTGCTAATAAAATTTTGGGCTCTACACTACGTGCAAAGCCCGATGACGTTAATAGAACAACATGCCTAATATTGCGGAAAATAATATCAAAAGTATGGGTGATACTGCTTTTTTCCTTAGTTTTTTATAGGTAATTGCGACACCTACTATTAAAAGGAAAATGACTATCGCGCGCCAGTCGAAACTAAAGGGGGAGTATACGGTGGAAATACCGAATACTACGGATAAAAACATAGTTAGCGCAGTCGAGAGTATTAGTGACACGATGGTCGGTCTAATAGAGGATAGGGTTGCTTGTACGCTTTGATACTTCAATACGTTTTTAAGGAGCGCCGCGATTAATAGTATAATTATAAAAGAGGGTAACACGACGCCAAGCGTTGCAACGATAGCGCCGACTATACCAAACTGTGACGTTCCGATAAATGTTGCCATATTTATAGCAATAGGACCGGGGGTGGACTCGGCAACCGCGATAAAGTTCATAACTTCGCCTTGAGTCATACCGTAACTTAGCGCCGTTTCGGTGACCAAAGGAATCATAGCGTAACCGCCACCAAAGGTAAACAAACCGATTTTGAAAAACTCAAAAAAGAGGACGAGAAGTTCTACTATCATTTCTTTTCCTCCCTTTTAGCGCTAGCCCTATTTATAAGGTATATCGTAAGTCCTAAAAGTGCGGATATTAAGATATAGAATATAGAGGAAAAATCTACGGAGAATAGCGAAAAGGCTATAATCACGACAGAAGTCAGGGAAAAAACCACGACGTTAAACACCGATTTTTCTAGTTTTTTGAAGAGTTTTATACCCGCGTTCAGTATTAAAAATACGACGGCTACTTGTATTCCTCTAAAAGCCTTTTGAACGAGTTCAATCTCTAAAAATTGGTTGAAGAATAGAGATATAACGAATATAATTATAAGAGAGGGTAAGCACATTCCAAAGGTTGCAAAGGTCGAGCCCAAAACTTTTTCTCTCTTATATCCTACGTATGTTGCAGTATTTATGGCAATAGGACCGGGCGTGGACTCGGCTATTGCGATAATATCCAAAAACTCGTTAGCGTCTAGCCATTTTTTCTTGGAAACGAATTCGTTTTCAAAAACGGCAATCATAGCGTACCCTCCACCAAAGGTGAAGAGCCCGATCTTGAACATAATTAAGAATAAATTTAGTAGTGCTTTCAATCTTTTCATACCGATATTTTACTACAAAAGCCGTTATATGTAAACAAAAAAGAGGAAAATGAAAAAAATTTTGGGAAAAAATGAATTTTTGCAAAAAAAGTATTTGACAAAGTTGAAAAAATATTGTATTATACTGAAAATTAAAATGCAATGACGATATTAAGTTCTTATCCGAATTGTCAGAGAGCCGTTGGTAGGTGTGAAACGGTATGAAGGATTAGAAACTGTCTCATATCCGAGCAGAGACCTGAAGTGAGTAAGGTGCTACGGGAGGTCCCGTTACAGACCAAGAGGTTTATTGACCTTATAGAGTGGCGTATTTATACGCAAAACGGGTGGTACCGTGGTTATTTAGTTAATCATCCCGCAGATATTATTCTGCGGGATTTATTTTTATAAAAATCTATTTTGTAAGGAGTTAGAAATGAAAAAAATTATTGTTTCGGACATCACACCTGTAAAAGCGGAAGAGTTAAATAAAAATCTCTCTTTTCGTGAAAAATTGGCGATTGCATCCGCGACAGATGCGTCGGGTGCAGATTATATCAACCTGCCCGCGCTAATTGACTCCAAAGAAAACGAAGTTATTTATCGCACCGTTGCAGAGTCGGTTAAAAACGTTACGATTAGCGTAGACGTAGGCGACACTATCCAATCAATTGAGTCGGCATACGAGTGCGTGAAGAGTGCGGATAAAAAAACGCTTATCGTATCCTTCCCCGTATCTACCGCGCAGATGGAGTATATTTATCACAAAAAGGCAAGCGCTATGCTTGACACCATAAAAGAAATTTGCAGTAAAGCCGTAGAATACGCACCTGTCGAGTTTGTAGCGCGTGATGCTTTTCGTGCAGAAGACGGATTTATCGAGCTTGTCGCAAAGACCGTCAAAGAAATCGGTGCTTTCGCTATAACGGTATCGGACGAAGCGGGTATCGCTTTACCCGAAGATTACGCAAATATCGTTAAAAAGATTAAAGGGGCAGCGGATATTCAGGTATTCGTTGAAACTAACGACAAACTTTCTATGTCCGCGTCCTGTGCGATAGAGGCAATTAAAGCGGGCGCTGACGGTGTAAAAACTACTATGGTAGGAGATGGTTTGGCTACCCAAAAATTCTCCGATATCATTCGTGCTAAAGGAATTGATCTTGATATTGCTTGCGGTTTGGACGTTACTCGCGTACACGAGATAGTGTCAAGCGTAGAGGACGCAGGCGTTAAGGAAGAGGAGGCGGTTAAGGTAAGTGACAAACTTGACCAAAACGCAACTATTGCCGAAGTTAGCGCGTACGCTAAAAAACTTGGTTACGATTTGTCTGATGAAGACAACGGCAAGGTATACGAAGAATTTAAGAGAGTGGTAAGAAAGACGGAGAGCATGGGCGCTCGTGAAATGGAGGCAATTATTGCAAGTACTGCGATGCAAGTTCCCTCTACCTATCATCTCGTTAACTATATCGTTAACAGTGGTAACGTTATTCCTCCCACTGCTAATATCATTCTTGAGAAAAACGGAGAAAAACTCAGTGGCGTTGCAACGGGTGACGGTCCTATAGACGCAGCTTTTCAAGCTATCGAGCAGGTAATAGGACACCACTACGAGTTGGACGATTTTCAAGTTCATTCCGTTACAAAAGGTCGTGAAGCAGTAGGTTCTTCCATCATAAGACTTCGTGCAAACGGCAAACTTTATTCAGGTAACGGCGTATCTACCGATATAATCGGTGCTTGTATCCGTGCGTTTATTAACGCTCTTAACAAGATTATTTACGAGGAAAACTAATATGAAATTTGCTTTTTCAGATAAATACGTATCTACCGATTCTTTCGTTGAGTTATGTAACGTGGTGAAAGAATACGGTTTTTCCGGTGTCGAGATAGACGACGCGGTGGTAGAAAAGGGCGTGCATAGCGACTCTATATTCCGCTCCTCTAGATCGGCAGACGCCAAAAGAAAACTCGTAAATCGCCATATAGGAATATCGGCGTTAAGTTGTCCGGAGAAGGTCAAATCGGGCGCAAATAGTGAGGTTTTTGTAAAATACGTAGAATACGCCTCTCTCGCTCTTTCTACGGGTATTATAGTCGAGGTAGAAGAGATCTTGCCTGACGATGAGATGAGGGTGTTATTAGCGCCTGCTATTCGTTTGGCAGAAAGTTTGGGCGTAAGCGTTCTTTTTGAAACAAAAGGTGTTTTAGCAGATACCAAAAAGGTCTTGGACGTTATCGCAATATTTGCTTCCGCATCCGTTAAGGTTTCTTGGAATATTCGCGAAACCTACTTTGTAGCAGGAGAGTCGGCAGACACCACTATTCAAACTTTAGGCGCATATATCGGTTACGTTCGTATAGGAGATAAGAAAGGGGAGGAAAAGGTGTTAATAGGTGACGGTGATCTTCCCGTTAAAGACTTTGCTAACGCTTTAAGATCCTTAAATTACGAAGGTTACGTATGTGCCGATTGGAACGACTCTATTCCTTCTCACGATATCGTTTTGACTCATTTTATCAACTATATGACCAAAACTGCCGAAGTGAAGGTGGAGGAGGAGATTTTCTACAACCGTGATAAAACGGGTACATTCCCTTGGAAAAAGTACGAGGTATTAGATATCACTTTCTCCGATGTTTTGGATAAAATGGTAGAAAAATACCCCGATCAGTATGCATTTAAGTATACGACCTTAGATTATACTAGAACTTATAAAGAGTTCCGTGAGGACGTAGATCGTGCCGCTGCAGCCCTTATATCTTTAGGCGTCGAGCCCGGTCATCACGTAGCAATATGGGCTACCAACGTACCTCAATGGTTTATAACCTTCTGGGCAACGGTTAAAATTGGTGCGGTATTGGTTACCGTAAACACGGCGTACAAAATTCACGAAGCGGAATATTTGTTCCGTCAGTCCGACACACATACCGTAGTTATGATAGAGGACTGTAAGGACTCCAATTACAAGGAGATAATGGAAGAATTATGTCCCGAACTCAAACACACCGCTCCAGGTGAACCCTTGTATAGCAAGAAATTGCCTTTCTTGAGAAACGTAGTTACGGTAGGATTCAAGATGGACGGTTGTTTGGAGTGGTCCGACTTTATGGATAGATCCTCTCTCGTTCCTCAAGAAGAGGTTAGACGTAGAGCGGCTCAAACCAAGGCGGACGACGTGTGTAACATGCAATACACTTCTGGTACGACGGGATTTCCTAAAGGCGTTATGTTGACTCATAGAAATATCGTTAACAACGGTAAAACGATAGGCGATAGAATGGATATATCCACTGCCGATCGTATGATGATACAAGTACCTATGTTCCACTGTTTCGGAATGGTACTTTCTATGACCAACTTAATGACTCACGGTGGAACGGTATGTCCTATGCCGTATTTTTCGCCAAAGTCTTCCTTGGCGTGCATTACGGACGAAAAGATTACCTGTTTTAACGGTGTTCCTACTATGTTTATCGCTATGTTCAACCATGCAGACTTTGCAAAAACGGACTTTTCACATATGCGCACGGGTATAATGGCTGGATCAAACTGTCCTCCCGATTTGATGCGTAGGGCAGCGGCTGAAATGAATATGCGAGAGATTATATCCGTTTACGGTCAGACCGAAGCATCTCCCGGTTGTACGATGGGCGAGGTAAACGAAGACTTGGATCATAGAGTAGAAACGGTAGGTAGCGCATTCCCCGGCGTTGAATGTAAGATTATTGATCCTGAAACGGGAAAAGAGCTTCCGGACGGAGAGAACGGAGAGTTCGTTGCAAGAGGTTTCAATATAATGAAAGGTTATTATAAGATGCCTAAAGCAACGGAACAAACTATTGATGCGGACGGTTGGCTCCATAGCGGAGATATTTGTTGTAGAACTCCGGACGGATATTACAAAGTTACGGGCAGACTTAAGGATATGATCATTCGTGGTGGCGAAAACTTGTATCCGAGAGAGATAGAGGAGTTTTATCTAACCCACGACAAAGTCCGTGACGTACAAGTAGTAGGCGTTCCCGATGCTCGTTACGGAGAAGAGGCGTGTGCGTGGATTATTCTTCACAAGGGTGTAGAGTCCACGGAGGAAGAAATGAGAGAATACGGCAATTCTCATATGGCAAAACACAAAGTACCTCGTTACTTTATGTTTGTAAAAGACTTCCCCATGAACGCTGCAGGTAAGATACAAAAGTTCAAGATGAGAGATCAATCTATTGAAATACTTGGTCTTGAAAAAAAATAAAAAAAATTTGAAAATCACTAAAAAAATCGTTGACAACGAAAAAAAATAGTGATATTATCAACCCATAACACATATAAAAACTGTGACGAAGACGGATACGATGAAAGTTTTTCAGAGAGTCGGGGTAGGTGTGAGCCCGATAGACGGATATCGATATCTTATCACTTCCGAGTTGAAAGCCCGAAAGGTAACGAGTAGACGCTTTCCGTGATTGCTGCGTAAAGGCATAAGGCTTGTTGGAGTCTGAGTGGCACTATAGTGCAAATTGAGTGGTACCGCGGGTATAATAAACTCGTCTCAATGTATGAGACGAGTTTTTTTATTGTTAATTCGGGCGAAAGCCCACAAAAATAAAGGAGATAGAAAGATGGAAAACACAAACGCAATGAATAGACTTTCCGAGGTCGCTTCGCGTATCAAGGAAATGCGTGACGTCATGGGATATTCCGTTCAAGAAATGGCGGAAAAGACCGAAGTAACTGAAACTTCGTATAAAGCGTACGAAAGCGGTTCTACGGATATTCCCTTTAGCTTTATTCACAAGTGCGCTTTGGTTTTCGGAGTGGAGCTTACCGAACTTTTAGAGGGCGGCACTGCAAAACTTTCGAGCTATACTGTAACCAGAGCGGGCAAAGGACAAACGACTGCGAAGGAAGAAGGTATAGATATTAAAAGCCTTGCTCCTAAATTTCGCGGAAAGATAGCAGAACCTTATATGGTTAGATACGAATACGAAGCAGATAAGCAAAATAAACCTATTCATTTGTCTACCCATAGCGGTCAAGAATTTGACCTTATATTGTCGGGTTCACTTAAGGTTCAAGTAGGTCAACACGTTGAGGTTTTGAATGAAGGAGATAGTATTTATTACAATTCTTCCACCCCTCACGGAATGGTTGCAATAGGTGGTCGCGAGTGCGTATTCTGCGCCGTAGTTTTACCGGGCGCAGAGGTTAAAGAGGAAGAGGTAGTATCTACTTTGTCCTCTGCTAACACGGCGGAAAGTTTGATATGCGAGAAATTCGTTAAGACGGAAGAAGATGCAAACGGCGTTTTGAAAAATATCGAATTTAAGAATACGGACGTATTCAACTTCGGCTTTGACGTTGTGGACGGCATCGCAGATAAATATCCTGATAAACTTGCAATGTTATACGTTGATAAAAATCACGTTGAGCGCAAGTTTACCTTCAAAGATATGAAAACCGAGTCCAATAGATGCGCAAACTACTTTGCTTCCTTAGGCGTAAAAGCAGGGGATAAAGTAATGCTCGTATTAAAACGTCATTATCAGTTCTGGTACGCGATGGTAGCTTTGCACAAATTAGGTGCGGTTGCTATTCCTGCAACCAATCAGTTAAAAGAGCACGACTTTGAGTATAGATTTAACGCAGCAGGCGTTAAGATGCTCGTATGTACGGCAGACGGAGATACGGCAGAGATTGCCGAGCGCGCCGCTAAAAATTGTCCTCAGGTAGAAACTCTCGTTATGGTTAACGGAGAGAGAGAGGGTTGGCACGACTTCAACTCCGAATATCAGAGATTTTCAGGAAAATTCGATAGAACGGCAGACACTCCTGCAGGAGAAGATGCAGCGCTTATGTTCTTCACCTCTGGTACAACTGGAAATCCCAAGATGGCTTGCCATAAACATACCTACGCATTAGGTCATTTCGTTACCGCTAAATATTGGCATTGTTGCGAAAGAGACGGTTTGCATTTCACGATATCTGATACCGGTTGGGGTAAATCTTTGTGGGGTAAACTATACGGTCAATGGTTGTGCGAGGGCGCAGTTTTCGTGTACGACTTCGATAAATTCGATGCATCCGACATACTTCCCATGTTCAAGAAATACGGCATAACTACCTTCTGTGCGCCTCCTACCATGCTTCGTTTCTTTATAAAGTGCGATTTATCCAAATACGATTTGTCCTCTATCCATCATATGACAACGGCAGGCGAGGCACTAAACCCCGAGGTTTACAAGCAATTCGAGCAAGCAACGGGACTCAAGATAATGGAAGGTTTTGGTCAGACCGAGACCACGTTAACTATTTGCAATTTGAGAGGAACTACTCCTCGTATCGGATCTATGGGTAAAGCATCTCCTCAGTACGACGTTGACATCGTAGATCCCGACGGCAATTCCTTGCCTAACGGTGAAACGGGTGAAATCGTTATACATACCGATAAGAGCATACCTTGCGGATTGTTCAAAGAATACTATTTGGACGAAGAAAAAACCAACGACGCATGGTACGACGGAATGTATCACACTGGTGACACTGCATGGCGTGACGAGGACGGATATTTCTGGTACGTATCTCGTATAGACGACGTCATCAAGTCTTCGGGATATAGAATCGGACCTTTTGAGATCGAGAGCGTTATCATGGAACTTCCCTACGTTTTAGAATGTGGCGTATCCGCAGCACCCGACGAGGTAAGAGGACAGGTAGTAAAAGCAAGTGTAGTTTTAACCAAAGGAACTACTCCAACTGACGAACTCAAGAAAGAGATCCAAGAATACGTTAAATCCCATACCGCACCTTACAAATATCCTAGAATCGTCGTATTCCGTGACGAGTTACCTAAGACTATAAGCGGAAAGATTCAGAGAAACAAACTCTAAGATATAACTGCGGTCTTGTGACCGCAGTTTTTTTATAAAATTATGAAAAAGACGTACGTAACTAATATGCCCGACGATATCGGGGCATTTTTGAAAGCAAGTCGTTGTTTTTCCGCTTTAGGTGTCAATATAACGCGAGTAAGTTATAATAAAGCGATAGATACTCACACCTTATTTATAGACGCAGAGGGCGGAGAGGAACAGTTAAAGCAAGCAGACGAAGAACTCAAAAAGATAGGATATATTCAGAGTGTGAAGGAGAGTACTGCGGTCGTCTTGATAGAATTTCAACTCAAAGACGAGCCGGGTAGCGTAACCGAGATATTATCACTAATTAACGATTATAAGTTCAATATATCCTACATTAGTTCGCAAGAAAACGGCACGGATTATCAATATTTCAAGATGGGACTCTACGTAGACGACGAGGAGAAAATCGCGCGCTTTTTGAAAGACGTAGAGAAAAAATGTAAGGTTAGGGTTATAGACTACAATTCTTCGGAAAAGTTCTACGACAACACCATTTTCTACGACACCTACGTTCAAGGCTTAGCAGAGACCGTGGGTTTGAACGAGACGGATCAAGAAAAACTGCTAGTTCAAGTCAATTTAGCCATGCAAACATTGGACGAAACGGGGTTATCTCCCTATAGAACCTTTGATAGCATAGCAAAATGTGCCGAAATGCTATCTCAGTACAAAGGGGATAGGTTTAACCCTCGTATAACGACGCACAAAGTAGGTAAAGAGAGTGAAATAATAGTCGTTGAACCGCCTTGCGGAAGCAATACGATTATTATAAAAAGCAGGGGCGAGGTTTTATTCGTTGATAGCGGATACGCATGTTTTAGAGAGGAAATGCTCAAGGTTTTTAGGTCTATTGTACCTGACTTTGATGCAATCAAAAAAAGACTTCTCCTAACGCACGCCGACGTGGACCATTGTGGCTTGGCGTATACGTTTGACGAGGTAATAGCGAGCGCAAAAAGCGCAAGATCTTTGAGCCGTGAATGGTTAGGCGAGGGTGGAATACGAGAGGAAAACGCTTATCACAAACCCTACGTAAATATTTGTAAACTTCTCACTCTATACACCCCAACACCGCCTGATAAATTAAAAGTTTTGTGGGCGGAAGTTGAGTTGATTGCACCTCTAACGCAAATAGGCTTTTTGGACGTGGGAGAATTGCATTTCGAGGTATACGAAGGCGCGGGCGGACATTTACCGGGCGAGATCGTGCTTTTAGATTACGAAAACCACGTTGCGTTCACGGGAGACGTGTATATCAATTTGCACGGACAGATAAAACCTCAAGCAGAGTACAACCAGTATGCACCCATACTTATGACCACGGTGGACACCGATCCCAATAAATGCAAAATTGAGAGAGAAGGGATATTGCAAAGATTGGGCGTTGGGGAGTGGAAGATATTCGGTTCACACGGTTGCGCTAAAGAATACGGCGTAAAAATAGATTAAACCACTAAATTACGATTTTTGCGTATTTTGTTTGACAAGATTTAAGTATTATGTTAGAATATGCAAAAATAAAAGACTGTGACGGAGAGTTTTTCCCTGTGTTTTAGCGCAGAGAGATAGCGGTTGGTGTAAGCTATCGTAGAAACTTGGAAAATGTAGCTCCCGAGTTGGAAGGAAGAAAGATTATTCCGTAGAACCTTCCCGTGATTGCTGCGTAAAGGCATAAGGCTTGTTAGAGCCTGAGTGGTACGAAAGTACAATTTGAGTGGTACCGCGGGTTACACACCCGTCTCAAAGCGAGACGGGTGTTTTTTATTTATTGGAGGACGTATGAACAACACAGACATTGAGTTCAAAATCAGAGAGATTGCCCAGAGAATACGCACTTTGCGTGAGATAGAGGGCATATCCACCGACACGTTTGCAAAGCGCGTTGGCATGACGAGAGAGGAGTACTCCGAGTACGAAAACGGCAAAAGGGATCTAAACTTTGCCTTTTTATACCGTTGTGCTGCGGCGTTGAACGTAGACGTTACCGAAATTATCGAGGGATCTAGTCCTAAACTAGCGGGTTACACGGTCACTAGACGAGGCGAGGGACAAGAAATACAAAAAGCGCACGGCATGACCTATTTCAACCTAGCGTCTGCATTCAAAAAACGTATTGCAGAGCCCTTGTACGTTGTCGTTGATTACGATAAAGAAGCGGAGAGCAGAGATATCGAACTCACAACCCACGAAGGTCAAGAATGTGATATCGTTATATCGGGCGCGCTAAAGGTTCAAGTTGGTAACCACGTTGAAGTATTGCACGAAGGCGATAGCATTTATTACGACAGTTCTAAACCTCACGGAATGATAGCCGTCGAGGGTGAAGACTGTACTTTCTACGCTATAGTATTAAATCCTTCCGGCGTATCTATAGACAAACTCGTACACGGACAAGCAAGAGATATTACGGTTAGCGCAGTCAAGAAACAAGAGTCTAGTAGAACGAGGGTATGGAAAGATTTCGTTGTGCCTACGGAAAACGAGAACGGCGTACTCCAAGCAATATCTTTCAAAAACGAAGACAAATTCAACTTTGCCTTTGACGTTATCGACAGATTGGGCGTTGAGCAAGCCGAGAAAGTGGCTATGCTCCATATAGCAAGAGATTTCACGGAGCGCAAATTTACCTTTGCGGACATGAAGAGAGCGAGCGCGCAAGTAGCGAACTATTTCAAGTCCTTGGGTATTAAAAAAGGCGATAAGGTAATGCTTATCTTGAAACGTCATTACCAGTTCTGGTTTATAATGCTTGCTTTGCACAAAATCGGTGCAATAGCCATACCTGCCGCTAACCAACTCCGTGAACACGATATTACCTACCGTATTAACAAAGCGGGGGTAAAGATGATTATTTGCACGTCGGACGGAGAAGTGTCTGGAGAGGTAGAAAAATCAGCCGAGAAATGCGACTGCTTGGAAACCAAGATTATGGTAGGAGAGGCGCGCGAAGGCTGGCGTAATTTTGACGAAGAGTACGTTTTATTCTCTGGAAAATTCGAAAGAGAGGAAAATTCTCCTTGTGGCGACGATATAATGCTTATGTATTTTACCTCAGGTACGACTGGCAATCCCAAGATTGCTATGCACAGCTACAAGTATCCTTTAGGTCATTTCATAACGGCAAAATACTGGCATTGTGTAAATCCCGACGGATTGCATTTGACGATATCGGATACTGGTTGGGCGAAAGCCGCATGGGGTAAGATATACGGACAGTGGTTGTGTGAAGCAGGGTTATTCGTATATGACTTTGATAGATTTGATGCAAACGACATACTCCCCATGTTCAAGAAACACAACATTACCACGTTCTGTGCTCCTCCCACCATGCTTCGTATGATGATCAAGCAAGATTTGTCCAAATTTGACTTGTCCACCGTTGAGCATATGACGACTGCGGGCGAAGCTTTGAACCCCGAGGTATTCAAGCAGTTTGAGATTGCCACTGGACTCAAGATAATGGAAGGTTTTGGTCAGACTGAAACCACGGTTGCTTTAGCAAACTTAGCAGGTACGACGGCACGTTTAGGATCTATGGGTAGACCCGTACCTTTGTACGACATTCGCTTAGTGGACCACGACGACAAAGAAGTTGCAGTCGGTGAGGTAGGCGAGATAGTAATAAACGTAGAAAAAGGTTGTCCTTGCGGATTGTTCAAGGGATATTATAAAGACGAGGAAAAGACCAAAGAAAGCTTTAGAAACGGACTTTATCACACGGGTGACACCGCATGGCGCGACGAGGACGGATATTTCTGGTACGTTGGTCGAGTTGACGACCTTATCAAGTCCTCAGGATACAGAATCGGACCTTTCGAGATTGAAAACGTTATTATGGAACTTCCCTACGTTTTGGAGTGCGGTGTATCCGCAGAACCCGACGAGGTAAGAGGACAGGTAGTAAAAGCAAGTATCGTATTGACCAAAGGCACTACGCCTTCTGACGAACTCAAGAAAGAGATCCAAGAATACGTTAAGGTCAACACCGCACCTTACAAATATCCTAGAATTATCGTATTCCGTGACGAATTGCCTAAGACGACTAGCGGAAAGATAATGAGAAACAAATTATAATTTTTAAAACACGTCGAACTATTCGGCGTGTTTTTGCGTATACTGAACAGAAAATTGATATTTAATTGACAAAAACGGTTATATTTTGTAGAATAAAAATATGAAAATAAATGCAACCCTAAAGAAAGAAATATCCAGATACGCAGGACTTGTCGTAGCAGGCATTATAAACGCTACCGGCGTCGTACTCTTTTTGGCGTCGGCTGGCATATTGGACGGAGGATTGTCCGGTACTGCCATGCTTTTGGACTCCTTAGCAACGGGTGCAAGTATATTATCCGTATTTTTGGTTGTGTTGAACCTACCTTTCTTTTTAGTGGGATTCAGAAAATTAGGATTTAAGTTTGTACTAAGTTCGGCAGTAGCCATCGGCTCTTATGCCGTGATGAGTGGTATATACCAAGCGTGCGGATTGGATAAACTCATTTACGCGCAAACTGATATCTTCTTGAGCGCAGTATTCGGTGGATTATTATCCGGTGTCGGATCCGGTCTTACCATTCGTTTTGGTGGCGCGATGGACGGAATGGAAGCAACCGCCGTGTTATTTGCAAAAAAAGTTGGCTTAACCGTAGGTCAGTTCGTTATGATATACAACGCGTGCATCTACGTCTTGGCGTGCGTAGCGTTAGGTCATATATACGTAGGACTTTATTCTATCGTTACCTACACCGTAGGCATCAAAGCAGTAGACTTCGTTGTGGAAGGCTTGGATAAAGGTAAAGGTTGCTTTATAATAACGGGAAAAGGCAATAAAGTGGCAGCGGCACTGAATGAAGAATTCAAAAGAGGCGTAACCCTACTAAACTCCAAAGGTTACCATAGTAAGGCGGAAAACGTTACGGTGTATTGCGTAGTTAACCGTTTTGAAATAGGTCGACTCAAAGAGGTAGTGTCCTCCGTTGATCCCAACGCATTCGTAACCATTCAAGACATAAGCGACGTATTAGGTTCAAGTATCAAGTTTAATAGAAGAAAAAAGGACAGGAAGGCTACTAGATACAAGATACAAAAGGTGGAAGAACCCGAAATAGTTCAATTAGAGCTTCCCCTTGGTGAGGAAATAGAAAATAAAAAGGAATAGTCAAGAAAATTGATTAAAAATCGGTTAAAAATCCTTGACTAAAATTTTACTTTACTATATAATACTTTTGTTATTGAAAATTAAGAGGTGATTCAAATGAAAGAAGGCATACATCCTAATTACAAAGAAGTTACCGTACGTTGCGCTTGTGGCGAGACTTTTACGACCGGTACTACCAAAAACGTAGAAGAGATGAGAGTGGAAATTTGTTCCAAATGCCATCCGTTCTTCACGGGCAGACAAAAACTCGTTGATTCCGGTGGCCGTGTAGACAAATTTAAGAAACGTTATAACATTTAGTAACTTTGAGAGAAAAGGTGCAGTTTTTCACTGCACCTTTTTTTGAGTTTAGGAGGAAAAATGGCAAGAAAAAGGTCTTGTAAAATAGGCGGACAAGCCGTAATGGAAGGTGTAATGATGCGAGGCGAGAAGAGCGTTGCCACCGCAGTAAGACACCCCGACGGTCATATCGTCGTTGAAAGCAAAAGATTAGTTAATTCCTCTCCTTGGTGGAAAAAAGTTCCAATTTTAAGAGGTGCTATCAACTTTTTCTATTCTCTTGTAGACGGAATGAAGGTACTTATGCGTTCTGCCGAAGTTTTTGGCGAAGAAGAACCTTCCGAGTTTGAGAAAAAGGTAGCAAAAAAGTTCAAGGTTAGTCTATTTGACGTCGCTATTTGGATAGGCGTCGTATTAGGACTTTTAATGTCCGTATTTTTGTTCATAATGTTGCCTCAGTTCGTGTTGAGCGGACTAGAAGCCTTGTTTTCGTGGAGCGCTAGCGCCTTTTTGAAAAACCTCATTATGGGCGTTATACGTATGCTAATATTTTTGTTGTATATACTTTTGACTGCGTTGATGAAGGACGTAAGACGAGTATATATGTATCACGGTGCAGAACACAA
>JAFQWW010000002.1 GCA_017407285.1 Clostridia bacterium
ATACTTTCAAAAGAAAGTCGTGTGTTTTGCAAAGCAAAAAGTAAAGGATAGCGAAATTTTCGCTATCCTTTTATACTGTCTAAAAAATCCCTATGAGAAACGCCCTTACTCGTCCGTTTTTTTATTCTATAATCAATTTTTTAGATACGTCTATAAATTCTTCGGGGTAAATCTTGTCAATTTGTCTATCATACGTAAATAGTCCGTTGATTTCGTCCTCAATGTCGGATACTTGGGTGTACACTGCACCGCAAAGCCCTTTGGGAATATGGGGGATAATTTGGTCTGTGTAGAGCGCTCTAATTGCTTTTACGAAATCTTCACGCGTTTCGCATTTGCCGTATCCGTAAGTGTTCGATGGGTTGAAAACGTGATCTTTGACCGCGTACGTTACGCCTCCAAATTCAGATACGACTATAGGTTTGTCGCTTGGCTTTATCTTTATTTTTTTGAAATAAACGTGGCGACTATCTACGTCGCTATCTCCACAAATAAACCAGCCCGACGTTGTGTCTATAAACCTAGTATTATCCAAACTCTTTAGTAGTTCGTACGCCTTTTGACTTTCAAATTGTCCCCACCCTTCGTTAAATATCGTCCAATAACATACTGACGGGTGTTTTTTCAAAATATCAACCGTTTCCTTCATTGTGGATATAAAAGCTTCACGACTTTTCTTATTCTTGTGGAGTCTTTTATCATTTTTCTTTTTGAAACCAACGGTAGGTAGCGCCGTGTCTTTTATAAAGGAGTACTCGCCGTTGTTTATCATATCTTGCATAACGATTATACCCAATCTATCACATTCAGAGTAAAAGATTTGAGGTTCTATCTTTATGTGTTTTCTTAAAGCGTTGAAACCTAAAGCCTTCACTTTTTCGATTTCTTTCGTGTAGAAAGAGGGGGAGTGCGGGGTAAACAATCCATCACTCCAATATCCCTGATCTAAAAGTGCGTGTAAAAAATAGGGCTTGTCGTTTAGGAGAAGTCGTTTTATGCCGTTTACTGTCTTGATACTTAACTTTCTATATGCAAAGTATGAAGAAACCTTATCGTCTTTTGTTATAACGTCAAAATGATAAAGATACGGACTGTCTGGAGCCCAGTAGGTGGGGTTGTCTATTGAAAATTCCGCAACGCCGTTAGTGACGGGGTACTCTTTATTAAGTTCTTTTACGAATACTTTTCCACTCTCTACACCGTCTACCTCTATTTTGACTTTGTCATCAACTATTTTTGTTTCTATGTCTTTTACGTATTCCTCTGGTACGCTCTCTATCCATACCGTTTGCCAAATACCCGATACGGGGGTATACCACATACCTCCACGATTAGTCGTTTGTTTTCCGTAAGGGAGAGTGTGATTACTCAATTCGTCCTTGACCTCGACGATGATTTCGTTATCTTCTTTAAGATATTCAGTAATATCTGCAAAGAATGGGGTATAGCCTCCGACGTGGTGCGCGACGTGATTGTCGTTTAGGTATACGTCGGCTATCTGATCAATCGCCCCGAAGTGCAACAGAACCCTATCTTTTTGGAAATTTTTAGGAAGAGAAAAATGCTTTTTATACACTCTTATCAAACTTTCGTCGTATACTTCGTCTATTCCTGACAACAAAGATTCGGGCGGAAAGGGTACTATTATTTCTTTGTTTAACGTAATCTCTCGTCTATCTTGTCCAACACCAAAATCCCACTTGCCGTTTAAACAAAAGTAAGAATCTCTTACCATAAAAGGACGAGGATATTCGCTCCATGGAACACGGGGGAGGGGTTCGTTAGTCGTATACATTTTGTTGAATTCGATATTTTTCTTCATAATTTTACCTTAAAATCGTTGTACGATTATTGTAACACAAAAATATGCAATAAGCGAGTAAAATGAGAAAAAATCAAAATTTTACAAAAAAAGAGCAAAAAAAGTGTTGACAAGGGGGGAAAAAGGTGTATAATATAGATGAAGGTCAAAGAAAGTCAAACTTTGACAAAGGAGGCAAAATGTCCAACATAAGTGATATTATAGAGCAATTTATTTTATCGAATATCGGAGACGATTGTATGATGGAGTTATCTCGTAACGAGCTTGCGACCTATTTTTCAGTAGCGCCAAGTCAGATAAATTACGTTTTGGCTACGCGCTTTACTGTCGAGAAAGGGTACGTCGTCGAGGGCAAACGCGGAGGTGGCGGATATATAAGGCTCATGCGTATTGCAAACGATAACGATTTATTGAAAAGCTTGTACGACGGTGTAGGGAGAGAGTTGAGTGAAAGACAAGCCGCGCATATATTGGGTAGATTGTACGAAGAGAACAAGGTAACGGAACGTGAGTACGATTTGTTGATGGTAACCTTGAGTAATAGGGCGCTTATGACGCCAACGGGTGGCAAAAACGAGGCGCGTGCAAACGTTATGAGAGCAGTATTAGAAAGATTGATGCAATATAAGGAGGTATAAGTATGCTTTGTGATAAATGTAAAAAAAGACAGGCGAGTGTGCACATTAAGACGTTGATAAACGGCGTTTACGTGGAAAAACATTTGTGTTCGGAGTGTGCAAGGGACTACGATAGTGAACTTGATATTTTATCTCCGTCCGGAATAGTGTCGTCTATGTTTTCGACAATAGAAGGACCTACTGCAAAAAGGTGCAAAAATTGCGGAACTACGGCGACTGAATTTAAGCGTTCGGGTAAAGCAGGGTGCTCGGAGTGCTATAAAGCGTTTGAAGATACTATTTTACCTATCGTAAAACGCGTACAAGGAACGCTAAATCACGTGGGACGCGCTCCTTCTCCCGTTGTGAAAGAGAGAAGCGAGATAGATCAGTTAAGATACGAAATGGAAGAGGCGGTAAGGAAAGAGGATTATAGACTTGCTGCCGAGATTAGGGATAAAATCAAAGCGTTAGAGGGAGGAAGACAAGATGGATAAATACGACGGTATTGTTATAAGTTCAAGAGTAAGACTTGCCCGAAACGTGGAAGGTATTCCTTTCCCTAAAAAACTAAACGACGAGCGTGCTTTTTCTACCATTATGAAAGCAGGTGAGGATTGCGCGAAGGATTGTTTTCCTTACAAATTTTATCAAATGGCGCATCTATCCACTATAGATAGACAAGCAATATTCGAGCGCCACCTTATAAGTCGAGAACTTGCCGTTAATACTAAAAACGGTGCGGTTATTATATCGGACAGTGAAGATCTTTCCGTTATGATAAACGAAGAGGATCATTATAGAATACAAGCCATAAATAAAGGTTTTGATCTACAAGATGCGTATAGTCGTGCGAGCGATTTTGATAACGTGTTGGCAGGGCGTGTAAAACTTGCGTATTCCGACAAACTTGGATATTTAACGAGTTGCCCGACCAATCTTGGTACGGGAATGAGGGCGTCAGTTATGGTTTTCTTGCCCGCTTTAACCTTTAGTGGAAAAATCAATTCTATAATAAATAGTATTCAACAACTATCTCTAACCGTTAGAGGAGTGTACGGAGAAGGAAGTAAGGCGGAAGGCTATACCTATCAGATATCCAATCAGGTGTCGTTAGGTCAAACCGAAAAAGAAATAATTGATAACGTAACGAAGGTCGTGGACGTAGTCTGTGAAGCCGAGATCGAGGAGAGAAAGAATTTGCAATCCATCGAGGGCGTACGTTTGACGGATAAGATTATGCGTGCGTACGGCACTTTGACTAACGCATACGTGTTGTCAACTGCGGAGTTGTTGGAGTGTGCGTCTTTAGTAAAACTTGGCATGGCTTTTGGACTCGTGAGATTTGATGGAGATATAAACGGTCTTATCATAAGCTGTCAACCTGCAAACCTTATTAAAATAGCAGGTAAAAACCTTAATGCGGACGAAAGGGACGTATTTAGGGCAGAAACGGTAAGAAAGGTATTAAAAAAGGGCAATGGAGGTAACGTTTAATGGAACTAAAATTTACGAACAACGCAACTAGAGCTTTTGACGTTGCGAAAAATCTTGCCCACAAAACGGGCGGAGTAATAGGAACGGAACATATTTTGTACGGAATTTGTTCGGTGGAGAATAGTTTTGCCTCTCTCGTATTAAGACAGTACGGCATAACGGAAGAATCTTTGATAGGATATTTCTTCGAGAGTCCGGCAAACGTTTTGTACGTATCACCGACTGCAAAAAGCGTAATAGATTTAGCTCAAAGACTTGCTATCCAACTAACTGCTAGCAGTTACGTGGACGTTGAGCATTTATTGATGGGATTATTAAAGGTTCGTGACGGTAAGGCTGCAAGAATATTTATAAAACGTGACGTAGATACGGAAGGTATGTTCAACATCTTGGTTGCGGAATTCGTCAAAGATAACCAAGATTACGAAGCCGACGAGATAGATGGACACACTGATTACGCTCATAACTTTGAGAACGAAGAGCAAGAAGGCGATCCCGATATTTCCAAACTTGGCGTAGATCTTACCCAAAAAGCAAGATCGGGCAAACTTGATCCCGTTATTGGTCGTCAGGAAGAGGTTGAGCGAATCGTACAAATTCTTTCAAGACGTACGAAGAATAACCCAGTTTTAATTGGTGAACCGGGCGTAGGTAAATCTGCCGTTGTGGAAGGACTTGCTCAAGCAATAGTAGAGGGGCGTGTTCCCGAAACCTTGAAAGGAAAGAAAATCTTTTCGCTTGATATGTCGAGCGTGGTTGCAGGTACGAAATATAGAGGCGAATTTGAAGAGCGTTTCAAAAACGCAATATCCAAATTCAAAAATTCGGGAGACACCATTCTCTTTATTGACGAGATACACACCATAGTAGGAGCAGGTGGCGCAGAAGGCGCTATGGATGCTGCAAACATACTAAAACCTATGTTGGCAAGAGGAGAATTGCAGACTATTGGTGCTACTACGTTAGAAGAATATAGAAAGTATATCGAAAAAGACGCGGCGCTTGAGAGAAGATTCCAACCCGTTATGGTAAATCCTCCCTCCGTTCCCGATACGATCACCATTCTTAAAGGTTTGAGGGATAAGTACGAAGCGCATCACAAGGTTCGTATAACGGATTCAGCTATAGAGGCGGCGGCAGTGTTGTCTGATAGATATATAACGGATAGATTCTTGCCGGATAAAGCGATAGACTTAATCGATGAGGCTGCAAGTAGAAAGAGAATAAGCACACAAATCACCCCTGTCGACCTCAAAAACAAAAAGGAAGAATTGATGAGGTTGTCTGCCGAGAAAAATTCCGCAGTTAAGGCTATGGAGTTTGAGAGAGCAGAAGAGTTGAAGGGTAAGATTGCCGAATTAGAAAACGATATTGCAAGTGCTAGTGATTCGTGGGAGAACGCAAAAGCGTCTACCGAACTTTCTATAGGAGAGGCGGAAATTTCCGAGATAGTAAGTAAGTGGACGGGAGTTCCTTTGAATAAAATCACGGAGGACGAAGGACACAGACTTATAAACCTTGAAAAAGAATTGCACGATAGAGTGGTTGGACAAAACGATGCGATAAGTGCCGTTGCAAACGCTATAAGACGTGCAAGAGCAGGACTTAAAGATCCCAATAGACCGATAGGATCGTTTATCTTCTTAGGACCTACTGGTGTGGGTAAAACGGAGTTGTCTAAAGCGTTAGCGGCATCACTATTTGGAGATGAAAACCTTATGATTAGGGTGGATATGTCCGAGTATATGAGTAAGGAAAACGTTTCTAAACTCATAGGTAGTGCCCCCGGTTACGTTGGATTTGACGAGGGTGGACAGTTGACCGAAAAGGTAAGACGTAAACCTTATTCCGTAGTACTTTTCGACGAGATAGAAAAGGCTCACCCCGATATATTCAATATCCTTTTGCAGATTTTGGATGACGGACGACTAACCGATTCTCAC
Source organism: Clostridia bacterium (assembly GCA_017407285.1). Classification (GTDB taxonomy): domain Bacteria; phylum Bacillota; class Clostridia; order Christensenellales; family RUG350; genus RGIG2224. The sequence continues at coordinate 5,880 of JAFQWW010000002.1, forward strand.
GGACGTGTCGTAAGTTTTAAAAACACCGTTATCATTATGACCTCTAACGTTGGTGCAAGCGATGTTAGCAAAACCCATAGACTTGGTTTTGATAGCGCTAGTGCAGTGGATAGAGAATACGAGGAGATGAGAGAAAAGCAATACAACGCTTTGCGTTCAACCTTTAGACCGGAGTTTTTGAACCGTGTCGACGATATCATTACTTTCCATAAGCTTGAGAGAGCGGATATTGAGAAGATTAGCGAGTTTATGTTGGTAAGCCTTGCAAAACGACTTGCGGAGCATAATATAAAAATCAAGATAGACGAGCAAGCCAAGAACTTTATCGTAGAAAAAGGATTTGATGCAGAGTACGGCGCAAGACCTTTGCGTAGAGCTATTCAAAAATATATTGAAAACGAATTGTCTGAAGAAATTTTGAAGGGTAGCGTAAAGATAGGCGATACCGTATTGATTTCCGCTCAAGGCGATAAATTAGTTTTTAAATCAGTATAGAGATTAGTGTCCGTTTAAAACGGACACTAATTTTTTTAATATTAGTAGGAAAAAGAGGG
>JAFQWW010000025.1 GCA_017407285.1 Clostridia bacterium
AACCATGTACGAATATAACTATCAGCATAATCGTTACTTTCCACATCAAAATAATTGTTAGCAATAATACTCTCACAAAGAAGGGTTGCTACCCCATCATCGTTAAATAGTATTCTCCACTTTATAGGTTCAATCTTAAAATAATACTCGCAACCTGCAATTATTTTTTCTCCAGTTGTAAACTTATAATTTGAAGCTGCGGGGCTTGCAGTAACCAAGGCGTAATATTCTCCGTCTGAACCAAGATAATATCCTCTATCATCCACGTTCTCCGTAATAGTAACGTCATCCGCTTTCAAATGCTGAGGGAATTCTCCCAAATAAACGTATTCTCCAACTCTATTGTACGCAAGACTTCTATCGAGTTTAGTGTTTTCCGCAACTACGGTATGTTTTTCTCCACATTCGTGTTCGCAAGTTGCCGTTTTCGTTCCATCGTACAAATAGGTAGCATTGTCGTCAAATATATAATCTACAAACGAGTGTTCAAGTTTGGTTCCATAACTAAACACACTAGAACCAATTTTTCCACAAACACAAGTATAATAATATTCAGCAGGACTATGACAAGTTGCTTCACTCTTCAAATAGTTGTCAGAAATTTCCATTTCAGTGTACTCGTGCACGTGAGGTTCGTGTAGAATTATTCTCATTGCAGGAACTACGCCACGATATTCACCGTTCAAATTACAAAAATAGTTAACGTAAATTTCTCCGCCACCGTTTATACTGTAAACGCTATTTGCGTATTCTTGATGCTGGGTGCTAGTCCACCACCAACCGTTTCCGTAGCTACTAGATGAACTATCCATCCAAACACCAGTAGCCCTAGAATAATCAGTAGTGAGTTTTTGCCTCGATGCAGTGTTTCCGTGCATATCAGAAAAACCGTATTCTTTTTTAAGCAAATCTTGATAACTCAATATAAATACTTGCTGATTATCATCTCCAACTACGATACTTTGATTTATGGTATTAAAAGCGGTGTTATAAAACTCTTCGTTTAACCACTTTTTGATTTTACTATCCGCAAACGTACTCGACGTAGCAGAATATGCCATATTTGTTATGATATTCTCTGCAAAAATCAACGCTTCCCCGTTATTTGAGGATAAAATTCTCCACTTTATCGGTTCAACTTTAAAATAATAATCTTGACCGTTAACGACTCTCTCACCCGTTGAAAACTTATAACTTTCCGAAATAGGAGTTGCCTCAACTTTTGCGTAATAATATCCGTCTGATCCTAAATAATATCCCCTACTATCTGCAGTGTCAGAAACGCTTACATCAGCTTTTTTCAAAGTCTGAGGATACATACCAAAATAGACGTATTCATCTTCTTGAATAAACGCCGTAGCATCAGTTAACTTAGTACCAACGTCAACGACGGTATCCTCTTGACCACAGCCGTACTCACACACCGCAGTTTTTGTACCGTCTGAATCAAGGGTTGAATCGTTGTTAGAAAGGTATTTTATGAATGAATGTGAGCCAATTTCCCCATACTCGTAAGTATCATCACCACGTTCTCCACATTCACACGAATAATAATAAACGGCTTTTGTCGTACACGTAGCACCACTTTTCAAAAAGGTAATATTATTGACCTCTTTATCGAAAACGTGTTGATGATCCGGATCAATGGGTTCAGGATTGGGTTCAGGATTGGGTTCAGGATTGGGTTCAGGATTGGGTTCGGGATTGGGTTCGGGGTTGGGTTCTAGACTAATACTTTCAACCAACACGTTGCAAGTCGCAGTCTTACCTCCGTCCAACGTTTTTGCAGTAATAACTGCACTACCTTCTTTAATAGCAGTTATTTTTCCGCCAACAACCGTGGCTACTGATTCATCTGAACTAAACCAACTAACCGAATTATTATCAACGTTAGTCGGATTAACTGAAACCATTAAAATTTCATTACTGCCCTCTTCAAGCGTTAGCGTGCTTTTGTTCAAACTAATCGAATTTACGTGAACGGTCGAATTTCCATCGTTTTCGGGATTTTCCCCACACGCACTAAAGACACACATAAGCATTACAACAAGCATGATTACCATCATAATTTTTGCAAAGCGTTTATTCATTATGTCCTCCAAAATTAAATTATTTACATATTGCACCTATATGGGTGCAAAATAAGTTTATCATTTTGCTATTCTATTGTCAAGCGCTTGCACCGAATTAGGTGCAAAAATAAGGGGGAAATTATGAATATCCTAATTGAAAAGAGAATTGGAAACAATATTAGAATTATTCGAGAATCTTTAGGTTTTACTCAAGAGTACGTTGCAACGAAATTACAACTTGAAGGTTGTGACATCACGCGTAGTGCGTACGCCAAAATCGAGGTTGGACAACGCCACCTCTATCCCGATGAGATTTATCATCTAAAAAACATTTTTCACGTTCCTTACGATAAGATTTTTGATATTTAAGTAAATTTACGTTACTACAATATAATACGTCAATTTTTCACACAAAAAAAGAGCGGTTTTGAACCGCTCTTCTTATTTATTTTCTTATTTGTCCGTTTCCACGAATTATGGTTTTATACGTTGTAAGTTCGTTGAGTCCAACCGGTCCACGTGCGTGGAGCTTTTGGGTGGATATTGCGACCTCTGCACCCAAACCAAACTCGTATCCGTCCGTAAAACGAGTAGATGCGTTGACGTAGACGTCCGCGGTGTCCACGGATAAAATGAATTTTTCCGCTTTGCACATATCTTCGGTCAATATAGCGTCACTATGTTTAGTGCCGTGGGTATTGATATGGGAAATCGCTTCCTCTACCCCACTAACGACCTTTACGGATAATGCGTAGTCCAAGTACTCGGTGTTATACCCCTCTTCATCTATAATCTCGGTGTCGGGATATATTGCTTTGGTTGCTTCGTCCCCATAAACTCGGATATTTTTCTCCGCCTTCATCTCGGACAATACGACTGGCAAAAACTCCTCTGCGACCTCTTCGTCAACCAACAAAGTTTCCAATGCGTTGCACACTGAAGGTCTTTGGAGTTTTGCGTTTTTAACGATCTCTTTGGCTTTTTTAAGGTCTGCCGTCTTTTCCACGTAGGTATGACACACACCGCCTGCCGAACAAATAACGGGAATTTTGGTGTTTTGGAGAATATACTCTTTGAGTTTTTCTCCCCCTCTTGGAATAATGACGTCAACGTACTTATCGGCTTTTAGTAAAAGTCCCGTAGACTCACGAGTTTCGTCGTCTATAAACTGCACGCACTCGGACCATTCTCCTAACGCCTCTTTTACGACCTTCGCAAGAGCACGGTTTGTGTTGATAGCGTCTTTTCCGCCACGCAACACTACACAGTTTCCGCTTTTTATGCATAGCGTAGCTACGTCCACCGTGACGTTAGGTCTAGCCTCGTAGATAACTCCGACCACGCCTATAGGCACGCTTACTCTCGTTATGTCCAATCCGTCCTTTTGTACGTGATGAGACAATACGCGACCTACGGGATCGGGCAAGGATACCAAATCTCTCACACCGTCCGAGATACGCGCCACACGCTCTCTCGTCAACAAAAGTCTATCACGCATAACGGGAGAAAGATTCTCACCTCTTGCCATATCGATAGCGTTAGATGATAAAATCTCGTCTACTCTATTATCCAATGCGTCTGCAATAGACAATAGCCAAGCGTTTTTTTGCTCCGTCGTCGTGGAAGATAGCCTAATTGACGCTAATTTAGCTTTTTCACAAAGAGTGAAAACGTCCATTATTCTTCGTCCTCGTCCTCAGGAAGGTTTGCGTTGTGATAAACGTTTTGAACGTCGTCGTTCTCTTCGAACTTGTCTATCATCTTCAAAATGGTAGAAACCTGTTCGGGAGTAGGATCAACGGTGTTTTCGGGAATCATATCCACGTTAGCCGTCAAAACCTCTACCTTTCCGTCCAAATATTCCTTTACGGTCATAAGATCACTAGGAGCAGTGTATACCTCGAATACGTCGTCTGCTGCTACTACGTCGTCTGCGCCTGCCTCAATTGCGAGTTCAAACAACTCATCCTCCGTGGTAGATGCTCCGTCAACTATAATGATACCCTTTCTTTGGAACAAATAGGATACGCAACCGGTAGAACCCATAGATCCGCCGTGCTTATCAAAAATGTGACGTACGTCGCCCGCGGTACGGTTTTTGTTATCGGTCAAAGTTTCTACGATAAACGCAGTACCACCAACGCCGTAACCTTCGTAGGTCATGGATTCGTAGTTGATAGAACCAAGTTCACCCGAAGCCTTTTTGATACTTCTTTGGATATTGTCGTTAGGCATGTTAGCCTGTCTTGCTTTCAAGATAACCTCACGGAGTTTGGAGTTGGAGTTGGGATCAGCTCCGCCTGCTTTTACCGCGATTGCAATTTCACGACCGATTTTGGTAAATACGTTGGCGCGTGCTGCGTCAGATTTACCTTTTTTGTGTTTAATATTCGCCCATTTGCTATGTCCTGACATATTATCTCTCCTATTTATTAGAAAATTTAATTACGTACATCAAAGTACTTGCGCTCACTCCAGCGTTCAACGACTCGGTGTCGTTGACCATAGGAAGCGCCAATACTCCGTCTGCATTCTCTCTCGTATAATCCGATACACCTCTAGCCTCGCTACCAACGACGAGAGCGCAAGGTAGTTTTGCTTTGCACTCAAACACGTTTTCTCCACCCATATCGAGAGAATAAATAGTGAAATTTTTCTCTTTCAACGCATCAAAAACGCTTTTCACGTCCCCAACACTTAGTCGCACGCGGAACACACCGCCCATAGAGGATCTGACGACCTTAGGGGAAAAACAATCGGCGCAGTTAATTAAATAAACGTCACCGAAACCGCACGCTCCAGCAGTTCTTATAATCGTACCAACGTTTCCAGGATCAGACACGCCGTCTAAAACGATAGCGTGATCAGAGTCTGGTATTTTGACCTCTACGTTAGGTCTTGAAAAGACTGCAAGTACGCCTTGAGGAGATTTGGTATCGCTCATCTTTTCGTACGCCTCACGGCTAACTAAAAAGGTATTAGCAATTCCCTCAAACTTTCTCAAAACGTCCTCGTGATCCTCCGTTGCGTACACCTCGATAGGCGCAACGGGCGCGTCCAAAACGATACGAACGCCCTCTGCTACGAAGGTATTACTCTCCCTTCTGCCTTCCGTGGTCTTGAGCCTTGCTACGGCTTTTATTCGTGAATTTGAGGCTGATTTTATAAACTCCATATAATGTCGCAAAGCCTCCGTAATTTGCGGAGGCTTTATTTAACTAAACTTATTTATTGAGTTGTGCTTTAGCGCTTTCGCAAAGGTTTGCAAAGCCCTGTGCATCGTTAACTGCGATATCAGCGAGAACTTTACGGTTCAATTCGATACCAGCGAGTTTCAATCCGTGCATAAGTTTGCTATAGCTCAATCCGTTCAAACGTGCGCCTGCGTTGATACGTGCGATCCAAAGTTGACGGAAATCTCTCTTTTTGAGTTTACGTCCAACGTATGCGTACTGTTGGGATTTCATAACTGCTTGTCTTGCCACTCTGTAAAGTTTGGATTTGCTTCCCCAATAACCTTTGGCAAGTTTCATTATTTTTCTACGTTTTTTAACTGCGTTTACTGCTCTCTTAATTCTCATTTTACTCTTCCTCCGTGGTTATTTGGAATAAATCATATACTTGATGGTCTTTGCTTGCGTTGCATCAACGTAAGCACCCTGTCTCAAGCTACGTTTACGTTTAGAAGTCTTTTTGTTCAAAATGTGGTTTTTGTTAGCGTGTGCTCTCTTTACGAGACCGCTCTTCAATACGCGGAATCTCTTTTTTGCTCCGCTGTGCGTTTTCATTTTAGGCATAGTTTATTCCTCCGTTTCTTTATTTACTTTTTGGGTGCTATGACCATAGCAATCGTTCTACCCTCTTGGTTAGCGGATTTTTCTACGACTGCGGAGTCTTGCACTAATTTATAAAATTCGTCCATAATGCCCATAGCGATATCAGGGTGAGCCATCTGTCTGCCTTTGAGTCTTATAGACAAACGAACTTTATCTCCGTTAGATACGAACTTGACGGCTTGTTTTGCTTTAACCATCAAATCGTGGGTGTCAATGGTTGCTGAAAGCCAAATTTCCTTGACTTCGATAACTTTTTGACTCTTTTTTGCTTCCTTTTTCTTCTTGATGAGTTCGAAACGATACTTTCCGTAATCCAAGAACTTGCACACGGGGGGCGTTGCTTGGGGAGAGATCATAACCAAGTCGAGATTTCTCTCATCGGCTAAGCGGTTAGCCTCGTTTGCGCTCATGATACCGAGCGATTCGCCGTTTTCGTCAATAACTCTGATCTCAGCGTTTCTTATCTGGTCGTTGATAAGTAATTCTTTAATAATTGTTTCCTCCTATAAAAAATGAACCGTTCCAAAACAGAACGGTTCACAACTATAACGTAAAAAACACGTAAGTTACAATCAAATGACCTTTTCACTCGGGTTAAAGGTGAGAACGAATTCTGCTTTGCCCGAATATAATACCACTTTGAACTATACTTGTCAAACGATTTTACGCCTTTTCGCGAATTTCTTTATTGAGTTTATTGTAAAACTCGTCTTTAGACATAGTACCTATATCTCCTACCCCTCTTTGACGAACGGCAATAACGTTTGCTTCCACCTCTTTGTCGCCTAAGATAACCATATAGGGTACTTTGTCAAGCTGTGCCTCACGAATCTTATAACCGATTTTCTCGTTTCTAATATCGGCTTCTGCGCGGATACCTGCTTGGCGTAATTCGTTTACAAATTCCAAAGCCTGTTTTTCCGTTCTCTCGGTCAAGCTCATTACCTTAACCTGCAAGGGAGCGATCCAGAGAGGGAAAGCGCCTGCGTATTTTTCAATAAGCATGGATACGGTACGCTCGTAAGAACCAATGGAAGATCTATGAATAATGGTGGGGAATCTCTTCTCACCGTTTTCGTCCACGTAGGTCATGGAGAATCTCTCTGCTAGAGCGAAGTCTATCTGTATGGTGAACAAAGTATCTTCTTTTCCGTAAACGTTACGGCTCTGAACGTCGAGTTTAGGTCCGTAGAATGCGGCCTCTCCATCCGCCTCTTCATAGGTCAAGCCTAAGTTATCAAGAATTTGTTTCATGATGGCTTGAGTCTTTTCCCACGCCTCCGGCATATCGATATATTTCTCACGGTTGTTAGGATCCCATTTAGAGAAACGGAAAGAAACCTCGTCCGTGAGTTTGAAGCAATCGAGCATGTAATAGATAATATCTAGTGCGCCCTTAAACTCTGCCTCAACTTGTTCGGGAGTACAAACGATATGACCGTCTGCCAAGGTGAACTGACGAACACGGGTAAGTCCGTGCATCTCGCCACTTGCCTCTTTTCTAAACAAATTAGCAGTTTCTGCGTAACGAATAGGGAGATCTTTATAACTATGCATCTCACTATTGTATATAGTGAACTGATACGGACAAGTCATAGGACGTAATGCTAAAACGTCCTCGCTATCCTCGTCGCCTATGATGAACATCTTATCACGGTAATGATCCCAGTGTCCGCTCATCTTATACAACGCGCTCTTTGCCATAGAAGGAGTACGAGTCAAAACGTATCCACGTCTTTCCTCTTCGTCTTCTACGAATCTTTGCAAAAGTTGCATAAGTTTTGCGCCCTTCGGCTTGAACAAAGGCAAACCTTGACCAACGTTCTCGTCCGTGATGAAGAAACCGAGTTCACGACCAAGTTTGTTGTGATCTCTCTTTTTAGCCTCTTCTACTGCGGTAAGATAAGCCTCTAACTCGCTCTTTTTGTCAAAAGCGGTACCGTATATACGAGTAAGCATCTTATTGTGCTCGTCTCCTTTCCAATACGCACCCGTCAAAGAGGTAAGTTTGAACGCTTTAACGTAACCGGTGGAAGGAAGATGAGGTCCACGGCACATATCGGTGAAATCGCCTTGAGTGTACAAAGAAATAACTGCGTCCTCAGGCAAATCGTTGATAAGTTCTACCTTGTAGTCCTCTTTGAATCCTTTCATTATTTTCAAAGCGTCACGACGAGAAACGACCTTTCTCTCCATCTTGGCGTTCGCTTTGATAATCTTCTTCATTTCGTCCTCAATTCTGGACAAATCGTCCTGAGTTATGGGAGATTTGAAATCAAAGTCGTAGTAAAAACCGTTTTGAGTAGAAGGACCAATAGCAAGTTTAACGGTCGGGAAAATATTTTTAACGGCTTGAGCCAATACGTGCGCCGTTGTGTGACGATAGATAGCCTTACCCTCTTCGTCCTTGAAGGTAACTATCTCAACCTCTGCGTCACTATCAATAACGGTGTCAAGTCCAACTAATTCACCGTTAACTTTAGCAGCAAGAGCCACCCTTGCCAAACCTTCGCTAATGTTCTTTGCAACGTCCATTGCAGTCAAACCGTTTTCAAGTTCTAACTGACTTTTGTCTTTCAACGTAATAATCATACATTCCTCCTATAAAAAAACGTCCCTTGTTAAAACAAAGGACGACTAATATGCCGTGGTTCCACCTTAATTGCAAAATGCCACTTAATCTACGTGAATAGGTCACGCACCCGTGCGACTCGGTGGTTTCAATCACGACCCGTTGCGTAGCTTACACCCTCCTACGCTCGCTTAAACGGGCTACCGTTTCTCTACTTGTCCTCGCCATAGCACTTTTTAATGTAAAAATATTATAATATCTAAAAACTCATTTGTCAACGGTTAACCGAAAATTTTTTTAACGATTTTGGCGCAGTCCCCCAATTCCTCCCCTACAACCTTTCCTTTTTCGTGATAATAAAATAGATTTTGCAAGATTTTACTTTCTTTTTCCTCAAATAAATAATATCTTGCCTCTCTTACTCTCTTGCATCTTTTATTGACCGAGGTCATGTATGCAGTGAGTTCGCATTTTTCTTCCATGCCTGGGGAGTGTGAGTAAAAGTCCATTATAAGTTCAACGTAGCCGTCCCACACCTTCTTGACGTTTTTGATACCAAAATTATATAATGCGTCCAAATGCAGTGCGTTATGCGGATAAATTTTATCCCGAAAAAACCCTCTCTCGCTTGACGAATCGAAGTCCAAAAGGGAAAATATCAAAGCCTTATCCGTAGGTGTATTCATACACCCCTTGACGTAAGGCTCGAAATATCTCCACTTGAACGCAGTCAAAAGAACTTCTTCACATAGCGATATAAAATATCTGTCACGACCTTCTTCAGAGAATCCAACGTACAACTCACGTCTATCCCCTCTTTCTATATCTCCGTACAATACGCCGTCTCCTATAACACCGTTTAGGATAAACTCGTATTCCTTTTCAAATCTCTTATCCAGACTCACTACCTTTTCCTGCATACTCCCTCCAAATACTTTATTGTATGCAAGATATACCCTTTCTAAACCGAAAAAGCGTGTTGTAAAACACGCTTTTTCTCATTTCTCTTTTAATTCCTCTTTTTCTTTACAATAAATACCGTGATCTCTTACCAGTCTTAGTTTACAACTGAATATTCAATGCTCGGACGATACCACTATTCCCCTTTATATCCCCAAACAACTGGCCAGTTTTCACTATTCCAATCACCATGCCATCCACTTGGTTCACTTTCTGCTTCACAATAAATCGTGAGGGAGTAGCACCAATAGAATGCATCGTATCCTATACTAGTGACACTATTAGGGATAGTTATACTAGTGAGAGAGTAACACTTTTCGAATGCACGATATCCTATACTCGTGACACTTTCACCTATAGTTACACTCCTAAGAGATTCGCAATCATAGAATGCCCCGGCTCCTATACTCGTTACACTATTAGGGATAGTTATACTCGTGAGGGAGTCGCACTCATAGAATGCATTGTTTCCTATACTAGTGACACTTTCACCTATAGTTACACTCCTAAGAGATTCGCAACCCCAGAATGCATGGTCTCCTATACTCGCGACACTATCGGGAATAGTTACGTTAGTGAGCGAAGTGCAATTATAGAATGCCTCGGCACCAATAATTTTACATTTTTCATCTATATTGTCGACGGTAGTTATAGATTTATCTACAGGTCCCGCTAAATACAAATACGGATTTTCTTCGTTTCCAAGATACTTTAGTCCACCTTTTATATTGTACGTAAGTGAGTTGCACTCATAGAATGCCTCATATCCTATACTCGTGACACTATCAGGGATAGTTATACTAGTAAGAGAGGTGCAATCAGCGAATGCCTGCTCTCCTATACTCGTGACACTATCACCTATAGTTACACTCCTGAGGGAGCGGCGATATTCAAATGCCTTGTCTCCTATAGCAACAATATCTACGCCATCAATTTTTTTAGGGATAACTATCTCTTCTAAACTTTTACCGTAATTTGTTAAACCCGTAATCGTGCCGTTTGATACGTTAAATATCGCCTTCCAAACTGCTTTTAACTCTTTATCTCTAGCATAATTCCATTTTATCAGAGATTTACCATTTTCATCCGTGATTCGAATGTCGTCACAGTACCAACCTACAAATTCGTAACCATCGCTCGTAGGAATAAGCAAGGTGAATTCCGTGTTGTAGGTTACTTTTTGTGTAGTTTGCGACAAAGCATTACCACCGTTTACGTTTAAGGTCACGGTGTACTCGTTTAACGTCCATTGTGCGGTTACAGTAAGATCGCTAGATATATTCGTATATTCTTTATCAAAACCGTCAAAGGTATAACCTGTTCTTTTAAAAGTCGGAGCAGTTGCGCTTCCACCGTATTTTACGTATTGCACGTAATCTCCTGACGAGATATTTCCACCGTTTGCTACAAAGTATACTTCATACTTATCTCTCGTATAATAAATTTTTAGTACACGACTACCGTCACCGTCTATATTGCCACTTGCCGTGCTTTCACTCTCCTTGTAGGTAAAGTGTTCGAAAGTTTTTATCTCCGCATTTGCTGTAGTGTCAGTCGTACCTGTTTTGTTTTCAGTCAAAACTTTGGTGTAGTTATTATCCGTCACGTTTTGATAATAATACTCAACTACGTACGGTGTGTTCGTGTGCGCTGACCAACTTGCGTTTATCGTTTTGTTTCCTGTTATCGGCGTACTAAAATCGTAATCCCAAGATACAAAATCATAGCCCGCTCTCGTGGTCGTAGGAGTGCTTGCCAAATAACCCTCCTCTATCATTTGACTAGATACGCTAGTACCACCGTTTGTATTAAACCATACGGTGTACATAGGTCTTCTACGCAAAGTTACGGTATAGGTGTTTTCTAACTCTCCGTCTAACGTTTCTAATACGTAGAATACATTGTCACCTTCCGTCAAGCCAACCGTCTTAGATACAACGGTTTGCATGCCGTATTTATCAAGGGCTAATACGTATTTTGAATCTCCTAATAACTCTATTTCATTGAGGAAAGAAAACTCCGTTACAGAGTTTGCAAATACGCCACTGACGTTAGTACCGTTTACGGTTAAAGTCTTAAAACTAAGCCCAGAGTGCACAAGCATAGATCCTACGTCTACGATAGTGTTCGTCTCACCACAACCTTTATTACACTGCGCGGTTTTCGTGCCGTCCGCTTCATACGTTGCGTTATTATCAGATACGTAGTTCGTAAACTCGTGAACGTGGGGTAAAACCGAACCGTACGCTTGACTACAAACGGTACAAACTGCTCTCTCCGTTTCCGTTGCAGTACCACCACTGTGTACTT
>JAFQWW010000026.1 GCA_017407285.1 Clostridia bacterium
GTCAATGAAAATACGAATACCGAAACTAATAATATAATCAATATTTTTCTCATAATTCCTCCTCGTGTACTTATTATGAGAAAAGGAATTAAAACTATACTAAATGATAAAAATAGAGAACAACAAAGACACTAAAACACAATACAATAGTGTCGAAATTACACCAAACAAAAATATGGGTAATGTTGACAAAAAATGCTTTTTATTAAATTTTTTACAACCACAACGAGTGTGGTATTTTAATAAAATTGATATACGAACAACCAAAAACGAGAATACTATTATATAAATTAGGTCGAAAATCAAGTAAAATAGTATTCCGCAAAAAATATTCAAGATTCCCCCACACCGGATTATACACGTTGTATTAGCTATTGATTTCATAACGACAAAAACGACGTAGATGTATTCGATAGCTAAAAATCGCCTATTTATGCAAGACAATACGATTATCACCTCAAAAAGAATAAGGGTCACTATTCTTGACGAAAACGCATAGAATACCCCTGCTCCTCCGTACACTATCTCGCTTATATAATTTATCGCAACCACTCGCCCGTCATCACAAGTAGAAATACCTAATAATATCCCTAATGCAACGCCTAAAAGCACGCAAACATAATACAGCACGAAACTTGCTTTATTTGAGACAATCTCCGTTTTCACACAACTACTACTTCTGTACCAAGACTCTTTAAACGACACTTTCCGCATACACTATTATATTCAAAAAGTCTTTTATTGCTACAAAAAACGAGCGCGTTTCCGCGCTCGCATTTAAATCATGTTATCAATATATAATCCGTAACCCATAGTCGAATCATTAACGAATACGTGCGTAACCGCACCTACTAAATATCCGTTTTGCACTATCGGGCTTCCGCTCATACCCTGAACGATACCACCCGTTTCCCTCAATAACTTTTCGTCAGTAACCTTTATTACCAAATTTTTAACCGATCTATCCTTCGTTACGGTTTTTTTGACAATTTCAATTTCGTATTTTTCTGGACGATTTCCATGTACACAAGTGTAGATGTAAGCCCTACCCTCACTCACGTCATTACTTGTGCCCAACCGAACTTCGGGTAATTTAATTGCTTTACGATCCATATTGCCAAAGACACCAAAATCACTATTCGAACTTATTTTTCCTATAGAAATTGATTCTTTGTCAAATAGTCCTTGCAATTCCCCCGCAACGCCTTGTCTTGGGTACTTCACTCCAATAATCTTGCAATTATATATTTTGCCGTTTTGAACCAATTTTTCGCCAACAGCACCTATACTATGTCCTAATGCACCAAAAGAACCGTCTTTTTTCACATACGTCAACGTACCTACTCCCGAAATACCGTCTTGTACGATTATTCCAAGTTTTTTACTCTTAGTCAACGCATCTATAGCAGGCAAGACCTCAAAAACAAGTTTTTCTCCGCCCCTTGAAACACCCAAGAGAACTTTTTGCCCGTCCTCAATCTTGTCCATCGCCACACACAAATCTTTTATCGTAGTTACTCTAGTTTTTCCTACGCTAATTAAATAATCTCCCGCTCTTAAATCAACTTTTTCAAGCGGAACGACTACGCCGTTTTCCGTTACCACTTCAGTTTTTCCACAAACGTAGAGTCCGGGATTTTCCATAGTAATGCCAACGGGAACACCACCGAGATAAACGTACTCAACTTCATGTGCGTATGCGCCCGGCAATATTCCCGTTGCTAAAATTATAAAAATTGTTAAAATAATTAAAAACTTTCTTGTCCTCATAAGGCCTCCATACCTTCAATAGTTTTAACCCGAGGACAATTTTTATTCAATAAAATCAAAATTTATAGAGATGCTTTATAAATCTTGAAGGTGTTAACTAGTTCCTTTGCGTGCAATTCACTTTGTTCTGACTCAAAAATACCACCAGACAAGCGCGCAACCTCACGTATCTTTCCGTCTTCATCCAATTTAGATACGTTAGTTACGGTAGATTCTCCCACAACAGACTTTGCTATTAGATAGTTCGTATCCGAAGCAGCAGCCAACTGAGGAAGATGTGTTACCGCTATTACTTGAGCGTCTTTGGATATCTTATATAATTTCTTTGCGACTTCGTGGGCAATATTGCCACTAATTCCCGTGTCAATTTCATCAAAAACTAATGTGCCAATACCGTCAAGTTTAGCAAAAATTACCTTTAGTGCCAACATAAATCTTGACATCTCTCCACCCGAAACTATCTTGGATAACGATTTTAAGGGTTCACCTTTGTTGGGAGAAATCAAGAATTCTATATTATCTACACCTCTACCCGAAGACGACAAATCAAATTCCGCGTATTCAGGTAAATCTGAAAAATTGACCTTGAATTCCGTGCCTTTCATACCTAACTCAGAAAGTTCTAAAGACACTAATTTTTCTAATTCTAGAGCAACCTCACGTCTTACGCTCGACAATTTTGTAGATAATGCGTATCCTTCTTTGTTCTTTTTATTAAGTTGACTTTTAATTCTCTCCAATTCTTCTTCCGAATTTTCAAGCAAACCTTTTCTTTCCTCCGCGCTATCTCGATACGCTAGAATATCTTTAATCTCCGCGCCATATTTGCGTTTTAAAGATTTAATTAAATCGTATTTTTGCTCAATAGTCTCTGCGTAATCAGACGAATACACGTATCCGTCAGACACGGACGATAACGTGGACGCTATATCGTCAAGTTCTATTCTTACCGATTCAAGTCTTTCCGAAAAGCCCGACAATTCTTCGTCGTATTTTTCTGCAGACGACAATAAATTGTACGCCTTATAAACCAAGTCACCTGCAGACTGCACGCCACCACCGTCACCACCAGCAAGCGCACGATACGCACCTATAACGCATTCAGACAAGCGTTCCATATTGTGGAGTTTTTTACGAGTGTTAGATATCTCCTCGTCTACCCCTTCATACAATTCCGCACGATCAATCTCACGAATCGCGTAATCCAACATATCAATCTCTCTTGCTCGCTCTTTATCGTCACCGTATACGCCAAGTTGAGATTTTAATTCCGCATATTCATCGGTTAACGAAAATAATTCACGTTTAATTGGGTAAATTTCCTTCTCACCAAACTTGTCAAGAATATCTACGTGAGTGGATGCCCTCAACAAAGACTGATGCTCGTGTTGACCGTGAATATCACATAAGTATTGGGTAATTGATTTTAAGGTTTGCAAGGTAACTGCGTGATTATTTAATCTAATATCGCTACGACCTGATACGTTTAGTTGACGTCTTAATATTATAGTTCCGTCATCAGCATCGATGCCGACTTCTTCCAATGCTTTTTTGAGCTCGTCGTGATTGGACACCCAAAAAGTCGCCTCGACCTCGGCACATTGTTCCCCAAATCGAATAAGACCTTTATCCGCGCGTTCACCCAAAACGAAATTGAGCGAATCTATAATAATAGATTTGCCTGCACCCGTTTCACCACTTAAGATATTTAGTCCGTCATCAAAATCCAATTCAAGGCTTTTGATTAACGCAACGTTTTTAATTCTAATACTCGTTAACATTATTTCAAAAATGCAATTTTGTGTAATTTTTCCGCAATTTCAGGAGCAATTTTAGAACTACTCACAACGACCATAATCGTATCGTCACCAGCTATACAACCAAAAATATCAGGTAAATTCAATCTATCTATTAGCATAGCGGCAGCATTCGCACTTCCGCTCAACGTCTTCACCACGATAATGTTTTGACTATAGTTTATAGACAAGACTGACTCACAAAAAACGTTCAAGAGTTTTCCCGAAACGTTAATCCCTTCCTCAACTTTTGCAGGTAGCGCGTATTTGTATCTATTATTATCCGCCAAAACCTTAATAAGACCAAGTTCTTTTATATCTCTAGATACGGTTGCTTGCGTAACTTGAAACCCACTTTCAATAAGAGCATCAGCAAGCGCGTTTTGGGTATTGATTTCCCCTAACGTTATCAATTCCTTAATTTTGTTATGTCTTTGCGCTTTCGTCATTCGTTATCCTCCGCTCTTAAACTCCATTTATTCAATTTACCAACCAATCTTGAGAAAAAATTGTATTCCGACAATCTTATAAATTTTGCACATATATCAGACTTCTCCACGTAAACTTCGTCGTTTTGCTCTAACTCAACCTTATATTCGCCATCCACCATTAACACGGATTTAGGACTATTTTTTGCAACGCGCAACTTAATTTTTTGAAATCCCGCCACGACTATAGGTCGATTATATAATGAGTGAGGACAAACGGCAGTAACAACCATTCCGTCAACCCCAGGACACAATATCGGTCCACCCGAGGATAGAGAATAAGCGGTAGAGCCTGTTGGCGTACTCACGATAAGTCCGTCTGCGTAATAACTATAGAAGAATTTGTCGTCAATATAGAGTTCTGTGTTGACGATTTTTTGAGAAAAACGTCCTAACATAGTCTCGTTTAACGCAAGAAAACTCTTATCCTTATACCTCACGTTCAACATAGCACGCTCTTCGATCGTATACCGACCGCTTATCAATTTCTTGAAAGCGTTCTCAAGGTCGTTGTTTTCCACCTCACTCAAAAAGCCCACACGACCAAGATTGATGCCTAAAATCGGCAAGTTTAATCTTGCCGCGATTTTAGAAAGACGAAGTATAGTTCCGTCTCCACCTAATACTACTAAAACGTCAGAATTTTGAAACAAGAAATCAATAGTAACGCCACTCTTATTATCGTCAGTAAAGAGTATAGCTTCCGCGCCGTTTTTCTCAATTATCGACACGATTTCTTGCGAAAAAGTTAGTTTTCCGTCTTTATTATGATTTGTAAAAATACCGATTTTCATAAATCGATTATACACTATATTGAATAATTATTCAATCGTTTTTGCAAAAGTTGTGAAAGATAATATTCTTTTTGCAAGTTTTTCCGCACTTAACTCGTATTTATCAACCAACTGTGAAACGTCGCCTTGCTCCACGAAAGTAGTTAGCGCACAAGACTTAACGTCAGGCATCTTATCGCAACCTGAATAATAACGACAAACAAGAGAGAATAATCCACCTTGAGCAACGTCGTCTTCTAAAACAAAAATACGCTTGTTTATTAAAGTATCTAAAGTGTTTTCATCCAAAGGAAATAAAGAATCAGCACAAATTACTTCCACGCTAACACCTTGTTTTGATAGAATATCTTGGCACTTTAACGCCTCTTTAACCATCGAAGCGCCCGTTGCAACAATAACGTTTTCTGCTTCACCGCCAACGCGTCCCCAACAGCCAAACTCAAAATTATCAAAGACCTTGTTATCAATGCCACCTCTTGGATATCTAATAACCAACGGTTTATCGTAATTTAAGGAAAAATCAAGCATTTTTTGAAGTTGTGCAAAAGATGCAGGTGATAGAATAGTTAAATTGGGAATACAAGACAATAGAGAAAGATCAAAGATTCCTTGATGAGTTTCTCCGTCTCGCCCAACTATTCCAGCTCTATCAACGCAAATAGTAACGGGAAGCTTTTGCAACACCACGTCGTGTATAATTTGATCGACACATCTCTGCAAAAACGTCGAGTAAATCGCAACGTAAGGTTTCAATCCACCTCTTGCAAGTCCAGACGCTAAACTCACTGCGTGTTCTTCCGCAATACCCACGTCGTAAATTCTATCCCTATATTTTCTAGCAAAACCCGTCAACCCAGTACCGTCTATCATCGCAGGACAAACAACCACGACGTCTTTATCTTTTTGCGCAAGTTGAGATATTTTATCCCCAAACACACTAGAGTATGATGAATTTTGGGGTTTTATAGAATAATTTTCATAACCATGAAAATCCCTGGGGCTTTGTTCCGCCTCCGCGCACCCCTTCCCCTTTTTGGTAACTACGTGAATAACGGTGGACTCTTCCGCGCTCTTTGCAATATTGAACGCTTTGATTAATTCTTCAATATTATGCCCGTCTATCGGACCTACGTAATTGTATCCAAACTCTTCAAAAAGCACGCCTTTTGTGAACATATATTTAACGCCGTTTTTAATTCGTCTAAGTGCACGATAATTTAGTCCTTCTCTCGCGCTAGCTTTAACTACAGCGTTTTTCAAGACTTTGTACGCAGAATTTTGTCTAATGTCAGTTAGTCTTGCCGAAACCGCTCCCACTGCACGCGATATCGACATATCGTTGTCGTTTAATACAATTACGTGCTTAGATCTCTTATTACCGTAATCATTTAACGCTTCAAAACTCATTCCGTTAACGATCGATGCATCACCAACCAAACTTACAACGTCGTAATTTTCACCTTTTAAGTCTCTAGCCCTCGCCATTCCTAAAGCTAAAGACACAGAGTTCCCAGCATGCCCTGTCGTAAAGGTATCGTATTCACTCTCATCTCTCTTTAAAAATGCACCAATACCGCCAAATTGTCTAAGCGAGGTTTCAAAGCCCTCAACACGTCCAGTCAATAATTTATGCGCATACGCTTGATGACCTACGTCAAATATAAGTTTATCATGAGGAAAGTCAAATACAAAATGTAGGGCAACGATAATATCTACCGCGCCCAAACTTGATGCAAGATGCCCTCCGCACCTTAACACCGAATCAATTATTTTCAAGCGTAATTCCTCAGACAATTTTCTAAGTCCGTCAACGCTTAATCCTTTTAAATCTTTTTTTAAATTCGGATTTTCTAACATAAACTATTTGTTGCGTTTTCCAACGCCAAAAAACGACAAAATCTTCGCCGTAAACATTACCAATTCTTTACTGTGAGTCATTGCAAGTTTTTTACAAAAAGCCTTTCCACCTACAGTCATTGCAGCAACTACACTACTAACCAACACAGTCAACAAACTCTCACTAAAAGTCGTCGTCGCTTCCATAATTTTAGAAACAATAACTATACCACACGCACCACTTACGATACCGCAAATGTCGCCTATTACGTCCGCACATATACTCGACACCTTATTTGCGTTTTTAACTAAATTTAACGCCGTCTTGCTTCCCGGAACCTTTCTTGCAGACATTGCAGATAACGGCGCTACGTCACACGACGTAACGGCAATAGCCACGGCGTCAAATAAAATATTTACAACGACCAACAACAACACGATAAGTATTGCTACGACAAGGGTACTATTGCCTACCGCAATATCAGATAAAAAGGTAAAAACAACCGTTAATAAAAAGGTCAAAACGGTTACTTTAATTCCCCAAATTTTTTGATTTTGTTTTTTGGATTTTTTTTCAAAACGCTCCGCAGGTCGCGGAACGGAAGAAGTTTCTTTTTCACTAGATTTTTCTGTGCGATTTGATTTTTCTTTGTTCATTTTTCACCTTATAAAAAAATACGGTGGCAACATATCGAGTAAACCTTGCGCCATACGGTCCGGTAGGATTTCCCTGCTTTGCAACTTGTCGTCGCCGTCCAAGAAGTTTCCTATCACACAAAACACGACCTCGTTTCCGAGCGTCAAACCGGATTGCCTCAAAGAGCACACTATAATCCCCGATACATCTCCCAAGGGAACAGTCTAGAAGATTTCCTTTTCAGATTTACACATTTTTAGTTTCTTTTGCACTTAAGGTTTCAATAGGCAATCACATTATATAATATCGGCCAACATTAAAAATGTGTGTTCCTATATTCACCATAACCACTCAAAACAGGCTACACTGCACACAGTATTTAACCGCATTGCAGGTTTAATCCCGGTCAGTAGCGAAAAAATCCACCGATTCGGGTCTCCACGGATTATGGAGCGTGGATTGCATGCCATTGCAAATCGTCCATAAACCTTAACTCCCAGCACAAGCCCAACTTTGGGCAAGAAAAGCCAGCACCAGAAACTTCATCGATATGCCCTTTTACGGTATTTTAACCCCGTCTTCAAAATGCGAATATCCGACTAGAATACTGCACCACCGTA
>JAFQWW010000027.1 GCA_017407285.1 Clostridia bacterium
AAAAGTCCGCTAAATTAGCGGACTTTTAAATTATTTCAATGCTGCTTTAAGAGCGTCGAGTTGAGCGCTAAGTTCTTTAGGCAATCTGTCGCCGAACTGAGCGTAGAACTCTTCAATGCCTGCAGTCTCTTCTTTCCACATATCTTTGTCAACCGTCAAAAGTTCTTTAATGGTGTCAACGGTAATGTCAAGACCTTCGATGTTGATGTCTTCTGCGTTAGGAACGTAACCGATAGGAGTTTCAACTGCGTCTACCTTGTCTTCGCAACGAGCGAGAATCCATTCGAGTACGCGGAGGTTGTCACCGAAACCGGGCCAAATGAAGTTGCCTTCATCGTCCGTTCTGAACCAGTTAACGTTGAAGATTTTGGGTTGATTCTTGATCTTCTTGCCCATGTTGATCCAATGAGCGAAGTAGTCAGCCATGTTGTAACCAACGAAAGGTCTCATAGCCATAGGATCACGACGAACTACGCCTACTGCGCCAGTAGCTGCAGCGGTGGTCTCGGAAGCCATGATAGAACCTACAAATACACCGTTATCCCAATCTCTTGCTTGGTAAACGAGCGGAGCGGTCTTTGCACGACGTCCACCGAATACGATAGCAGAAAGAGGTACTCCGTTAGGTGCCTCGAACTCAGAAGAGATACAAGGACAGTTAATAGCAGGAGCAGTGAAACGGCTATTGGGATGAGCACCCTTATCTCCGCTTGCTGCGGTCCAACGATTGCCCTTCCAATCCAAAGCGTCTTCGGGAGGATTCTTATCCATACCTTCCCACCAAACGGTGTTGTTTGCAAGATTGTGAACAACGTTAGTAAATATAGCGTTCTTCTTGGTGGACATCAAAGCGTTGGGGTTGGACTTCATGTTAGTTCCGGGAGCAACACCAAAGAATCCGTTCTCGGGGTTGATAGCCCAAAGTCTTCCGTCCTCACCTACTCTGATCCAAGCGATATCGTCACCTACGCACCATACTTTATAACCTTTCTTCTTGTAAAGCTCGGGGGGTATAAGCATAGCAAGGTTGGTCTTACCACAAGCAGAGGGGAAAGCTGCAGCGATGTATTTAACTTCGCCTTGGGGATTCTCTACGCCCAAGATGAGCATATGTTCAGCCATCCAACCTTCGTTCTTACCTTGGAAAGAAGCGATACGAAGAGCAAAACATTTTTTACCCAACAAAACGTTTCCACCGTAACCGGAGTTAACGGACCAAATGGTGTTATCTTCGGGGAAGTGAAGAATGTAACGTTTGTCTGCATCCAATTCTGCTTTAGCGTGCAAACCTCTTACGAAATCGTTGCTATCGCCCAAAGTCTCAAGAACTTTAGTTCCGATACGAGTCATAATATTCATGGAAACTACGACGTAGATAGAGTCAGTGATCTCGATACCGATCTTGCTGAACTTAGAACCTACTGCGCCCATGGAATAAGGAATGACGTACATAGTTTTTCCTTTCATTGCGCCGTCGAAGATAGCGCCTACTTTCTCGTAAGCCTCTTTGGGATCCATCCAGTTGTTGATAGGACCTGCATCTTCCTCATTTTTGCAACAAATGAAGGTTCTGCCCTCTACACGCGCTACGTCGTTGATGGCAGAGTGGTGTAAATAGCATCCGGGTAAGAGATCTTCGTTCAACTTAACGAGTTCTCCGGTAGCCATTGCTTCACGTCTTAATTCTTCAAGCTGTGCTTCCTCTCCAGTAATCCATACTACGTTTCTGGGTTTGCAGAGAGCAACGCTGTCGTTGACGAACTTCAATACCTGTTGATTGTTAGTCATTGCTTTATTCTCCTTAAAATAAATTATTTTCTCTAGATTAATAGACTTATAGCCTAGTTGCAACTATTTTAGCACAGTGAAAACGCTTTTGTCAATTTTATTAATCGCAAAATCCACCTATTTTCTCAATAATTTATAATTATTTTTTATAATAACCTTATTAAGTAGTTATATTTATCCAAATGTTGCGTGCTATAGATGACAAAGCCTTCTCCTTTTGGTATAATAAAATTATGAAAGCGTGGTGCACGAGATGCAAAAGTGAATACGACGAAGAGTCAATACCCTCTACCTGCCCCGTATGTGGGTGTCAGGATTTTTTGCATGAGAAAAGTAAGGACGAGAAATCACGCGACGTCGATAGACTAAAGATTCGAAAAAGCCTACTAAATATTGAAAAAGGCTCTAAAAAGAGAAGATTTTTGCTTATTCCTTTGCTTTTATTCGATATATCTATACCTATACTAGGTTACCTTCTCTTGCTCTTCTATCCCGAAACGATTTTATTTTATATCGGCGTTTCAATTTCTATCGTCGGGGTATATAGAATAGTTTATTACGCAGTTATTGCAAATTACTGCTTGTCTGGAATAAAAAAAGGTATAACCTCGGTTCGGGAACTCTCCTCTTATATGCGCCTAAAAACGCCGAAAGACGGGCTTATCGTTATAAAGCGACTAATAAAATACGGTATTATTTATAACCTTTCCGTAGAAAACGGAGAAGATATAATCTACCACGAATAAATTTGCAATAAAAAAAGACTGAAAAGGATTCTTTTCAGTCTTTTTATTACCCTACAAAGGCAGATATTCACCAACTATTTCGGGTTTCAGCTCACAATCAGCCTCAATAGTCAATAATCCCTCCCTCAAGGCGATTCTCTCAAGTCCCACTAATCCACTCTGATCAAGTTCAACCACCTCAAACTTCTTTGGTTCGTATAATGCGTATTCTCCCGGCATTACCAACACGTCAGAAATGTTATCCAAGTAATTTACGCTAGAGGACGTGTTGTAGATATAGTTTGAAAAAGGCTTTGCCAAACCAATAGCGTGCTCGTAGGCTAACGCAGTGTGTCTTAAAAGCACGTATTTTCCGTTATATTTTACGATTTCGTCGTGCGCGGACGAGGTAGATCTAAGTTCGTGTTCCGCACCCTTTAGATCTCTTATCACAATCTCGGTCGAAAAATCAAAACAAGGAGTGTATTCCGTAGCATCTTCTCCCGTCTCAAACTGTATTCTACCGATATGAACGTACAATCCAGAAAGATAAAATTTCACGACGACTTCACTCTCCTCGCTTAAAGAAAAACTAAACGTATCGCGAGTATTTTGATTCAAGGTGCCGGATACTTGCTTATTCGTTATCTTTTCACCGTTAGCGTATACCACACAAAGCACGTTGTTTTCCTCGTTTCCGTACCAGCTCTCCAAAACGGTCACGTCATAGGAAAAAGCGTACGCACCTTTACTAACTCTACCTAAACCAATTTCTAAAAATCCTTCAAGTTCGGGGTTAACGCCACCCATTTTCCACGCGCGAACGTTGTAACCCTCGTCAAACTTATCCACGTAACCCGAAACTTGGTCGGCACAAACGTAACTACTCTTTTTATCCTCTTCAAAAAGTGCTATAGGACAATTTTTGTAGTCGAACAAGTTTTTGGAATATGCCTTTATCCTAAATCTTGACGGAACGTGACTAATCGTATCGATGCCGTCGCCTTTAGATCTTCCACACAACCTAACGTTTTTCAAAAAACCGCGTTTTGCGTCCGTCAATGCTATGCTCTCTCCTCGAACGGGAACTCCGGAGTCTAGAGAATCCCCGTCCAACAAAAGATCCATACAAGATTTGACACTTACCTCTTCTCCCACGAAAACCTTAGCCAACAATACCTCGTAGACACCCTCGCCAAGTGATAAAACGTCGTCTGTGGTCAAGGTTAGATTTTCTCTCAAAGATATACGAAAACTGTTTGCAAATCCACCCTTTACTGCAAGCGAACCGATAATATAAGATTCGCCCGACTTCCAATCGTAAGGTACGTTAATTACCTCACGCCCGTCAACCTCTATCTCGTAACCCGATATAACGAGTTTACCTCTAGATAAAGTGACCAACCTACCTTCTGCAAAAACGGCGCACTCCTCGTAAACGTCGGGAACTATACCCGTCTTATTACCCGTGATAGGAGCAACGCGCGCATTCACTTTGTAACTCATTTTTTCTCCTTTCCGTATCGCAATTACATTTTAATTCGAAAAGAATAAAATTCATCTCCAAAGGTGAACGGTTTTCAAGAAAAAAGTTTGACATAATTTGTAGTATCGGTTAAAATATCGCAAAGAGGTAAGATATGAACAAATATAGATTAGCGCAATACGCTTGCAGATTGATGTATTTTTGCCAAGCGATTATAATAAACACGACACCCTTACTATTCGTTATATTCCAAACGCAATTTAGGGTGTCCACCTTTGAGTTGACCACCTTGATTACTATAATGTTTGGTATTCAACTTTTATTCGATCTATGCTCCGCTCCCGTCATCGATAAAATAGGCTATAAAAACTCGGCTATTATATCAAGTGCAGTGACCATAGTCGGACTATTAATATTGTCCGCTGCGCCCTTTTATTTTACCGACACCTATTTTGCCTTAGTCGTAGCCACGGTGTTTCTAGCAATTGGCGCGGGAAGCATAGAAGTAGTCGCATCTCCTCTTGGAAATTGTCTACCCGACACTAATAAGAATTCGGGAATGAACCTTCTCCACTCCTTTTTTTGTTGGGGACATCTCACCATTATTTTGTTTACGACTGGATTTTTAACTATATTCGACGATACGCTTTGGTATTTGATACCTCTTATTTCTATCTCCGTGCCCGTACTCATCATTGTCCTTCTTGCAATATCTAAAATAGACGAGAAAAAGGACTTAATAAAGCCCGATAAAATCGTATCCCCTTTCCGTGATTTATCCTTTTATATAATGTTAATTATGATGATATCGGCAGGTGGATTAGAGCAAGCCGTGGCGCAGTGGACCTCATTCTTTGCTGAAGCTGGTCTAGGCGTAACCCCTGACGTTGGAAACCTCGTAGGACCTGCAATATTCGCCCTATTTATGGCGACTACCCGTATGTTTTTCGGGCTTAAAGGAGACAAATTCAACCCCACTAAAACGGTGTTGTACTGCTCAATCGGGTGTATAATAAGTCTAGCAATTATCATATTTTCCCCCATTCCATTGATCTCTTTGATGGCTTGCGGTCTAATTGGACTTTTCGTGGGTGCGCTATGGCCCACCATACTCACTATAGCCTCACAAACCTTCCCAAA
Organism: Clostridia bacterium; assembly: GCA_017407285.1. Classification (GTDB taxonomy): domain Bacteria; phylum Bacillota; class Clostridia; order Christensenellales; family RUG350; genus RGIG2224. The sequence goes on from JAFQWW010000027.1 coordinate 5,140, forward strand.
TGCAGGAACTAAACTCTTTGCCGCAATATCTCTATTCGGTGACGTTGGTTGTATAGTAGGTCCGGCACTAGTCGGTGGCGCTACGAGTATAGTGGAAAAGGGTGATTTCTTGATGCCCTTCACTAAAACCTCGGTTGAATCAGGTCTAAGATTAGGTCTATTATTGTGCTTGGTTTTAGCCGTCGTTTTATTCTTCCTAACCTCTATACTTTTGAAGAGAACAAAGAAAACCCAAAAATAATTTTTGGATAAAAATCAACCAAATTCAAACAAAAAAACCGCAAATCGTATATGATTTTGCGGTTTTTTAATAAACTTTTTATAATATTTTTTGATTATTCTACGGAGATAAAGTAGTAATAATGCGGTTGATTTCCACAGTACGCACTGAACTCAACGTCGGGATATTTCTCGGAGAGTTTTTCCACCAAAGCCTCTGCTCCCTCTTCAGTCACACCTTCACCAAAATACAAGGTAACCATAGAACTGTCGTCGTCTATCATATTTTCCAATACGCTTTCAACTACGTCGTCAACCTGAGATCCCTTGGTGCAAATCTTGCCGTTGAAGATACCCATGATATCGCCAATCTCAAGGTCGAGTCCGTCGATAGAAGTCTTTCTAACGGCGTAGGTTACTTGTGCGCTCTTAACGCAAGAATAAGCGTCTTTCATATTCTCTTCGTTGACGTCCGCGCTCTCTTCGGGGTTAAACGCAAGTACTGCCGCAATACCCTCGACGACCTCTCTGGTCGGGATAATATGTAAAGGCTTTTCGGACAATTCTTTAGCTTGCTCTGCAGCAAGGATAATGTTTTTATTATTCGGGAAGATGAATATCTCACGCGCGTTAACCTTATTAATAGCGGACAAAATGTCCTCTACGCTCGGATTCATGGTTTGACCGCCCTCGATGACGTAATCTACCAAAATATCCTTGAAGATATTTACCAAACCGTCACCCGCGCAAACCGATATCATACCCATATCTTTGCACTCTGCTTCACGTTGAGCAATAAGCTCGCGGTTCTGCTGGCGCATGTTTTCGATCTTAACTTTATCAACCTCACCAAGTTTCAAAGCGTATTGAATAGCACGACCGGGGTTATTGGTATGTACGTGAACCTTTACCAAGCTCAAGTCACCGATAACGATAACGCTATCACCGATATCCAAGAGTTTCTCACGGAAAGTGTCTATATCCGCCTCAGTTGCTCTAGGATTGATATTGATAACGAAAAACTCGGTACAATAGCCAAACTGAATGTCGCCCAAGTCGTGAATTTCTGCAGGCATATCGCCAAAGGACTCTCCACCCGATATAAGTTCTGCGGGAGCGTCGGTGGCTTCAGGGAGTTCTTTTCCCTCTAGTGCCGCAAGATAGCCGTTAAATACGCACAAAAGTCCCTTACCACCGGCATCTACTACACCTGCTTTTTTAAGTACGGGGAGCATTTCGGGCGTCTTTTTCAATATCTCGTCGCCCTTTGCGATAACGGAACGTAAAAATTCTACGTGGTCTTGGGTTTTTGCACAAATCTTACCTGCATGCTCCGCCATAACGCGGATAACGGTAAGTATAGTACCCTCTTTAGGTTTAGTAACTGCGTTGTAAGCAACTTCGGTACCAGATTTTAATGCACGTGCAAATTCTTTGGTCGTAAAAGGTTTACCGTCTTTTATTACGGTATAAATTCCTTTAAGTATCTGGGATAATATAACGCCTGAATTACCTCTTGCACCCTTTAGTGCGCCTTTAGATAAGGCTGCGGCAAGGTCCAAAAGGTCGTCGTCTGGGATAAGAGCGACTTCCTTAGTTGCTGACGCTATAGTCAAATACATATTAGATCCTGTATCACCGTCAGGTACGGGGAAGACGTTTAGAGCGTCTACCATTTGTTTGTTAATCTCCAAATAACGCGAACCGTAATTAACCATCTTACGGAACGACGCGCCATCTATAGTCTTTAACATAAATCCTCCGATATTGTTTTGTCTCAGAGTTTGATACCTACTACGTGTATCTTAACTGCGCGTACGAACATTCCTGAGAACTGCTCTACCTTATATTTAACGGCACTGCGCAAAGAATCCGAGACTGCGTCTATCGAGACGCCGTATTTCAAAACTGCGTATATACTGATATAAATCTTATTTTCCACGATAGTGACTTTGACACCGCTACCGTAAGGTTGTCTGTTAAAGAGCTCGGCAACGCTATCCGTAAACTTTCTGGACACGAGTTCGTGAACACCGTAGCAGTCAAGGGCGGCATGTCCTGCCACCTGTGCAATAACGTCGTCACTTATAACGATTTTACCGTATATGTTAGATGTATTGACTGACATAATTCTCCTTTACAAACTTTCCTATGCATATATATTACCTTATATTTAAAAAAAATGCAACAATATATGCAAAATCTCTTGCCAAAAAAAAATTTTAATGATAAAATATCAAAGTCAATTAAGTTAGGAGGTGTGTAGCTTATGTCAAGAGTTTGCAGTATTTGCTCCAAAAAAGTGGTTACCGGTAATAAGGTTAGCCATAGTAACCGCAAGTCCACCAGAACGTGGAACGTAAACGTTCAAAAAGTTAAATTGATTAAAGACGGAAAACCCGTAAACGCATACGTTTGCACTAGATGTTTGCGTACCATGCACAAAGCAGAAAGAGCTTAATGCGAAAATAAGGAGAATCTATTCTCTTAAAAATTGTAAAAAGGGTGAGATCACTATCTCACCCTTTTTGTCGTGCAATCACCTTTCTCGTTCTCGACCGCAAAACAATCTCCTCACGACTCTCAACACGCCCTTTACGATACTAGGCGGATTAAAACAAAATATTTTCATAAAAAAAACCTCCCGTATAGTTTATGCGAGAGGTTTTTTATTGCTACTTATGCGTTTGCCTTCTTCAAGGTCTGAATCATTTCCGCCTTGTCGGGGGCTTTGAACACCGTGTTTCCTGCAACTAGTACGTTTACGCCACGCTCTAAGGACAACTTTGCAGTTTCGGGATTGATACCACCGTCTATCTCTAAATCAATATCGAGATTATTATCGTCTATAAACTTTTTGGTGGTAACTATCTTATCAAGTACGTCCGTAATAAAGCTCTGTCCGCCAAATCCGGGGTGTACGCTCATCAAAAGCACCATATCCACCAAAGGTATCAAATCAAATACTCTCTCCACGGGGATTTCGGGATTAACTACGATACCTGCCTTTTTGCCCATTGCGTGGATTTTTTCAATCGTACCTTTAGCATCTTTAGACACTTCGGGATGGAAGGTTATCATATCCGCGCCAACCTTTGCAAACTGCTCTACGTATTTTTCGGGTTCTACTATCATAAGATGTACGTCCAAGCACAATTTAGTGTGTTTTCTAATATCTCTTATCATAGGAATACCAAAACTTATGTTAGGAACGAATACGCCGTCCATAACGTCACAGTGCACCCAATCTGCACCTGCTCTTTCAAGTTCCTCAACCGCTGCCCCCATTGCCGCGAAATCTGCGGATAATATACTGGGTGCTATCAAAATTTCTCTCATCAGTAACGTCCTCCCTTTTGTTTCAATTCGTTAAAAATAATTATATATCTTTCATATCTTCCTTTCGGAATTTTATTTTCGCTAACCCCTTTTTTAACCCCACACACGGGTTCACTGACGTGGGTACACGTATTAAACTTACACTCTCCTCGATACTCGTCAAACTCAGGATAAAGATTTGCCAACTCCCTTTCGTCTACCCCCTCTAATTCAAGCAGGGAAAAACCGCACGTGTCCACTAAAAATCCGTTACCCACTCTATAGCTTTCTATATGCCTCGTGGTGTTTCGACCTCTATTTATCTTGCTCATGCCACCCGTTTCTCTCTCTCCTCCCGTCAACGCGTTCACGAGAGTAGTTTTGCCAACGGCACTTTGACCGCACAAGCAAACGGTCTTATTATCCATATATTCCGTGATTTTATCAATGCCCTTTCCCTCTTTTGCGCTGACCTTCAAGATTTTAAAATACTCTCCGTATTCTCTCTCTACTAAATCTACGAAGTCCGATGAATTAGAGTCGTCTTTATTGATGACGATTACGGGCTCAACGTCGTTTTTCATACACGTTGCAATCAACTTATCAACCATCAAAAAATCGGGCTCGGGTAGCCCTGCTATCACGATAAGAGCAACGTCAACGTTGGATACGTAAGGTCTAATAAGTGCGTTTTTGCGAGGAAGTATCTTCTCCACGTTGCCGTATTTACCGGATAGAGAAAACTCCACGCGATCTCCTACGTACACCTCGCCTTTGAGCCTTTGTTTACCTCTCAATCTACAAAGATAGGTTTTCCCGTCCTCTCCGAAAACGTAATGCTCAAAACTTAAAATTTTAGTAATAACGCCTTTAATCTCTCTTATCCTCCAAATACCTTCTTCTAAGTTGACCGCACGCTCCAGCAATATCCGATCCCATGGTGCGACGTTTCGTGACCGATACGCCCATACCCTCAAGACTTGCCATAAAGCGTTCTATACCCTCTTTACTGGTCGGCGTGAGTGCGCCGTGTTCTTTGACGTAATTTAGGGGTATCAAATTCAAATGAGTAGGAAATCCCGACAACAACTCCGCCAACTTTATAGCGTCTTCACGCCTATCGTTTACGCCTTTTATCATAGCGTACTCAAAAACTACTCGTCTGCCCGTTTTATTGAAATAATATCTAGCAGACTCCATAAGTGCTTTTATATCGTAAGCTTTGTTCACGGGCATTAGTTTTTCGCGCGCCTCGTCAAACGGTGCGTGCAAAGATATAGTTAGGGTTACGTGAATACCGTCGTCCGCGAGTTTTTTCACCTTATCTGCTAATCCCGAGGTAGACAAAGATAGGTTTCTCCAACTTATCTTATATACGTCGCGACAAAGTTCCAAAAATCTTTTTACCTCGTCGTAGTTGTCAAGTGGCTCTCCGCTACCCATCAAAACGACGTTAGTAACCGCCCTATCCTCTATAGTTCCACCTTGATCCAAGTTTACCGCCAATATCTGACCGATTATCTCGCCTGCGGACAAATTTCTAATCAATCCGCCTATACCGCTTGCGCAAAACTTGCAACCCATTCTACACCCGACTTGGGTGGATACGCACAAGGTGTTGCCGTACTTATATCTCATAAGCACGCCCTCAACCACGTGTCCGTCACGAAGGGCAAACAAGTATTTCACCGTACCGTCGCGAGATAAAAACTTTTCCGCAATATATACGCCTACGCCGTCTGCAATTTCTCCGAGTTTCACTCTAAAATCCTTAGATAACGCCGTCATATTAGATATATCTTGTCCTTGAGTTAAAGCGGACAAGATTTGCTTTGCGCGAAATTTTTTCTCACCCAAACTCAAAACGAGTTCTTCGAGTTCTTCGATATTTTTGTCTGTCAAGAGTATTTTCACTTTCTCACTAACCTCACGGCAAAAAATCCGTCACGACTATTTTCTCCCGGCAAACGCTTCATAGTTTGCTCGGCACTAAACTCTTCGTTTTCCTTCAAAAATCTCTCAACCACCCTTTCGTTTTCTTCATAAAACAAAGTACAAGTCGAGTACACTATAACGCCACCGCGTTTAACGTATTTTGCGCTCGTATTCAACAATTTTTCTTGTATCAAGGTAAATTCGGGGATATCACTCTCCCGTCTATTTAACAAAACGTCGGGTTTTGAGTATCTAGTGCCTATTCCACTACAAGGAGCGTCCACCAAAACGGCGTCGAACGCCTCAACGTACTCCTCTTTTTCCACCAAGCCGTCCCCGACCTCGGCGCAAATTTTTGCGCCCATTCTATCTGCGTAACTTTTAATAAGTTCCACACGATGAGAATGAGTGTCACGGGATATAACCTCTGCTTTAGTTAATTCGTATATAAGTACGCTCTTTCCACCAGGGGCTGCGCATACGTCCAAGACCCGTCTAGGCTTGTCCTTTGCAACTAATTTTCCAATCTCTATTGAGGATTCGGACTGATAGGTTATAAATCCTTTTATAAATAACTCGCGAACCGTACTATCGTCCGATACGTAGAAACCGTTTTCAGACTCTATAAAATCTACCCCTTTCAAGATAAATTCTTTTTCTATCTCTTCTTTGGAGGTTTTCAATAGATTAACTCGTACGTGTCCTCTTGTATCACATTTATAACTCAATATAGGCTCGGCTAAGTCCTTGTATTGCTTCAATATCTTTTTAGTTATCCAAAGCGGAGTGGAGGTCTTAACCGCCAATCTCTCCTCTTTGTTTTCAGGTAGTTTTAAGTCGTATTTCACCGCTCTCCTTAGCGTTGCGTTAACGAAAGAAGATGCGCCCGCCTTACCTATTTCTTTTACGAGTTTTACCGAGTTATCACAAATTGCGTAAGGAGGTATAGAATTCAAAAATCTTAAACAATATAAACCTATTTTCAAAACGATTTGAACCGTTTTTTGAGGTTTCTTTTGAACGAGTTTGGACAAGACGTACTCCAACTCCACGTTCTTTTCTAAAACGCCGTACACTATTCTAACGCATAAGGCTTTGTCCTCGTCGTTAGGTATAACTTTCAACGCTTCGTGAAGATACTTTCCTTGCACGAAAACCTCGTATAACGCATCGTATGCCTTTTTTGTATAACTCATTTTCCGAAAACTACGCCCTTTTCAATCTTTCTTCCACGAACGTAGTCCGCAGTAGTTATTCTCTTACCGCCTGCAGGCAAAATCTCCCCTATTTTCAAGGCTTTTTCCCCACACGCAACTATAATACCAGTCTTATCACTACACTCAACGACCTCACCGCAATTACCCTCGCGATCCACAACTTCGGGACGGAAAAGTTTTACGACTACACCGTTTTGTATAGTGCTTGCGCCAACGTAATCAAAGGCTCTAATTTGACAAGATAATTCTCTCGCACCTTTAGTCCAATCAATAACCGCGTCCGATTTATCAAGCATTTTGCAAAAGGTTGCCTCTTCGTGATTTTGAGGCGTTCTAGTTGCAATTCCCTTTTCAATTTTATCCATAGCCTCGATAAGCGCATCTGCGCCAAGTCGAGCAAGTCTATCAAACAAAGATACCGTTCCGTCACTATCTTCAATAGGCGTGGTTTTGGCGTGTATAATATCTCCGCTATCCACGTCGTGCGCAGTCTGCATAATAGTAACGCCCGTTTCCTTCTCTCCTTTCAATATAGCGTGCTGAATAGGAGAAGAACCGCGATACTTAGGTAAAATAGAACCGTGAACGTTTATAACGCCGTGGGGTGCTATAGCCAATATCTCGTCCGACAAAATTTGACCAAACGCCGCAGTAACCATAATATCCACGCCCAAACTTTTGAGTAAATCTACCCCTTCTCTACTGATTTTTTCAAATTGATACACAGGTAGTCCCAATTCTAACGCTCTTGCTTTCACCGCACAAGGCGTGATTTTTCCCCCTCTGCCTCTCGGTCTATCGGGTTGGGTTACGACTCCCACGACCTCGTGACGACTAACTAAGGCGTCTAAGGAGGGTATAGCAAAATCGGGCGTACCCATAAATAATACCTTCATCAATCGTCAAACTCCTTAGTCGCTCTATCTATATATAATATACCGTCCAAGTGATCTATCTCGTGTTGCAAGGCGCGCGCTTCAAACTCACGATAAACCTTGACCTTCTTTTCCCCACTACGAGTATAAAACTCTACCTTAATCTTCTCCGCTCTCATTACGTGACCGTGTTTTCCGGGAACGGACAAACAACCCTCAACGCCACCAATCTCTCCGTGCATTTCGAGTATTTTAGGATTTATCATCTCGATTTTTCCCTTTCCGCAGTCCACCACGATAACACGTCTTAAAAGACCTATTTGGGGGGCAGCAAGTCCACAACCGTCCGCCTTGTACATAGTCTCGAACATATCCTCTAAAAGGGTATGCAATTTTTGGTTAAACTCCGTAACTTCACGGCTTTTTTTTCTAAGTATAGGATCTTCTATCTTTACTATTTCTCTGATTGCCATATCTACCTCTTAATGCATATTGGACGGATTGAGTTCGGCAAAAATCGTGACCTTTGCCTCTCTTTTTTCATCCATTATCTTATATACGTCTCGTATCGTTTTCTCCGCCTCGTCTATAGTTAATCTCATAACTATTTGATAACGGAATTTCTTTTGTATTTTGGTCACGGGAGATTTCATCGCGCCAAGGTATATAAATGCGCTCTCGTGCTTTTCCCTATATTCTTTTAGCGCAACGTAGGTGGATTTAGCGAACTCTCTCGCTTTATCTTCCTCAACTGATGTAAACATTACTCTTACGATTTTAGAGTACGGAGGATATTTAGATACCTCTCTTAAATTTCCCTCTTTACCGTAAAAACCTAGATAATCGTAATCTTTTGCGTATCTATATACGTAATGACGAGGGGTGTAGGTCTGAAGTACTACGCGCCCCACGCTATCCGCTCTACCCGCTCTGCCTGCAACTTGGGTAATTAGTTGATAGGTTTTTTCCGCGCTCATGTACTCGGATAAATACAAAGATAAATCCGCGTCTAATATACCGACCAACGTAACGTCTGGGAAATCGTGTCCTTTCGCTATCATCTGCGTACCTACCAATATCTGCGCCTCTCCTTTTGAAAAGGCGGATAGGATTTTGTGATGAGAATCCTTTCCCGTCACCGTGTCGTTGTCCATTCTAAGTATTTTGGTGTTCGGGAAAAGTTTGTTGAGTTCGGCAACTACCTGCTCCGTACCCGGTCTACCTTGACGAATGGTTTTGCTACCGCAATTTGGACACTCGTCCAAAACTTTATATCTTCTCGTACAATAGTGACACTTCATCACGCCTTCTTGCGCGTGATAGGTTAGCGTTACGTCACAGTCCTCGCATTTAGGTACGTAACCACATTCTCGACACATCAAGAAGGAGGAATATCCTCTGCGATTTATAAAGAGAATGGCTTGTTTTCCGCTCTCCACACACTCCGTGAGTTCACTGACTAACTGTCTTGAGAAAACCCCTCTATTTCCCTCTCGAAGTTCTCTCGACATATCCACTATACTCATATCGGGTAGAGGTCTTTTATTTACCCTCTCGCCCATTTCTATAAGTTTTATCTCCCCTCGCTTCGCTCTCGTGTAGGTTTCAATAGAAGGCGTTGCGCTCCCCACCACGAGTTTTGCGCCACAAAGCTTGGCTCTCTCTTTTGCAACCGAGTAGGTATCGTAACGAGGGTTGCTTTCACTGACGTAACTACCGTCGTGCTCCTCGTCTATAATGATAAGTCCTATATCTTGAACGGGAGCAAATATAGCGCTTCTAGCGCCCACCACGACTCCTGCGTCCTTAAAGAGAATTCTTTGCCATTCGTCAAATCTTTCCCCCTCCGTCAATCCGCTATGTAATATAGCCACTCCGTCACCGAAACGACTGCGGAATAATCTCAAAATCTGGGGAGTTAGAGAAATCTCTGGAACGAGCATAATCGCTCTCTTTCCCCTTTTTAAGACGTTTTCAATGAGGTGCATATAGACTTCAGTTTTACCTGAGCCAGTAACGCCGTGCAACAAAAATACGCCATCTTCTCGCTCCACACGATCAACTGCGTTTTGTTGTGCGGGCAATAGGGACACTTTCTTTTTCTCCCCTTCCTCGCCGAACGGCTTTCTCATTCGTCTGATTTTAGTAAGTTTGATAGCGCCTTTATCCACTAAAGCGTTTATAGCGCTTGCGCCAAATCTCTTTTTAAGATAGACGAGAGAGGTCAAACCGTATTCGTCCAAATACTTTACCGCCTCTAACTGTTTTTGGGCACGATTAGAGGGTGTATACGTAGAACTTTTATCAATATCAGCGTAAGACACGATTTGGGGTGATACCTTGCCCGACCTTAATATACTCGGCACGAACAATCTCAAAACGTCTGCGTAACGCAAATGATACTTGTCACGCATAAAATCGCACAAAGAAAAAAGATCTTTTTGTATCAGTACGTCCTCGTCCAAGACTCTAGATATAGGTTTTAATCTATCAAATTCCGATTTGTCTTTTACGCGTATCACGAATCCCTCTATATCCCGATTTGCAAAATTGACGGCCACCCTCATTCCGGGTTGAACCGTCATATCTTGTGGAATAGAGTAATCGAACACTTTGTCGACCTCGTTATTTAGTACGTCAACGACAACTTCTGCTACCATTCTAATTTTAATTCGTCTAGTATCATCTCTGCTACTTGACTTTTTTGTACCAATCCAGAGGAAACCTCTCGTCCCCCTTTATGGATAATAACGACGTCGTTGGTGTCGTGATTAAATCCCGCACCCTCGCGAGTTACGTCGTTTGCAACCACCATATCCGCGTTTTTGGAAACTAATTTAGATTTTGCGTAATCCAAAAGGTTTTCCGTTTCCGCAGCGAAAATCACGAGTTTTTTATCCCCTTTTACTTTGCCGACTTCACGCGCAATATCCACGTTTTTCGTGAGTTCTAAACAAACCTTTTCGTCCTTTATCTTTTTGTTAGTCGGGTTTAAAACCTTATAATCTGCAGGTGCTGCGGACTTTATCACGATATCAACGTCGGATAAGTTATCCATAACGGCTTTGTACATATCCTCAGTGGACTCAACCCGAATAATCTTTGCGCCTTTTGGCATATCCGCAGTAACGTTTCCAACGACTAGGATAACTTCTGCCCCTCTACGCATAGCAGAACGCGCGATACACGCACCCATTTTACCACTACTTCGGTTGGTTATATATCGTACGCCGTCTATTCTCTCGCTCGTACCACCTGCCGTGATAAGAACCTTTTTATTGGCGTAGTCCGCGCCACCAAGTACTTTTATCGTTTCTTGAACGATGTGCTCGGGGGGAGCAAGTCTACCGCGACCAACTGCGCCGCACGCAAGTCTACCTTCCTCAGGTTCTACGAAGATATAACCTCTTTTCTTTAGTTTTTCAACGTTTTCTTGTAAAATCGGGTTTTCGTACATAACGACGTTCATCGCAGGACAAATAACTACGGGAGCGTTGCTTGCCATAATGGTCGTAGTCAACATATCGTCGCACACACCGTTTGCAAGTTTACCAATCAAATTTGCAGTAGCAGGCGCAACCACTATGACGTCCGCGCTTTGAGCGATAGATACGTGTTCTACCTCCCACTCGCGTTTTCTCTCCCACATGTCGTAAGTAACGGGGTTATTTGAGAGCACCTCAAAGGTCAGAGGTCTCACGAACTCCGTTGCGTTTTTGGTCATTATTACGTTTACCTTTGCTCCAAGTTTTACAAGGCTAGAACAAACCTCGCACGCTTTGTACGCGGCTATTCCTCCCGTAACGCCTAGAGCAACGGTTACACCCTTCAACATTAGTCTTTAGAAATAACGATTTTGCCGTCGTAAATCTCTTTAGCGGCAAGACTAACGGGTTTGAGTCCGGTGGACTCTAAGTATTCTTGTTCTTGTCCAATTAGCTGGCGTGCTCTTTTTGCAACTACGCAAGTCAACGCGTATCTGCACTCTGCCTTTTCAATGAGTTTGTCAATAGGCGGTTCGGTCATCATAATTATTTACCTCCTGAAAATTTATGAACTAAAACGCTGTTGAGTTTAACCGTACAGTGGGTGGAACGAATAATTGCTAACAAATCGTCCACTGCATCAGTCAAATCGTTGTTTACTATAACGTAATCGTATTTTTTAATACTAGCAAATTCCTTTTCGGACGCTTGAAGTCTTCTTGCTTTTACCTCGTCCGTCTCCGTTCCTCTCTTATCCAATCTTGCTTCCAAGTCTTTGGTAGCAGGGGGAACGATAAATACTAAAACTGCACTAGGGAACTGCTTTTTAACGTTTTCTGCACCAACGGTGTCGATTTCAAGAATAACGTCTTTGCCGTCCATCAAAAGTTTCTCAACGTAACTTCTAGGCGTGCCGTAATAGTTGCCGTACACTTCGGCGGTTTCTAAAAACTCGTTGTTGTGAAGCATGTCTTTGAACTGCTCGTAAGAACGGAAAAAGTAATCACGTCCGTCCACCTCGCCCTCTCTCGGCGCTCTCGTCGTAACGGATACGGAGTAAGCGATATCGGGTATTTTATTTTTTATTTCCTTGATAATAGTACCTTTGCCCGCGCCTGACGGTCCACTGATGACTATTAATAAACCTTTTTTATTCTTCCTCATCGGAATAGTCCTCCTTTTGTAAGTCTTGTTGAAGATTCAATCTTGACGCTATCGTATCGGTATTCAGTCCACACAATATAATCTGTCCACCGTCCACGACCACTATCGCTCTCGTCTTTCTACCGCAAGTCGCGTCCAACAAATTGCCTGCGTCTCTTGCGTCACTAATAAGTCGTCTACTAGGCAAGGTATCGGGATTGATGACTGCCACCACCCTATCTAGATTTACTAGACTGCCAAAACCTATGCTAACAAATTTTACGTTTTTCATTTCTACTCCAAATTCTGTACTTGCTCGCGAACCTTTTCTAATTCGTTTTTAAGTTTTAACACTTGCTCGGTAATAGTAATATCGTTAGATTTTGAACCCGTAGTGTTTATCTCTCTGTTCATCTCTTGAACCAAAAAGTCCAACCTTCTGCCAACCGGTTCTGAATCACTCACGAACTCGTCGAATCTTTCAAAATGCGCGTTCAATCTCGTGAGTTCTTCGTCAATATTCGCCCTGTCCGTAAAGATAGCAACTTCTTGAAGTATTCTCGCCTCGTCGATGTTAGAGCCTAAAAGTTCCTCTACCTTCTCGGTCAATCTTACCCTATAATCCTCCGCAACCATAGGCGCGCGTTCACGAATGACTGCGACCATCTCACGCATAAGATTTACTCGTTTTACAAGATCCAAGCAAAGCGCTTCTCCCTCTGCCTTTCTCATCGCTAAAAGTCCGTCTATAGCCTTTTTCGTACACTCTACGATAAAGGGGGTAAGTCCTTCTTGATCCTTAACGTCGGTTGAGATAACGTCAGGGATACGTAATGCAAAGTTAGTGGAAAAATCGTTTTGTATATCCAACTCCTCGGACAACTCTTTCGATAGTCTCAAGTATTCCTTAACCAAAGTTTTATCCGCACTTATACTCGTTGCGCCCTCTCTCTTGTCTACCAAGGTAACGTAAACGTCTACGTGCCCACGAGAAAGGTTCTGTTGCAAAACCTTGCGAATAGCGTCTTCTGCGTACAAAAGAGTACGTGGAAGTTTTATAGTCAAATCCAAAAATCTATGGTTTACGGACTTGAGTTCTATAGTGAGTTCACGCCCGTCAAAGACACCCGTGCCTTTGCCGTAGCCCGTCATACTGTACATATTTTTCTCCTCACGCGTAGGCACACGCGTGCGTACGCTATTTAATCACAGTATATAATAACATAACTTATGGGAAAATTCAAGGGTTTAAGCCAAATTTCAAAGCATTGACTCAAATTCTTCTTCCGATATTATCTTGATACCCAATTTCTCCGCCTTTTGGAGTTTAGATCCTGCGTCCTCTCCTGCAACGACCAAATTCACCCTTTTAGACACCGAATCGGCAACTACGCCTCCACGCTCCTCTATAAGACTTTGAGCTAAAGAACGCTTATAGTTTTTCAAACTACCAGTCAGTACCACGACGTAGCCCGAAAAAGTACCGCCCTCTACCTTTTCTTTGGAAAAATCAAAGCCCACTTCGAGCAGTTTTTCCAAGTCTTCTCGTTTTTCGGGATTTATAAAGTAGTTCACGACGTTATTTGCCGTTATTTCTCCAAAATCTTCTATCTTAACTAAATCCTCAACACTTGCTCCCCTCAACTCATCTAAGGTCTCGTAAACGTCTACTAGTTGTTTGCTCGCCTTTTTTCCTATACCGGGGATTCCTAAAGCGTGGATAAATCTCCACAATTCACACTTTTTAGATTTCTCTATAGCATCGAGTAAATTTTTGACTTTCTTATCCTTAAAACCGTCGAGTTTGTATAAGTCCTCCTCTTTTAAGGAATAGATTTCGTGTATTTTTCTAACGCCTAAGTCGTTATACAACGCTTCCAAAGTTTTCTCACTCAATCCCTCTATATCCATACAGTCTTTGGAACAAAAATGTTCAAGTTCGGACACGGTACGAGATACGCAAGTCTTGTCGTTGGTACAATAAATAAACACGTCGTCAAAGCGCGTAGGCGCACCGCACGCGGGACACACCGTAGGTCTTTCGATATCTATAGAGTTTTCACTATGCTCTGCTACACCCAAAATTTCGGGAATAACGTCGTTTGAGCGACGCACGAATACTCTAGAATTTATCTTTATATCCTTTCTCTTTATCTCGCTATAGTTATTAAGGGTGGCTTTTTTAACGGTAACGCCTCCAATGTCCACGGGAGTGAGTAAAGCTAGCGGATTGAGTTTCCCGGTACGAGAAACCTGCCACGCAACTCCCTCGACCACGGTGGTCATCTCCTCCGCTTTGAACTTATAAGCCATCGCCCAACGTGGGAATTTTTCGGTGTAACCTAATTGGTCTTGGACTTTTATCGAGTTTACTTTAACAACCGCTCCGTCTATCAAAAAGTCTAGATTTTGTCGACTATTTTCTATCTCGTCAATACCCTTTATAACTTCCTCTTTGCTCTTTGCAAGATTAAAATAATACCCAGCCTTAAATCCGTTTTTAATTAAAAATTCATGCATTTCGGTTTGAGAGGAAAACTTTATATCCGAGGAATATCCAACGTTATAACACACCACTTCGGGCGCACGTTTTTTGGTTTCTCTAGGATCAAGATTTCGTATCGCGCCAGCCACCGCGTTACGTGCGTTTTTCAACCTTTCTTGCGCCGTCTCGTTGTATTTTTCCAATACCGACAAACGCATAATCGCCTCGCCTTGAATTTCGTACACGCCCCTATCTTTTATTCTCAGCGGTACGCTATTTATGGTCAATACTTGATTGGTTACGTCCTCTCCAACCTCGCCGTCTCCACGAGTAGTTGCTCGCGCCAATAGCCCGTCTTCGTAGGTAAGATTTATGGTTAGTCCGTCGTATTTGTATTCAACGGTGTACTCTTGAGCATCTGATTTCTCTAAAAACTTAGATAGTTCTTCTTGAGTTTTGCACTTGTCCAAACTATAAAGCCTTGCACGATGTTTATAGGTAGAAAAGGACTTTAAGACCTCTCCTCCTACCCTTTTCGTGGGAGAATCGGGCATAACTACACCGCTTTCTTTTTCTAGCGCCAACAACTCGTCGTACACTTTATCGTACTCGGCGTCAGACACGGTAGGAGCATCCAAAGTGTAATACTCGTAACTCCATTTATTCAATTTGTCGATAAGTTCACGAATCTTATCCATTATTCCTCCACAGTCAAAGGCGCTATTGATAACGCGAATTTTTTAATTCCTAAACCTTCCAAGGCTACGGTTGCCATAGCGGACGAACCCGTGCCCTCGATAGATATAATTCGTCCTACTCCAAAACGTGCGTGACGAACCTTTTGTCCAAGCTTAAATTGAGAAGGATCAGTTTTTTGTGTGTTCACACTTGCACGCTGTGATATGACAGGTCTTTCGGGAAGTTTAACCGTGGTAGGACTAGCACCGCCCTCCCCTCTATTTATCCTATAATCGTTGCGTTGCGCCATTTTTTCGGTAGGATTAACGAGTAAAAACGCCTCACGCAAAAATCTACTAGGAAGATTGGTCTTTACCTCGTTAAATCTATAACGAGTGCCGGCGTAGGTTAGATAAAGTCTTTCCATAGCGCGCGTTACTGCAACGTACATAATACGGCGTTCCTCCTCCAATCCCCCCGGTTCACGAACCGCTCTTGAAGAAGGAATAATATCTTCTTCCAATCCAACCACGAATACGCATCTAAATTCCAAACCTTTAGCCATGTGTATGGTGGATATCGTAACATAATCCGAGTCGTCCATTCCGTCCGTATCCGACACAAGTGCAACGCTTTGCAAAAAGTCTTGAACGCGAGCACCACCGT
>JAFQWW010000028.1 GCA_017407285.1 Clostridia bacterium
AACTACAATGGGCTTTATCTGTCTTGAAGACGATTATAAGTTCATTTACAAAATTGCTAAAATTGAATATGAAGAATGGGAAGACGGTGCATTTAACTACATATTCCGTCCATTTTATAACGTTATTGATATGTTGCCTGACCACTTATTTCAGGGCATTCCCGGACTTGATTTGAGTTTGAAAAAAACCATATATGAACGTAAGAACATAATTCCCACTTTTATTTCCGAGAGAACGCCAAGTGAACATCGTGAAGATTTGTGGGCGTTGATGGAAGAAAGCGGTATGCAAGCATTGAACCGCTTAGAATGGCTTATAAAAACCAACAAGAGATATTCAGGCGATAGATTTTTCGTTATGCCTTTTGACGGTAAAGATGCTGTTAGTTATAAAGAGCGTTCTATGTACGATTTGGTAAGAAGGTCGGATAGTCTCAATAAAAAATTGCTTGAAATTATTTGCTTTGGCGATTATCTTTATGCTGATGATATTATAATAGACGACGAATCTCGCCTTTACTATTACAGACTTTTGATGCCGATGTATATCCGTGAATTTGAGCGCAAAAAAAGGCTTAGAATGCGCGGAATAGAAAAAGCGAAAGAACAAAACGTTTATAAAGGTCGTGGACAAATAAAAATTGATCCCTTACTCTTTGATAAAGTTGCAAATGATTATTTGCACGGAAAAATATCCGCCGACCAAGCGTCTTCGATATTAAAAATAAGTAGAGCAACATTTTTTAGAAGGTTAAGGGAAAGAAAATAATTAAATATGACGGAATTTGTCATATTTAGTATAGAAAAAACCGCTCATTCGAGCGGTTTTTTATTTGCTTAATATTTTTCCATTATATATCTTCCGACTTTTCCTAAATAATTTATCGTGTCTTGCATCAAATCGTTTGGAACGTTGTCAAAAGAATGAATGATTTCAAAATTCATATCCCCCTTAAAGCCCTTTTCTTTTAATGCGCTCACGATACCGTCCCAATTATGCACGCCTTGATAAGGTATCCAGTGTCTATCCACCGCCCCGTCCGTATCATGCAAATGTACGCAATCAATTCTCTTTCTCATACCAGATATATATAATTCTGGCGTCATACCCGTGATAGCACAATGACCAACGTCTATACATATCGAAAAAACGTCGCTATCCAGTCTATCCAAAAATGCGCATATCTCTTCCGGCGTGTGAAAACGAGAGTTTCTCAAATTCTCCACCGCTATCTTCACTCCGTATTTTTTAGCGTACGGCTCTAAACTCTTATAATAGGTGTAGTTATAATCAAAAAACTCATCCATATTAGGCATTTTAAGAGAGTGCACGACCACGTGCTCACACCCGATGATAGAAGCGTACTCAAAACTTTTGACGATATCCAAAAAATCCTTGTTTTCCACACTCATCTCGTCGCCATAGCGAAAAACGAAAGGTGCGTGCGCTTGACGTACGACGAGTCCGTACTTTTCCAAAAGTCTTTTCGTTTCTTTTGCGCCCTCAACGTGGTTTTCTAAACCTACTGCTTCGCCACTAAATCCGCAAAAACTGTAGTCCACCCCGTCAAAGCCTGCAATTTTCATCATTTCAAACGCCTTTTCTTCCCCAAAACGAAGTCTTAGAGGAAAATGTTCCATAGTCAACAACATAATATCCACCTAATATTTTTTTGTATTCTAACACTAGCACGGTGTTTTGTCAATGGGAAAATTTATATTTATTCTTTCAAAAATCCAGCGAGGTTTCCATAATTAAAAAATTGGGAATTACTGCAGCCATGTGCAAACTTGCCGCTATCGGTACTACCGTTTTTGAGGTAAAGTCTTTTAGGGTTTCTACGTTTTCCAAGCATATTGGATCTTCAAAGAAGAGTATATTTATTTTTTTACCGTTTAAAATACACCGCCTAAAAGAGCCTAACTTCTAGGGGTGCATTTCATTGAAACTACGTTGTTTATTTATCTAAATGTTTCGGACAAAGCATTTTCAATGTAAGTCGTTATACGATTAGTTCCATCTAAACCAAACAGCTTAAATGAGTTTCTACTATACTCACTCAACAACATAGACAAACTAAAAGCAGGAGCTTATCCAATTAATTATTAACATAACTGCTAATAATGCAATAACAACACACATGATCGCCCCCACCATAACCAAATAAAAAACCAGCGGAGACATCGGTTGTTTGCCAAAATTGTTTTGTTTTTTATTAAATCTTCTTAAATATATTGAATAAATAATCAAAAACGGCAATATTTTCATATTATTTCTCCTCGTATTAGTCAACAAACTATCTTCCCATTGTCGATATAATTTAACCTCTTTTTTTGTATTCTAACACTAGCACGGTGTTTTGTCAATGGGGAAATTTATATTTCTTCTTTCAAAAACCCAGCTATATCCAATCCCAAAAGCGGAACCGTTTAACTGTGTTTTAGTAGACATTTTGACTATTCCTTGATATAATTTATATATGGAAACAAACAAAAACTACAAACAAGCTTTTTGCTTAAATCTTAAAATGCTAAGGGAAGAACGTGGGCTACTACAAAAAGACGTGGCTATAGCACTAGAAATACCCGTTAGTACCTATGCAAATTGGGAGCAAGGACGAAGAGAACCGTCCGTCAGCGACATTTTTCTTTTATGTAAGATTTTAACTTGCACACCAAACGACCTTTTTGATATTAACTAATAATAAAAACCGCACTGTTCAGTGCGGTTTTTTACTTATTCTTTAATTATCAATACCTTTTCTACGCCAAACGGTACGAAATTGTAGTTGTGGGTGTATTTAGGAGATACGCCGTTACCCCAAGTGCCTCTCATGTGGAAACTATCCGGTCCAGTGCCCATGGGTTCGGGATCGGTGGCTCTGTGGTGAGGTCCAAAGAAGTTTCTCAAGCTTGCCGTCAAGGTCATCTCGATATCGTTTTTACCCACCTT
Source organism: Clostridia bacterium (assembly GCA_017407285.1). Lineage (GTDB taxonomy): Bacteria > Bacillota > Clostridia > Christensenellales > RUG350 > RGIG2224. The sequence continues at coordinate 2,954 of JAFQWW010000028.1, forward strand.
CAAGAGTTTGGTGATATTCAAGCGGTTTTCAAAGACAATCATCGCCTCTTTGCCGTTTATCTTCATATCCGCCATCATATATCTACCTTCGGGTTTTATGTACGCCTCACCTAATCCGTCCCAATCGTATTCTCCCCTCAATGTAACCGTTCCCTTAAAGAAAGGATATCCTTCTTTGTATAATTCTCCGGTAACGGGAGGAAGGGCTGTGATCTTGGACAAAGATTTGTCCTCTTCAACTACAAAATCGCCCTTCAAATAGGTCGTTTCGATATGGGTATCGTAGTACAAGCAGTTTACCAAACTCTCGGTTGCGAGAGGATCGAAGAGAGCAAAATGCACGCCCTCGTGTTGATAATAATTTACGCTATACACGAGTTCGTTCTCGCCCACCTTTACGATATCCGTAATATCTGCTTCACAGAAATTGATATCAAAATCGTTTTGTATGAGGGTAAGTTCCACACCGTTTATCTTAACGCTCGGATTGTTGCCCTTTTCCATAACGAATTTTAGGTTTACTTTGTCGTTTAACTTAAATATCTGTTTTACCCACACCATACCCTTGTAGTCTTGACGAAGTAAGGTTTCAAAAAGTTGGTGTATGGGCATGATATCGCTAAACTTCTCTCCGTCGTAAGAGAGGGCTGCGTAGTCCATAACTAAATAGTTTTTGTCTATCTTGACGGTTTTGAAACTATCCGTTACGTCTATCTCTTGCTCTTTTACAACGACACTCTTTGCCGTATCGTCTTGAACGAGTATTAAACTCTCGTTTTTCTCCAAAGTCATTTCGTCCGAAATGCACTTGAGTTCAAAGGTTTCCAAAGACAACGCTTTGTACTTATTGGCAATATCTTTGGTTTTGAACAAAGAGGAGCAATCACGAGAATAGTTTTTAATAAATATATACTCTCCAAGTTCACCACCACGGCTAGATATACCGCAATTACCGTCACTACATTCAAATTTTAATCTAGTGTTTTTGTAAACGTCCTCTATAGTTATATTAGCCTTCAAGTCAACCTTGGCTTTCGCTCCGTCTATATACTTAATATCAGAGAGCATAGCGAGTTTTCCTTCGTATGCGGACAAAATATCCACGGTGGGTTGAGACAAAGAGGTAATTTCAGGCACGACTACGGTGTCGTATGAGTAATTTCCAATAACGACTTTATCTCCGTCCGCTTTGCCGTAACGCTCCAAAATTCTCTCGTCTGCAAAGTGATACTGCACGCCACGTTTTCTAAATTCTCTCATCAACTCCCAAAAACTATTCTCTAGTTCCTCTATACTCTTCGCGCCTTCCGGTCTAACGTACTCTAGATAAACGTTGCGCATAGGATGAACGAGCAAAACGTCTACGTGTTCCGAGGTGTTTGCTACCAAATATCCAAGTGCGGTGAAGTGGTCGTTGAAACGTTTGAAACCTTTGTACCAACCGTTGTGCTTGGAAAATACGGGAGGACAGTCGTGTTTGCCTTGCGCTGCTAAAGAATAGGGAAGCAAGTGCTGACACATAAAGTTTACGCCGTGGAAATATTGGAATTCGCCCAAACTTTTGAGTTCTCTCGGCAAGCAATCGTAACCCGATACGCCGAAAGTTTCGGTCAAAACGTGCTTGAAGCCTAACTGACTTGCTACGCTACCGATTTGTTTAGGAGCAAGCTCGGTTCCGCAATTTCTACCCAAGCAATCGACACCCGGGATATGTTCGTACTCATACGAGGACATACAGTTAGCGCCACCCCACATTTGAGCGTGCAAAACGGTTTCCTCAACGGAGTGACCGGTCAACAAGCAGTTGTGTGCCTCGCACCAGTCGTATAGTTTTTTATAAAAATTGTTTACGTAGAGTTCGTTCAAGATTTTGTAATATCTAACCCTAAACTCATAACCTCTCTCGTCGTGTTTGAAAAGCCAAATAAGTCCGTCTCTGATATCTCCTCCCGTTTCCTCGTGATAAGGTTTTTCCGCAACGTGGGTGTAAGGAGTTGCCGCTCTATAGTACTGCGGTTCGTCCGTAAAGAATCCTACGAGTTCACGACCAAAACTATCTGCAAAACGTTTGTAATACTCCTCGTGAGTAGCCTTAATAAAGGCGTCGGTTACGTCAGGATTTAGAATATCGGTATTAGCAGGAGAAACTCTTAGATAAACGTTTTTGTATTTAGCGCCGTCTATAGGTTTTTCTATTCTTTTGTATCCGTCCTCATTTTGAACGTACACGCAATAGGCGGACTCGTCCCACTCTTCACTCTCTCCGTACTCCAAAAATCTTGCACGGAAATCGTAATTTTTCAAGAGTCTGCCGTCAACAAATCCCGACGGCCAACCGTTCTCGTCGTACACCCAAGCGCACATATTGAGTTCTCTTGCTCTTTTCAAGCAAGCCTCGATACACGAAAACCATTTCTCGCCCAAGTACTCCGTTTTGAGTCCCGTTCTTGCGTGCATGATAAATCCACCGATGCCCGCTGAATACATATCGTCTATTTGTTTTATAAGTTCTTTTTCGTCCAAAACGTTGTTCCAACTCCAAAAAGGAATGGACTTGTATTCGCGAAGATCGCCGGATAATGCCGTCTTGAGTTTTTCCACGTTAGCGTTCATATTTCTCTCCCAATATAATTGATAGATAAAGTATAAGTTATTTTAGTCTTTTAGTCAATGCATAATCGTGTTTTTTTATATAAAAAAAAGCACACTTTTCAGTGTGCTTTCCTCATTTATTTATTTTTCATGGTTTCTAAGATTTGTTTTAGTAAATCTTCGGTAGTGGGATTTGCAAGTCTATCAAGTCTAGCTTGCTCCGCTGCCTCTGCTTCCGCTTTAGCTTTCTCTTCCTCTTCTTTCTTTGCTTTATCTGCAAAATACTTTGCTACCGCTTCTTTGTCTTTCTTGTTTATACCGTTAGCCTTGAGCTCTTTTTTCTGCTCTTTGGTGAGTTTGCCTTGTCTACTCAACGCTTCCAACTTGTCCTGACTATCTTTCATGTGATTGATAGCTTTAACGATAGAGAACAACACGAACGCAATAAGCAAGAAGTTGATAATAGCGTTGATGAAAGAACCCCAATCAATATAGAAAGAATTAGCAAGGTCGATAGCGCCGTCCTTAGTATACGCAGGCTCACCTAAGAAGGTAACGATATCCTCCAATGAACCTTTGCCCAAAATGATGCTCAACAACCAATTTATCAAGGGTTTCAAGATAAAATTGCTCAATCCGTTGACGATAGCCGTAAACGCACCGCCAACGATAACACCGACGGACATATCAAGCACGTTTCCGCGGGTGATAAACTTCTTAAATTCACCGAAAAACTTTTTCATATATAATCTCCTTGAGTTTTTAACTATATAAATATTACCCCTTTTGTCTTATTTTGTCAACGGTTGTAAGAAAAAAATTGAGCAAGGCACACGCCTTGCTCAATAATTCTCTAAATATTATTTTTTGAATAAAGGTCCGTAGGTCTGGCACGCTCTGTAGTCTTGACCTTCTTTGTCCATACCGAATGCGTTCCAAGCGGAGGGACGGAAGATATCTTTCTCGTCTACGTTGTGCATAGATACGGGGATACGGAGCATGGAGCACATCGTGATGAGGTCTGCACCGATATGACCGTAAGAGATAGCGCCGTGATTTGCGCCCCAATTATTCATAACGTCGTAAGCGGACTTGAACGCACCCTCGCCCGTGATTCTAGGAGCGAACCAAGTACAAGGCCAAGTGTAGTCCGTTCTCTTCCACAAAGTGTCGCTAACCTCGTCGGGAAGATTTACCGTCCAACCTTCGGCTATCTGCAAGGTAGGTCCTAAGCCTTTAACGAGGTTGAGTCTTATCATAGTAACGGGCATTTCGGCTTTGGTCACGAAACGTGAAGAATATCCACCGCCACGGAAATATCCAAGGTCAGCGTAGTTCCACGTGGTGTTTTCCATAATAGCTTTCTGGTCCGCTTCATCAACTTCCCACCATTTTTTCATAACGGGATTGCCGTCTTTATCACGCGCTTCACCGTTAGCGTCCAAACAACAAGCACCGGAGTTTATGAGGTGGATAATACCGTCGGCGTCTTTTGCGTGTCCTTCCATTTCGTAACCGGTAACACGTTTAACAGCGTCTCCACTCCAATAAGTTCTAACGTCCGCAAACATCTGAGCGCGACCAGTGAGTAACTTCATAAAGAGCATACCCAAACCGTTCAAAACGTCGTTTTCCGTTGCAAGAATATATGGCTCTCTTGCGCCGTTCCAGTCGAAAGAGGTGTTGAGCATGGATTCGGGGAAATCGCAGTTGGGATAGAAATCGGTCCACTGACGTTGTCCTTGGAAACCAGCGGCAATAGCGTTGTGACCAACCATCTCTTCTTCTGCGCCTTCGGGAAGATTTTTGTTTCCGTTCATCAAATCTTTGATGATAACCATCATCTTAACAACGAATTCCCAATCAGAATCTTTCTGCGCTCTCGTTCTCTGCATATTCTCGGGGTTCTTGTCAAAGCCCTCTATGCAATATTTTTTAGCCCAAGCAAGAGCCTTTTCGTATTCTTTTTTATCATAAATGCCTTCGCTCATTCGACGGATAATTTCGACCTCGTCCACGGACTCTACTCTCATTCCCAAATAGTCTTCGATAAAGTCGGTAGAAATGATAGATCCACCAATACCCATACAGATAGAACCGATCTGCAAATAGGACTTGCCACGCATGGTAGCAACGGCAACTGCAGCACGAGCAAAACGCAAGAGTTTTTCCTCAACGTCGCAAGGAATAGAGGTATCAGACATATCCTGAACTTCGTGTCCGTAAATGCCGAAAGCGGGCAAACCTTTTTGAGTGTGAGTAGCAAGAACGCTCGCCAAGTACACAGCGCCCGGTCTTTCCGTTCCGTTAAATCCCCAAACCGCTTTTATGGTATTGGGATCCATATCCATAGTTTCTGCGCCGTAGCACCAACAAGGCGTAACCGTGATAGTGATATCAACGCCCTCTTTTCTAAACTTATCTGCGCAAGCCGCAGCCTCGCCAACACGACCGATGGTGGTGTCTGCAATAACTACTTTAACGGGTTCGCCGTTAGAATAAAAAACGTTAGCCTTAATCAAGTCCGCGCAGTTTTTAGCCATGTTCATGGTCTGAACTTCCAAAGACTCTCTTACCTTCAAAGGTCCACGTCTACCGTCTATAGTGGGACGGATACCTATTACGGGATAATCCCCGACCAATCTGTTTTCTGCCATAATTTTTCCTCCTAAACTTATGGTTTTACTATTGCATTTTAGCACAAAATGTACTATAATGCTTGGTGAAAATAGTAAAAATATATAACGATATTCACTTTTTTGGAGTTAATTATGAAATTAAGCGAACATCACGAAAAAGAAAGGAGAGGTTCTCCCGATTTTCCTATATCCTATTATCCTGTTGATTCTTGGCACCCACGATACGTGATGCCCTTGCATTGGCACTTGGAATTTGAATTGATGAGGGTTAAAAAAGGAGGGGTTAAACTATACCTAAACAACCTTGAACACCAGTTGGGCGCAGGCGACACAGCCCTTATTCCATGCGGAGTATTGCACCGTTGTGAACCCGTAGAGGGTGCGGAGTACGATAGTATAGTTTTCGACCTAAAAATGCTTTGCGTAAAGGGTGGAAAGAGCGCAACCTTCCTTCTCCCCGTCGTGAGCGGAGAGGTTGTGATAGATAAATGCGCCTATCACGAAGAAGACGAGGTGTCTAAAAAAATAGTAGAGATATGCAAAACGCTAAAAGATAAACCCGAATTTTTTGAATTAAAGGTGTATTCGCTGTTGTGTGATATGCTATATCACGTATTTCGAGAAAAACACGTCGTACTAGACGACAAAACCACCAAATCAGGTCATAGACGAAAAACGGTAACCGAACTTTTAGAGTATATAGAGCAAAACTACACGGAGCGCATCACCCTTTCTCAACTCGGAGAAGTGTCGGGAATAAATGAAAAATACTTGTGTAGATTTTTCAAGGAATTTACCGGATACGCGCCTATAGAATACGTCAATCGTCTACGCGTGGAGCGCGCTTGTCAACAAATGTCTTTAGAGGACTGCAACGTCATAACGGTAGCTTTTGACTCAGGATTCAACGACAACAGTTACTTTTCCAAAATTTTCAAACGCTACAAAGGCGTAACCCCAATGGAATACAAAAAAATGTGCGACAATGCAAGAGGAGAGTAGTTTATCTACTCTCCTTTCTTTCCGCGTACTTTCTCCTCGTGCTCTCGCCACCTCTAACGTGGCGCTCGGCAAAATTTCGCTCTAGCACTTTCACGACCTTTTTGTATAATTCGTAATCTATTTTCTTCAATCTTTCCGACACGTCGTAATGTACCGTGCTTTTACTTATTCCAAAGCATTTTGCTACCTCTCTTACCGTGGCATCGTGTTCCACTACGTATTCGCCAAATTCCACTGCTCGACTTGCTATATCTTCTCTCATAATTACCTCTCGTATTAGCAATATATGACGAATTTTGAAAAATATGAAAATTTTTTTATAACGTCCTTTGACGAGAACGCATAATAGTTGTATAATTAGAAAAAACTCAAGGAGAAAACTATGGATTGGGAAAAACTTTGGCAAACCGTTCTCGGTTGGCTCAAAACCGACGGTGTTAAAATCGTTATTGCACTCTTGATTCTTTTGGTGTCTTTCCGCGTTATTACCTTGATCGCTCGTCGAATAGAAAAACGCGCGCTCAACGGAAAACGTCATTTTGACAAGACGTTGACCAAAACTCTTTTGTATCTATTTAAGATAGTACTAAAAATCTTGGTAGTCGTTTGTCTTATCGGTTACCTTGGTATCGATACCTCCGGACTTACCGCACTTATCGCCTCTCTCGGCGTTTGCGTTGGCTTGGCGGTTAACGGTGCTTTGTCTAACCTCGCGGGTGGCGTGCTTTTGATAATTACTAGACCTTTCAAAGTGGACGACTATATCGAGGCTTGCGGTTATTCGGGTACGGTAGAAGATATTCGTATCACACAGACTAGACTCCGCACTCCAGACAATAAAGTGGTTTACGTTCCTAACGGCTCACTCTCCACTAGCACTATCGTAAACTATTCCGAAAAGGATTTGCGTCGCGTAGACTTTACTTTCTCTATTGCATACTCCAACGACTTTGAAAAAGCAAAATCTATTATTTTGGATATAGCAAAAGCGCACGAACTCGTTTTAACTGATCCCGAACCGTTCGTTAGAGTTAGCGAGCACGGCGCAAGCAGTATCAATATCGTTGCGCGCGTATGGGTAAAGAGCGCGGATTACTGGACCGTGAATTTCGATATGTTAGAATCGATCAAAAAAGCATTTGACGAACAAGGCATCGAGATCCCCTACAACCAGCTCGACGTTCACCTAAAAAAAGACTAATTTATCGTATATTTTTTCCTCGTTTGGTAATAGTAATATTATCAACACAAGGAGGTCGTACGATGGCTAAATTTATCCACACCGGTGAAAAACCCGGCAAAGGTAACTATTCTTGCACTAATTGTGGTACTAACGTTAATTTGGGCGAACAGGACAAAATGCCCCCTTGCCCCAAGTGTACCAACACCAGTTTCAGTAGAGAATAATGGAAAAAACCGTTGCTTTAGGGTCGTACCCTAAAGGACAGTTCTGCAAGAATACGGTATATCTCGAAAGAGGTATGCCGTATTCTTGCTTTTTTAGTCCTTACGCGGATTTACGGATTTCTTCCATCATTTCGCGGAGTTCGTTCTCGTCGGGGATGTCGATCAGACCTGCCGCGGTAAAGTAAACGTCAAGCTTTACTCGCTTTCTTCCGTCAACCTTCTCGCTGTTGTGAACCTCGATTCGTCGTATAAGTCGATTAACGATTTCGGGAGTAAGCTCCTTAATATCGGTACACTTACGGATGGTTTCAAGAAAGATGCGGAGATCCACCTTATCTTGCTCAAATACCTTTAAGGAGTGTTCTGCCTTTGTAACCGCTTCTATGAGCGCTTTTTGCTCCGTTTCGTATTTACCCATCATCTTAGAGAAACGGTCATCGGGAATTTTGCCAAGTACGTTATCCTCGTACAAACGCTCAATCATCGTGTCGATCTCGGCAATTCGGCGCTTGTCTTTCTCAATGACAGCCTTCATATTCCGCACGTTCGTTTCCTTTGTGATGTTGTGCTTCTTAGCGTACATATAAAGGAATACCGCTTCGTACTGCTGAATAAAGAGTGCTACGCGCTTTACGAGATCAAGCATCGTTTCTCTTAAAACGACCTCTCGGATATAGTGGATAGAGCAAGTTCCACGTTTTTCTTTGTAAGCGGAGCATCTGTGAAACTCTTGATTTTCCTTTATGCTCTTAGCCGCACAGAAATAAAGCTTAGAGCCGCAATCGGCGCAGTAGAGCAAGCCCGAAAACAGACTCTCTCTGCCCGTGGCGGTGTTTCGTCTGCGTCCATCACGCAGTTCTTGAACGCGGTTGAAGGTATCCTCATCAATAATAGCTTCTTGGGTGTTCGGAATGATTTGCCATTCTTCTTCGGGATTATGAACCGTCTTGTGTACCTTGTAGCTTACGAGCGTGGTTTTGAAATTGACCGTGCATCCCGTGTACTGTCGATTTGATAAGATGTGCTTAACGGTTGCAGTATCCCAAGCATATTCACCTCGCTTGGGCAATGGATTTGGTGTCTTGCGCCCAACTGACAAAAAGTATGCCGTGGGGCAAAGGTTCTTTTCATCCTCCACGCGATGCGCAATTTGCGTGGGACCAAGACCTTCAATACATAATTGAAAAATATATCGAACAATCTTGGCAGGTTCTTCATCAACAACCCACTGTTTCGGATCGTCCTCGGATTTCTTATAACCATACGGGACAGTTGCAGAAATGCGCTCACCCTTTTCGGCTTTTGCTTTCCAAACGGCGCGTATCTTCTTACTTGTCTGTGCAGCATACCACTCATTGAAGATGTTATTGAACGGCATCATTTCCGTACCAACATTCTTCAAGGTATCAACGTTCTCTTGAATGGCTATGAAGCGAACACCGAGCGAGGGGTATTTAATTTCAACATACTTACCGACGTCAAGGTAGTTACGCCCGAAGCGGCTGAGATCTTTTACAATGACCGTACCGATTTCGCCATTCTCAATCATTCTCTGCATACGTTGAAAATCGGGACGTTCAAAGGTCGTACCCGAAACACCATCATCTACGAAAAACTGTGTATTGTGAAAACCATTGGAACGAGCGTATTGAGATAAGATCTCCCTTTGATTCACGATTGAATTACTATCGCCATCTCTCCCGTCGTCTTGTGACAGACGGCAGTAAAGGGCGGTTATTTTATTATTCTCGGCTTGTTTTGTCATAAATTCACCTTTTCCTTTCTTAAAGCCGAGCATTGCTGTAAGGTAGCCTTATTATACAATGCCCGGCGCATCCTTGCAATTCTGTCACATTAGGTCGTCGGTCAGCTTTTGAGCGAGTATCAGATCACGAAACTGCGAAAGCAAAGTGCTTTTGCCTTCCTCGGCAAAATGGGTATTCACCTCATAATCAACGGTTCCGATACGCTTTGTGAAATTGAGTGCCGTAGGATAAGGGATGACGCGCAAATCACGCCTATCGTTTGTATAAGGTCTTGGGTGAGGAATGTGGTCATCCAAAATGATCGGCTCATCAATATTGATTGGCTCACGGATGATAACGCCGCGAATGTCGGGCATTTCTATTTTCTTTATCATAGGCACTCTCCTTTCATCTGTCCTCGCGCTCGCTGCGCTTCTTTATCTGACGGATACGCTCTTGTTCCAATAAGTTCAAAATGGTGGCTTCTATCTTTGCCACGGGAACACCACGCCCGAAATACTTATCGAGCTTTTCTCTCTGTATCTTGACTGTTTCCTTTTGGTTCGGCTTTTCCTCGGTCATAATATCGAAGATGGTGTCCATATCCAATTTGCCATCTTGGCTGAGCCGCTTCATACGGATTGCTTGGCTAAGCGAAGGGGTGGCATCCTCGCTCTCAATGGTTGTGAGTAGGTCGTACTGCTCTTGCTCCTGCAAATGCGAAAGCTCTACGGCAGGGCGGAAGGCAATGCGCCCCTCGTCCACCATATCAAGCAGTTCGGGGATAAGGAGATTTAAGCGGATATAACGGAACACTTGGTCACGGCTCTCGCCCGCCGCACTTCCAATCTCTGCTGCGCTGTCGATTGCCGACTTTGTTGCCATTGGCGACAAAGTAAGATCGGTGCGCTCTCCTTGTCTTTTCATCGCGTCCATTTTCATCTTGTAAGCCTTCGCTTTCTCGCTCGGTAGGATATGCTCTCGGTGAAGGTTGGAGTCCACCATTTCAAGAATAGCATCCTCGCGGCTGAGCTCTTTGACGATGGCGGGGATTACTTTGATGCCGAGCTTCTGACACGCGAACAAGCGGCGGTGTCCCGATACGATTTCATATTCGCCATTGGATAGCGGGCGCACGGTGATGGGTGTGAGTATGCCTTGATTGTAGATGCTATCCACAAGGCTCGCCATTTCCTCATTGTCAACTACCTTGTAGGGATGCTCCTCGAAGGAGCGAAGCGCGGTAACGGGTAAATCAATTACTGTAATTTTCTCTCTGCTCTTGGTTTCGCTCATCCATTGTCCTCCTTATTGTTGATCTCGTTCATCTTGGCTCTTGCCAAAGCCTTACGTTCCTCGGTGTACGGCTCTGTGATGCGGTAGGCAAACCTTTTCTTATCAATCTCAAAGGAAAGGCATCCAAGCTCGTCATCATCGGTCAGCCGACAAAGCGTGGGAAACTTCTCGGCAAAGGCAAGCAGCCGCTTCTTCAAAGCTGTGTTGTGCGTCCGTATTACGACGTGCACGGGTGTTTCATCAAAATAGATTTCGGTTGTCTTTTCGTTCTTTTTCTTATTTGTAATCATAAAGTCCTCCTAAATTGGGTTTATTTTTGAAGTAAGGCGTTTTTCGCTCAAAAAGGCTCGATCAAGAGCGTTGAAAAATGCAGATTTTCCAATAGAAAACGCCTTTTTAATGTGGGATACGATTTTAGGTGTTAGAAAAGGAAAAATGCCGTTTTTCTTCGGTCAAGACCGTAAAACTGCCTTCGCGGGCGGTAGCAAATTTTAACGGTCAAGACCGTGTTTTTATCTGTCCTCGCGTCCGTCCTTTTTCGGGGCGGATTTTTGTTTTTCTTGCTCCAATAGCTGCGGGAACTCGATCAGCATCACAGTTCGCTCAACGGATGCACTTCGGTCATAGACATCCTTGCACATAGCAAACTCCTTGCGAAGCGTTTTTATCTTGGCAGAGATTGCAAATATTTCATCGCGTATCGGTTGTTCATGTTCGGGATCTTTCGTCCAACGGATTTTGTTCCAAAGCGCTCGTCGTTCATTACATAACTCTTTAATCTGAGGATCAATCTTCAGCGCGTGCTGAATAAGATCGTCCTTCGTTTCAAGTCCGTACTTGCCGAGAAACTTGGCTTGCTCAGAGTACATACGGGCGCGACGAATGTCATCCTTGATGGCGGCATAGGCTTCGGGATTTTTAGGGATAACCTTCGGTATCGCACCGAGCAAGTAGAGATAGTGAAGATATAGGGCGCGTAATCCCGTCGGCTTCTCCTGCAAGGTTGGCTTGTAATACTGTATCGGTATCCATTGCATATCCCTTGCGTTATTTTTTATCCTTGCTTCAATATCCGCTTCGGTGTATCCCGCACCGAGCTTGTCCAAGCGAAAGAACTTGTTAGAGCCATACGGCTTGATGCGTAGATATTGACCTCGACGTTCAAAGGTATATCCGAGTGTTCGCATACGATTGTAAAAGTATTTGATGATATACTCGTAGTTGGCAACCGCATCAATGTCCGCGCGAATCTGATCGCGTATGGTTGGAATGCCTTTCTTCTCGGCGTGAACCTCCGCGATATGCTTGGTACCTTGTTGCTTTGGCTTCTCAATGACCGACAGACCATACTCCCTGCAAAGTCTGTCCGAGGTTTCACGCATCAGCTTGTAGGTTGCCTTGCAGTCGTGATACCGCTTGCCCGAAAATCCCGTTGCCGATAGACAGAAGTGATTGTGTACGTGTCCGCGATCTATATGGGTGGCGACCACAACGGGAAAGTCCTCGCCCCATAGCTCGTTGGCAAGCTGAACACCAATGGCGTGGGCGACGTCGGGAGTAACTTCGCCGGG
>JAFQWW010000029.1 GCA_017407285.1 Clostridia bacterium
AAAGGTGTTGACAAAAGGATATATTGTGATAAAATAATTTTGGTGATAATATGACGAATTTAACTATAATTACCTTGGGTTCTCTTAAAGAAAAATATCTCGTCGACGCCGTATCCGAGTATAAGAAAAGATTATCTTCATACGCAAAGGTGGACGAGATAAATTTGAAAGAGGAAAAAATCCAAGACGAGGACAACGAAAGAGAAATCAAAAACGCAATAGATATAGAAGGGGATAAGATTCTTTCCAAAATTCCCGACGGTGCGTGGGTAGTGGCGTTATGCGTAGAGGGAAAACAAGTCGACTCTATAAAACTCGCGCAAAAAATAGGGGAAGCGGTAGATAGTACGGGAAAAATTTGCATGATAATCGGCTCTTCTCACGGTTTGTCCGATAAGGTTAAAAATCGGGCGGACTTTAGGTGGTCTGTGAGTGAATTGACCTTTCCTCATCAGCTTATGAGAGTGATGTTATACGAGATTTTGTATCGTTCTTTTTCCATACGCGCGGGTAAAAAATATCATAAATAGGGGTTATTATGAAAACAAAACAAAGAGTAAATAGGTTATTGAAAAAATTTAGATACCAAAAGAGCGTAAAATATTGGTGGGCGCCGGATTACGATCTAAAACCTGATCAAGGCGTGGACGGTGTTAAGGCTCTATTCTTTGAGTCGGCTAAATACAAGGGTAAACCTACGAGAGTTTTTGCCTATTACTCTAAACCCGAAGGCGAGGGAAAATTCCCTGCCGTAGTTTTAGTACACGGTGGTGGAGGGGTTGCATATTCTTCTTGGGTAAAGATGTGGGTTGATAGAGGATATTGCGCTATAGCAATAGATACTTGCGGAAGATGTCCTATGGATAAATTCAAGGGGCATAGATATGAAGAGGGTACTATTATAGACGGAAAGGTCGTTTTTGATAATCACGACACCCCTGAGTGGGCGCCTCTTTTTGGCGAGATAGACGGATACGTATCAGGTCCTAATAACGATGGATTTGAGTGTCCTGAAAAACCGATTGAGGAACAATGGTTGTACCACGCTCTAGCGTGTTTGATATTGGGAAGAACGGTTTTATCCACTTTTCCTGAGGTCGATAACGATAGAGTTGGAGTCATTGGTGTGTCGTACGGTGGGGTGTTGACGAGCGAACTTATAAATTTTGACGATCGTTACTCCTTTGCTTGTCCTTGTTACGGAAGCGCGTATTTGGATAAAGGGGGATACGGTATCGTAGGCGGTGGTTCGGGAATAAATCTCAACGTTAGAAAGTACAACACCTACGATTTGTTTGATGCTAATCAAAATCTTGACAAATTAAAATTCCCCGTGTATTGGTCTGCTTGGGATAAGGACGGAAACTTTAGCGTGGACGCCAATAGTATGTCCTATCTAAAGACAAAATACAGTGGTTCTATATTATCTATTATTCCAGATTACGATCATTCTCACACTCACGTTTGGATAAGAGAGGAAATTTATAAATTTGCCGATTTTATAACGAAGGGCGGAGAAGATTTGGTTAGAGTAGTGACAGAACCTAAAGGTTTTGGAGAGGTGTCATTCGAGATAAAGGTGACGGAGAGCGCAAAAGAGAGTTTGAAGGCTACCTGTTGGTATATGGATGGACCGTTGACCTATATAAATGGTGGCGCAAAACTTTTGCACGAGTGGAAGAGTGTGGATTGCGATATAGAACAATCTATAGTTCGCGTGAGTGTACCTAAAAGCGCGTACGGATATTACGTTACTTTGACTTGGCAAGAGAGGAGAGAGATGGTGGTGTCTACCTCCTACGTATCCAAAAATTATATAGAATTTTAAGTTACAAAGGACTTTTCACAAACTAGATAGGAAATAATTCCGTTATATAGATAATAGGCGACCTCTTTTCTGTACGCTAAGGTATTGAAAAGTGCGTCGTCTTTTTCATTACTCAAAAATCCACATTCAACTATTATAGAAGGGGATAAAATTTTGCACATCCAAAAATCCCCAGACGAGGAGTCGAATCCTCGGTTTTGTTGGGGAATATTTATGTTTTGGTTGAGCGTTTTTTGTACGTACTTTGCAAAGGTGTGAGATTTTTCATCGCCCTTTTGATAATACACTTGCGCTCCACGCCTTGAGGATAGGGGAAATTTGTTCATATGCACGGATATCAATAAATCTGCGTGACAAGATAGCGCGATTTCTCGCCTCTTTAACATATCGCGACGTTTGAATCCCGATTCCGTGCTACCGTACAATCCGTCCTCCGTTTCCCGTGTTAAAACTACCTTAATATTAGAGTTTGATAAATAGTTTTGGAGTAGTTTGACGATTGAGAGATTTATATCGCTTTCTTTGTTTCCAGTCTTAACTCCGCTTGCGCCACCGTCTATACCCCCGTGGCCTGCATCTAAAACTACGGTATATGTTTTGTTAGGTGTACTCGCTATGCTATCTTCAAGAAATAATAGTGATATAGAAAGG
>JAFQWW010000030.1 GCA_017407285.1 Clostridia bacterium
GCGTTCGTCCTGAGCCAGGATCAAACTCTCAAGTTTGATCTTGACTATCTAACGCTGTCATCCTTTTCTTTACTTTGCGTAAAAGTAAGATTTCAACATTACATATTTCGTTTAATTCAACTTCACTATGCTTCAGTTTCTTATCACTTTTCTTTCATTCAGTTTTCAATGTTCGTGCCGTCCTCAAAACGGACAGCCTAAATAATATATCATATTAAAACTTTACTGTCAACGATTTTGCGACAAATTTTAAGTTTTTTTCTAAAAATTTTTTATATTTTTTTCTATAGCAAACTATACAAAAAGGGAGCGTACTACTCCCTTTTGTTCTACATCAATAGATCGCCTTGGTCGCTATCAATTACGCACAAGATATTTATCTCCTCTCCCGTCACGGCGTCTATATATATAAAATACTTCTTTTCTCCCCTAGTTCCGAAAACTTCGTAGGATAATATTTCCTTCTCTCCCTTTGGAACTAAAGCAAGTCTTATAGTCTCCACGCTTATCTCGCCCGAGATTTTCTCCATTACCTCGTCTTCTACGACTACGGCTTCTCCAATGTCGCGGGATACGTGGTTATACGCGTACGCCATTCCTTCAAATCCTACGACCTTTCCACTCTCTCCCGATACCTTTATCTTTATCATATCGTTATAAACTAAAACGCCCTCATCTTCGTGAACGTAATTGACGAATACGTTTCCGTTATAGTTTGAGTACCACACCGGAGTTAATCCCTCAAAGCCCATGGAGTATAAAAACTCGTAACCTATTCTAACTGCGTCCTCTTCGTTTATAATAGACTCCTTCACGATAGGTGCAGGCGCGGAGAAAGACAATAACTGTCCACATTCTGCAAGTTTTATCAAAACGTCGGAAGAATCGTTCTCGTAATTCAAGGTAGTGATTTTACCTTCCCATGAACCGGCGTAACTTATAGAAACGCCCAAATAATCTCCAATTTGCTTTGCAATCTTTTCTCCATCCTCTGGTGTGATTTTAGCGCAATTCAAGCCTTTAGGCGCTTTATTTACCACGCTATCACTAAAAGGTCCGTCGTATATAAGTTCGGGATAGTCTACCGATATATCGTCAATCTCCGAAAAAGAGGTGGATATATCGTCGAAATTGTTTATAAAGGACTTTCCCTCTCCAATCTCGTCACGCACAGCGGACAAACGTTTTCCTACCTCAACGCTTATCTCGTGGAGTTTCTTTAGACTTTTTCTATCCTTTTCGTCTATCTCTCCACCCTCGTTGAGTTTTTCATACAAAGATTTTGCAAAATCTCCTACTTGGTTGACGTATTTAGTCGTGCCTTGCAAAACGCCCGTGTCTAGAGATATTTGGGCAAGATTGCCGTTTGCAAGAGTGGCTCGCTCGCTCACGTCCAATAACAACTCTCTTTGATACTTAACCCCGCTTGAAACGGATAGTTTTTCGAGTTTAATCTCCATATCGTTTACGTCCATTACTAGATCATAAAAAGATTTTTCGTAAACGCTTTCCATCATATTAACTGCTCTATTTTTTTCTTGTATAAGGGAATAAAAACCGCGCAAAACACCTAAAGTTAGTACAAGTATAAGGGCTATTTTACCCCATTTTGGTAAATTTAATGAATATCTTTGGTTCACGTCACACCTCACATACAAAAGTTATGTTGCCCGATAACGGTCATTATAGGTCTAGACCATATCCACTTACTGGTTGCTATCTTTGGATTATAATAATACAAACAACCGTTCGTGGGATCCCAACCGTTCATCGCGTCCCTTGCCGCAGACTTTGCGCTCTCGTTGGGCGTTAAGTTTATTTGTCCGTCGTTTACCGCAGTAAATGCGTAAGGTTGATATATAACCCCCGATATAGTGTTAGGGAAAGCGGAATTTTTGACTCTATTCAACACTACTGCCGCCACCGCAACTTGACCAGTATACGGCTCTCCTCTCGCCTCTCCGTACACGAGTTTTGCAAGCAAATACACGTCGGAAGAGGAATATCCGCTAACAGAAGACGAGGTATTAGACGAGGTTGTAGACGTTAGCGTAATTCCCATTGCCGCTGCCGTCTTCTTTCCGACTATACCGTCCACCGAAAGACCGTTTCTCGACTGAAAATATCGCACGGCTTTTTGCGTTTTTGCACCGAAGACGCCGTCCACTGCACCCGTGTAATATCCCCAATTTTTTAGTCTGGTCTGAATTTTTTTGACCGTGCTACCCGAACTACCGTATTTTATACTCGCGGCATCTACCGTTTGACTAGGTAGGACGAATGCAAATGCAAACGCCACCACGAGTATGGTCGCGATAGACGTTATTAAAATTTTTTTACTCATAATTTCCTCCTATGTATTTAGCCGAATATTCTATCGCAAAGTTCGGCTATTTTGGACTTATATTCCAAATTCTCTCCTCGCCCCGTAGGCGTAAAACAAAGCGGAGGGAAAAGTACGCACCACCAATTATTACCGTCCCCTTCACCTAACTCTACGATTAAAGCGTCGTACACACCTTCTTCCAAGGTATATCCGTCGTATTGTCTCGCCGGAAATTTTTCCCGCGCGAGTTTTGCTCTCGCTCCGTAATCGTAACCGTAAGATGATAAGACTGAGGTGGCAATCCGCTCCACCTCGCGTAAATTGTCCTCAACCTTTTCCTTTGCGGTTTCAAACTCGGTTTCTTCTCCTATAATCGGCGTCAAATAGCTAACTATAGCATCTTTGACCGCGTACTTTACCTTTTGATCCTCCGCAATATTAGAATTTGCACGAATATGTATTCTTATACATTCGTTTTTTACCTCAAAGCTTCCAGAGAGTAAAATAATGACCGCTATTCCTACACATATAAAACCAAATATCTTTTTCATACTGCCTCCGCACCTATTATTCCCTATTTAACCCTTTCTATACCTTGAAAAAGCCTTGACAAAAAAACGAGGTAAAATGTATAATATATAAGAATATACCTAATAAAAGGAGTAAATATGGCGCGCCATTTCAAAACAGACCTTGAAGCCGTAATGACGAGAGACCCTGCCGCAACGAGTAAGTTTACGGTATTCTTTACCTATTCCGGTTTCAAAGCTATACGACGTCATAGACGTGCAAATTGGTTTTACCGTCACGGCTTGCACGGAATGGCACGATTTATTGCTCAACGAACCAAGAAAAAAACGGGTGTTGAGATTCACCCCGGCGCGACTATTGGAGAAGGCGTATTTATCGATCACGGTATGGGCGTGGTAATTGGAGAAACGGCAGAGATTGGAAACAACGTTACCATATACCAAGGCGTTACCTTAGGTGGTACGGGAAAACAAAAAGGCAAGCGTCACCCGACCGTTGGTAACAACGTTATGATAGGCGCTGGAGCCAAAGTCTTGGGCGCTATAAACATTGGAGATAATTCTAAAATCGGCGCAGGTAGCGTAGTCTTAAAAGACGTACCCGAAAATAGCACTGTCGTAGGCGTTCCGGGTAGAGCGGTTAGAGTGTTGGGAGAGAAGGTGGACGACTTGGATCAAAACAAACTCCCCGACCCCGTTTTGGAGGAGTTCAAGAGATTGAACGACAGAATAGCCGTTTTAGAAGATATGCTCAACGTTCACGCTTGCAGATACTCGATATCAAACGATAATCAATTCATAAATTCGGATAATATGACGGAGAAAAAAGATGAAACTTAACGTATTTAACACACTTACTCGTAAAAAAGAAGAGTTCAACCCGATAAACGGCAACGAAGTTAGAATGTATTCGTGCGGACCTACGGTGTATAATTACGCTCATATCGGAAACTTGCGTACCTATATATTTATGGATATCTTGCGTAGAGTTTTGAAATTTGACGGATACACTATAAAAGGCGTTATGAATATCACGGACGTTGGTCACCTTCTATCTGACGCGGACGACGGTGAAGATAAGATGGCAAAGGCTGCTAAAGAGCAAAAGAAAACGCCCGAAGAGATCGCTGCTTACTATAGCGAAGTTTTCTTTAAGGATATCAAAAGACTAAATATCGGTTTGCCTGAAATTATTGCTAAAGCTACCGACAATATCCCCGAGATGATAGACTACGTAGTAGAACTTCAAGAAAAAGGTTTTGCTTACGAAACCTCGGACGGTATCTATTTCGATATAGCAAAATTCCCCCGCTACGGTCAGTTGTCTAGATTAAATCTTGAGGAACAAATCGCGGGAGCAAGAGTAGAGGTAAACACCGAAAAGCACAATCCTTACGACTTTGCAGTATGGAAAAAGGCTGAACCCGAACACATTATGCAGTGGCAAAGTCCTTGGGGTATGGGCTATCCCGGTTGGCACATAGAGTGCTCTGCTATGGGAAGAAAATATTTAGGACCTCACTTTGACATTCACACGGGTGGCGTTGACCATATACCCATTCACCACGAAAACGAGATAGCGCAAAACGAAGCACTCACCTGCTCCAAATCGGTTAACTATTGGATTCACGGTGAATTTATGCTCGTAAACAACGGCAAAATGAGTAAATCTCTTGGTAACACCTACACCGTAGATCAACTCATTGAACGTGGCTACTCACCTTTGGATTTTAGATATTTCTGCTTGAACGCACAGTATAGAAAGAAACTCAACTTTACCTTTGAGGGTATGGACGGCGCTAAAGTGTCTTTTGCAAGACTGAAAAAAGCACTTGCTCGTCACAAAAATGGAGATGCCGACCTCAAAGATAAGTGCGCAGATTATCGTAACCAGTTTGTCGAAGCAATAAACGACGACCTAAATATTCCTCTAGGACTCGGTATCTTGTGGAATATGGTAAAAGAAGCTCCTTCTAAAGACGTATACGAACTTGCTTTAGAAATGGATAAGGTATTCGGACTCGACCTTCACGACTGTGACGTGGTAGAAGAGGTAAAAGAGGATATCCCTGCCGATGTAATGGCGTTAGTACAAGAGAGAGCAGAAGCCAAAAAAGCTAAAAATTATGCTTTGGCGGACGAATTGAGAGCCAAGGTCGATGCTTTGGGTTACTTGATCAAAGACACCAAAGACGGTGCGGAAGTTCAGAAAAAATAATCAAAACGCGGTTTTTTAACCGCGTTTTTTCATATTGACATATAAAACTTTTTATTGTAAAATAATAATATCAATTTTATGAGGTTTTTTATGTATTGTAAAAATTGTGGCAATAAACTAAATGATGGAGATAAGTTTTGTGTTTACTGTGGCTCGAAAACCGAAGTTATAGAAAACACTCAAACCGCGCAATCGAACACAAACACGCAGATCGTCAATTTTAACGGACTTGCTATTGCCGGATTTATACTCTCCATAATCTCTTTTCTGCTTGATGCATTTTGCATCATTTCTATCACTGGTACGACTCTATCCTCCGTTGCCCTCTATCAAATAATCAAAAAACAAAGTGCGGGACGTGGTCTTGCTATTGCCGGATTGATATTAGGCGTCGTATCCTTCGTGATGAACGTGCGTTACTTGATGATAATATTTAGAATTCTATAAATGCGCACGTGCGCATTTGCGCGCAATAAAGTATAACGCTAATAAAAACCAAAAAGAGCAAGTTTTAGACAAAACTTGCTCTTTTTTATAATAGAACTCAACCAAAAATATCATTAGGAGTGATATCGTACAGTTTACATAATTCGACTATCTGACCATAATTCAACTCAAACACACCGTTTTCGAATCGACTATACTGTTGTTGCGTCATATTCATCAAATGTGCAACCTCTTTTTGTGTCAATCCCCTAAATCTCCTAGCCTCTTTTAAATTTTTCCCAACTTTCTTTGCTATATCCATACATCTAATATATACCATTTTGTGATGTAAATTACTTGACTTACATCACTTTATGATGTATAATACTGAAAAACACTAGAGAAATGGAGGTTTTTCTCATGGAACAAAACAATTTTGGACAAAATTATCCCGTTCTTAAGTTGTCGGCTCTTGCAATAGCAGGTATGGTTTTGGGCATCGTTGGCATGATTTTTAGTTTTTACGGTGTCGTTCCCGTACTCGCTATCGTTTTTTCAGGCATTGCTTTGAAACAAATTAACGAAGGGAAATACAAAGGTAAAGGATTTGCTATTACTGGTCTTGTTTTAGGAATCGTTGGTGCTGCTTGGACCGTCCTTACTTTGACTATTTGTAGCGCTACTCTTGCGGCACTTGGCGCTCTTTAATTTATTAAACAAAAAACTCCTGTCTGCGTGACAGGAGTTTTTTTATTGTTTTTTAATAGGTTTTATCTTTAATAACGATTACTCGTCTATCTTCGCAAAGCCTTTTCCATGTACTTCGCTCGCTTCGCCGACGATGACAAACGCATTTTCGTCCAAAGCTTTGACGATGAGTTTGAGTTGGGGAAGTTGACGAGTTTTTACGCACGTCAAAAGAACCTCTCTTTCGCTATGCGTATACATTCCAACACCCTTTATAAGAGTGATTCCACGAGGACTTTCTTTCAAAAGCACGGCGGATATCTCCTCTGCTTTGTTGGTGATAATATAGCAAAGTTTAGCTTTATTGACACCAAGCACTATAATATCGCTTACTTTTGCGCTCAAGAATATTACGATAAGTGCGTACAAAACGTTCTCAACACCTTGAACGAAAGAACCGGCAACGACGACTATGGCGTCAAGTATAGCAACCCAAGTCGCAATACTCATAAAGGGTACGAATTTTTGAATGGATCTACCCAAAAGTTCGGTGCCACCGCTAGATACTTTCCACTTGATAAAGCAACCTATGCCCACGCCTTGTGCTAGTCCACCGTAAACGGAAACCAAAAGTTTGTTATCCGTAAAATACTCGGTGGGGTTTTTAATAAGCAAAGCTATTGCGTCCGTTGCAAGGGACAAAACTACTACGGTCAACAAGGAACGCAAGATAAATTTCCAACCGTTTTGTTTGAGACCAAGCAAAAATATGGGGATATTTATCGCGATAATAAAAGTACCGACGGTAATGCCCGGCAATATTTTATTTAACAATACGGACAAACCGGATACGCCACCTGCGACTATGCCGTTAGGCGCTAAAAATACCGAGGTTGAAAATCCGTAGAATATACAGCCTACGATCATAAAAAGATAGGCTTGCCATTCAAAGTGCTTTTTCTTTAATTCGTATTTCGTCTTTTCCATAATAAAATAAGAATAATAGACTGTTTAAGAAAAAACGGCGTAGTTAGACTACGCCGTTAAATTTGTCATTCGACTAAAATTATTCAATAATCTTAGCAACAACACCGGAACCAACCGTTCTGCCACCTTCACGAATAGCGAAACGGAGACCTTCTTCGATAGCGATAGGAGTGATAAGGGTGATTTCCATATCGATGTTATCACCAGGCATAACCATTTCTACGCCATCAGGAAGTTTGATGGTACCGGTAACGTCGGTAGTTCTGAAGTAGAACTGAGGACGATAGCCGTTGAAGAAAGGAGTATGACGACCACCTTCATCTTTGGTCAAAACGTAAACCTGAGAAGTGAAGTGGGTGTGGGGTTGAATGGAACCGGGTTTAGCAAGAACCTGTCCACGCTCGATTTCGTTTCTCTGGATACCACGAAGGAGTGCACCAACGTTGTCACCAGCAGCAGCGTCATCAAGAAGTTTACGGAACATTTCAAGACCAGTAATGGTGGTCTCTCTGGATTCGCCAAGACCAACGATCTCAACTTTGTCACCAACTTTAACCATACCACGCTCTACACGGCCGGTAGCAACAGTACCACGACCAGTAATGGTGAATACGTCCTCGACAGGCATCAAGAAGGGCTTGTCGGTTGCTCTTTCAGGAGCAGGAATGTAGGAGTCTACAGCTTCCATAAGCTCGTAAATGCATTTGCTTGCATCACCGTCAACGTCTCCACCAGTAGCAGCTTCGAGTGCTTTCAAAGCGGAACCTTTGATGATGGGGGTGTCGTCTCCGGGGAATCCGTATTCGGTCAAGAGTTCACGGATTTCCATCTCAACGAGATCGAGAAGCTCAGGATCGTCTACCTGATCAACTTTGTTCATGAATACTACGATGTAAGGAACACCTACCTGACGAGCAAGCAAGATGTGCTCACGAGTCTGAGGCATGGGACCGTCGGTGGACATCCACAGCAGTTACATAATCATCCATTTTCTCTGCAAAAGCGGACCGGATAATTTCCTGGGCCTCACGACTTTTATCCTCAGGCACTTCCGTAAGAAATACCATACGGCGTGCCTGCGCC
>JAFQWW010000031.1 GCA_017407285.1 Clostridia bacterium
GAGTCTATACTGCCTTCTCCTCCATTCAAGTCAAAGTTTACGGTATAAGTGGTAGGTAACGGTTCCGTACTACCTACGTATATATATACGTTGGTGTGCGCCGTTATTTCCTCAAAATTAGGTGCTACGTACTCAGTTTGGCTCAACGACCACACTCCACTTCCTAAAATTGCGGGGATTTTATTTACGCTATCGCCTGCTTTTACCGATCTTGCAAAGATTTCTACTCCGTTTTCGTCATAGAATATAACGTCGTAACGGTCACCAAGCGTATTTTTAACGTGTGCAACGTATTGCAAAATAGCGGACGCGTCCTTAACGTTAATCTTGGGCGTTCCGTCTGCGTTATCGTCAGCGGAGTATGCGTTTGCGTATATCAACTCATCGTCGGGAATGGTTATAATGTGCGCAACGTGTTGTAATATGTAAGAGGCATCTTTAACGTTGATTTTGCCGTCCCCTTTATTGTCGTACGCATCGCCTATTTTTCTAATCTTTATATCACCAAAATCACAAACAACTCCAACGTCTACAAAGTCGTAATTGTCGTCATACGTAAAGGACTCGTCGTCACTCTTTACTAACTTTTTTAACCAACCCGTAGTCGTGCCCGTTCTAATTTGTTCGTTAGTCTTAAAGGTCAACTCTACGAGATCTACTCTTTCGTTCACGTTTTCAGACTCGGTAAAGTTGACGTATATTTCGTTACCGATTACGTTTACGGTAGATGCATCAACCTTTTTTGCACTGACAAAACTCACGACGTCCTCATCGTACGTCAACGTCATCATAAGTCCTGCTATAGCGGAGTTTTCTTCTACGTAAACCGTAGTCGTAAATTCTTTATCTTGTCCCGTCGTAACGTCCGCACTACAAATTTTAATATCTGCGTAGGTTTCGGCAAAGGCACTTACCGACAAAGACAATACCGCAAGCATCATAATACAAATAGTTAAAACTACTAGTTTTTGTATCTTTTTCATACAACGCTCCTTTATTCAATCACAATACTACATCCACGAATGGTATATTCTTGGTCAATATAATCATCCATAGGATCATCAGGACAGGAATACAACTCCTCGATAAAGAGGTCGAGCGAGGTGTCTACGCTACCAGTGTAAGAGAAGGTCAAAGACAAAACGTCCTCTTCTTCTAAAACGTCTTCTTCACCTGCAAAGCCAAAATAAATAATATTTCCGTCGGCGTTAGGTTTAGATCCTGAGTGATAGGACAATCTCTTGCTTGACACAAAGGTCAATACGCTATCATCAAAGGTAATAGTACCTTGTATACCTGCATATCTAACGGTATCGCCCGAAATCGTGAGCGTTACGGTCAAAGTGTTGTCCCCGTTATCTACGTAACTAAAAGAAAGTTCGTTACACGTGTTCTCGTCTCCAGTCACGAAAGATACCTCTTCACCAAATACGCCCGTCACGGGATTTCCGGAATAAACTTTTGCCTTAAATTCTTTTCCCATAGGCATATCGTATACTGCTATACCGAATTTTCCGTCGTCTCCTATACTCTTCCCTTTAAATGCATAGGATTTTCCCTCCTCAACGTCGGTCAAAACTATTCCGTATTCTGCATCCATATCACTTATAGTGCCAAACACGATATGAGCAAAGCCACTCAAATCCCCACTATCGTATTCGCCAATAAATATATCTTCTAAGGTGGTTGCAGTAGAAGTCGCAATCGCAAAGGTCGGACAAAGAGATAAAACTAGTACGGCTACAAGCGCCCAAATCTTAAATATCTTTTTCATCTTATTCTCTCCTACAACAATACACCCGAGCCGTACTCGTATGACGTAATAGAACCGCCTAACTGTTCTAAATCATCTGCAAACGAACCCCAAGGAGCGTCTGCAATACTCTCATTTTGCAATAATGCAATCACCACAATCTGTGGTTTTTCGTAAACGTTCATTTTAACCTCCAATTATAAAAAGTTAATCTTTTTCAATTTGTACTCTTGATTTTTTCTATCGTAAACGATCTTATAAAATTTTCTTTTTCCTACGTAATCGTTTAATAGTTTCAAATATCTATAAAACGACGACACCGATATTCCGTATCTGTCCGCACATTCTTTCACTTTAATTGCCCCGTATTCCTGCAAATCGTCGTACATACAAAGCACAATCATGCATTTATTCATCTTTTCCTCTCGCGTGTAAAAATTTTTTAATTGGTAAAAAATATTATAGCCCGAATACGGGCAATTGTCAACTAAATAGTATGGAATATATAATAGAAGAATGATAGTGTTCGATAGATTGTGGAAAACCTTGAAAGAGAAAAATCTTTCTCAATACAAACTCATACACACGTATGGTATTAGTACTGGTCAACTTGATCGATTGCGTAAAAATGATAACGTTAGTACCTTTACGCTCAATTCGCTATGCCAAATTTTGAATTGTAAGTTGGAAGATATTGCAGAATTTGTTGATGAAAAGTCCGATGACGAAAAAAAAGCGTAACCTAATGAGTGATGTTCTTAGCGGAGAATATAAAAGTACCGCTAAGTGCGAGCATCGCATTTGACTAGTCAAATACTTTATGGGCTAAGCCCCAAACCCATATAACAAGCAGAAAGAGCAAACACGCAAGAAGAAAATCTTGTATGTTTGCTCTTTTTCTGTTCGTTTTAGTTTAGAGTTATGAGCTTGCACGGCAAGCGTTATGATATGATTGCCCATCTAACCTATAACTTGGCGAAGCCAATCAAAACGATACGAAGTATCTCTAAACTTATAACTTGCCCGCAAGGGCAATCATAGTTTAGCGTGAATACTCCGTTAAGAGTATCACGCTAAGTTACGCTTTTTTTATTATTTTGAAAAACTAAATTGATATTTGCCGTTTGAGCCTACCGTCATCACGATATTTCCTTTCTCGTCCGTTCTATAGATATTGTCACTCAACGAAGAGTCGTAGGATAATACGCGATTTATAAAGTCGTCGTGAGGATGATTATACGAGTTATCCGCTCCTACCGATACCACGACGTGTTCGGGATCGCAAAACTCTAAAAGGGGTGTGCCCGTTGAGCCGTAACTGCCGTGGTGACCTGCCTTTATAACGTCACAGTCGTAAAAGGATTGAGAGAAAGACTCTATAAAGTGTCGCTCGCTCCACGCGTATTTCGTACTACCCGTGTCCATATTCAAATCGCCCGATAAAAGGGTTCTAACACCCATATATTCTATAATTATCACGGGAGACATATTGTTTTTGTTCTCGGCGGAAGAATTGGGTTTTATACCCTCGTAATAACTCTCGTCGGGACAATAGATATCCACTTTATAATTAGCACCCTCGATTTTCAAAGTGCCTTGGTTATACACAACCTCGCAACCTTCGTTTTGTACCGCTTCGTAAAAAGGAACGTACGCCGTCGTAGTCGTAATGTAGCCTAGTTCGGGATCACTCTCTTTTGCTCCAACGTTTGGCATATACACGCAACCAACGTCGTAGCGAGCAAACACGTCGTCCATACCACCAACGTGGTCGGAGTCGGTGTGCGTGAGTAAAACGTAGTCTAAACCGTTTTCCAAAGTCGTCAAACCGTCTAAATAACTCAAGAGTTTATCGGTCAATTCCTCGTCCCTGTCCCCTGCATCCACCAACATATCCTTTCCGTCAGGGAATTGTACGTAGATAGCATCTCCTTGACCAACGTCCACGAAATGAATTTTGAGGGTATCTCCAGTAGGATTTCCCGTATTATCATTGTCGGGCTTTTTGATGCCAAGTTGGATAAGTATATCTCCAAAAGTACTCTCAAAGGTTGTAGGAGATACTACGTACCACGCACCCAATACTATTGCTAAAAATAAAATTACCGCAACGACGGAGGCTATTATACCGTGTTTTTGTTTTCTTCTTCCCATAGTTAACTCTTAGATAAATATTGCGTAATAAATTCGTCTAATTCTCCGTCCATAACGGCGGAAACGTTACCCGTTTCACAACCCGTCCTATGGTCTTTTACCATGGT
This sequence comes from Clostridia bacterium, assembly GCA_017407285.1. Lineage (GTDB taxonomy): Bacteria > Bacillota > Clostridia > Christensenellales > RUG350 > RGIG2224. The sequence goes on from JAFQWW010000031.1 coordinate 4,015, forward strand.
ATAGGGTTGGAACACGTAACTTCTTATCTGCGAACCCCACTCGATTTTTTTCAATTCGCCCTTTATCTCTTGCGCTTGCTCCATCTGCTCTCTTTCTTTCATTTCTACGAGTTTACTCGTGAGCATTCTCATACAAACTTCTCTGTTTTGTATCTGGCTTCGCTCGTTTTGACATTGAACGATGATACCCGTAGGTATATGAGTAATTCTTACCGCAGACTCCGTTTTATTGACGTGCTGACCACCTGCACCGGAGGAACGATAGGTATCCACCTTCAAATCTTCCTGTCTTATCTGCACTTCGTTGTCCACTATTATCTCAGGCGCAACCTCAAGGGAGGCAAAAGAGGTGTGACGACGGCTATTGGAGTCAAAGGGAGATATTCTAACCAATCTATGAACACCTTTCTCCGCTTTCAAATATCCGTAAGCGTTTTCCCCTTCTACCATAAAGCTCACTGATTTTATGCCTGCTTCGTCACCGTCCAAGTAGTCCAAAACTTTCAACTTAAATCCGTGTCGCTCTGCATACATAGTGTACATTCTATATAGCATCTGAGTCCAATCTTGCGCTTCCGTACCACCTGCGCCTGCGTGAAGAGTCAAAATAGCGTTTAAGTTGTCGTACTTGCCTTTAAGTAAGGTTTCTATACGCAAAACGTCTATTTCTTTATCAAGTGCGCCTAATTCCGAGCCTATTCCATCTAACTCGTCAAGCGCGCCCTCTTCGTCACAGAGTTGGATCAAGAGTTCTACCTCGTCCAATCTCTTTTCTAATTTTTCATATCTTTCTATTTTATTCTCTAGTGCACTGACCTTTTTGTTTACTTCTTGCGCGTTTTGCAAGTCGTTCCAAAATCCGTCTTTTGCCTGTTCTTCTTTAAGTCCGTCTAACTCCGCTCTTAACTTGGCGAGGTCAAAGGGACTCACCTGCCTTATACAGTATTGCTTTAAGCTCTTTGACTTTTACTCTGCTTTCGTCAAATTCCTGCATAAAATCACCACCTTTTACTTATTCTTGCAACAATGCTTGTACTTCTTTCCGCTTCCGCAAGGACAAGGATCGTTATTTCCCGGTTCTTTACTGGATTTAGCGGGGGCTTTTACGCCATCTCCCGACGTTCTATAATTATTCTCTACCGTTTGAGGTTTGCGCTCCACCCTAATTTGGGTTTTTAATACAAATCTCGTCGTGTCGCGCTTTATGAGGTCGGTCATATTGTTAAACATATCCGTACCCTCGCTCTTGTACGCAATAACGGGATCTCGTCCACCGTAAGCTTGTAGTCCTATGCCCTTTCTCAAGGAATCCATAGCGTCTATGTGCTCCATCCAATGGATATCCACCGCTTTCAGCATAGCTTCACGCTCAAATTCTGCAAAGTTGATACCAAGTTCTTCCCATTCTTTCTTTTTGCTCTCGATCTTCTCTTGAACCTTGTTTTGAATGAGTTCTACGATCTCTTTTTCGCTATTGTTTGCGTATATATCCGCGGTTAATGTGTCCTCGCCCACCGTGAAGAACTCAAGGTTTATTGCCTCGTTCATCTTCTCGATATCGGGTTCGTTGTTCTCGTCCGCGTAATTTAGTACGCTCGGTACGAAATCACTAACGTAATCACGCGCCATAGCACAAAGTTGGTCGTGCATATCTTCCCCTTCCAAAACCTTTGATCTCTCGCCGTACATGATATTACGTTGGGTGTTCATTACGTCGTCGTAACTTAAAACGTGCTTTCTGATAGAGAAGTTTGCGCCCTCTCTTCTCTTTTGCGCCGATTCTATCATAGAGGTAAAGAATTTGCCCGAAACTTTGCCGTCTGAGTCCTTGGACTGAACCATGCTTATCATGCCACCCATTCTATCCCCACCGAATCTTCTTATCAACTCGTCGTCGAAAGAGAGATAGAATACGGAAGAACCGGGATCGCCTTGTCGTCCACTACGACCTCTGAGCTGGTTGTCGATACGTCTTGACTCGTGTCTTTCCGTACCGATAATACGTAATCCTCCAACCTCTACTACCTTTTCTTTTTCCTCGTCCGTTCCAACCTTATATTTTTCGTAAAGGTCACTATATTTATCTCGAAGTGCTAAGATTTCCTTATCGTCAGTCGGGGCTTTACTCGTTGCGTTTTGAATTTGTTCGTCGTCAAAACCTTGACGTTTCATCTCACGCTCCGCCATGTGCGCAGGGTTTCCACCAAGCATAATATCAGTACCACGACCTGCCATATTAGTAGCTATGGTTACCGTACCCAATTTACCTGCTTGAGCGACTATATCCGCCTCTTCTGCATGGCGCTTTGCGTTCAAAACGTTGTGTTTTATTCCCCTCCTTTTCAAAATATCGGAGAACATCTCACTCTTTTCCACAGTCACCGTACCCACCAAAACGGGTTGACCTTTTTCGTGAGTTTCTTGAATATCTTGAACGATAGCCTCTATCTTTGCCTTTTCCGTCATATAAATGACGTCGTTTTCGTCACGTCTTATCATGGGTTTGTTGGTAGGAACGGTCACTACGTCTAGTCCGTATATACCCTCAAACTCCTCTTCTTCGGTGCGAGCCGTACCCGTCATACCACTGAGTTTTTTATACATTCTAAAGAAGTTTTGGAAGGTAATGGTTGCAACCGTTCTGTTCTCGTTTTTAACCCTCAAACCTTCTTTCGCCTCGATAGCTTGATGCAAGCCCTCACTATAACGTCTACCTTGCATAATACGACCGGTAAACTCGTCGATTATCAAAACCTCTCCGTCCTTGACCATATAGTCAATATCGCGTTTCATAATGAAACAAGCACGGATTGCCTGATAAATGTGATTGTTTATCTCGCCATTTTCAAAATCGGCAAGGTTGTCGATATTGAAAAATCTTTCCGCTTTTTCTACACCGGACTCGGACAAACGTACCGTCTTTTCCTTTTCTTCAATGATATAGTCTTCCTCTCTCAAACTCTTTGCAAAACGGTTTGCTTTGATATAGAGTTCGGAAGATTTCATACCGGGCGCGGAAATTATTAAAGGAGTACGCGCCTCGTCGATCAAAATGCTATCCACCTCGTCGATGAGAGCAAAGTACAATTCTCTTTGTACCCTATTTTCCTTTTTTCTAACTAAATTGTCACGAAGATAATCAAAACCAAATTCGTTATTAGTTCCGTACAAAATATCCGCTTCATACGCCTTTTTCTTCTCGTCAGGGGATAATCCAGAGAGGTTAACTGCAACGCTCAAGCCCAAATAGTTGTAGAGTTTTCCCATCCATTGACTATCACGAGTAGCAAGATATTCGTTGACAGTTACGACGTGCATACCACGACCTAAAAGTGCGTTAAGATAGGTAGGAAGAGTTGCAACCAAGGTCTTACCTTCACCCGTTCTCATCTCGGCAATTCTACCTTGATGCAAAGCGATACCTCCGACGATTTGAACGTAGAAGTGTTTCATATTCAAGACTCTTTTACTAGCCTCTCTAACCGTTGCGTAAGCTTCGGGCAAGATGTCGTCTAAAGTTTCGCCCCTACTTAATCTTTCCTTGAATTTAGCCGTCATTCCCTTGAGTTCGTCTTCACTCATTTTGGAAAATTTTTCGTCCAAAGACTCGACTATATCTGCAATTTTCTCAAGTTTTTTGATTTCTCTGTCGTTTTTAGATCCAAAAAGTCCCATAAAATCTCCTTATCTTTTTCCCGTAGCTATAGCCGCGGTCAAAACGTACACGGCGCTTGCTTTCTTCCCCTTCAACACCTTAGCAAGTTCGTTGACAGTTGCGCCCGTCGTGTAAACGTCGTCGATTATCAATATTTTCTTATCCTTAAATTCCTTAGTGCTTACAGCCCGAAAAGAGCCTTTTACGTTTAGTTGTCGCTCTTCCCCTTTTAGTGCCGTTTGAGTACCCGTGTCCCTTATCTTCTCGACTAAGTCCTCTCTATACTCTACGCCCACTCTTTTAGATAAAATCTCACCTAATTCGTGCGCGGTGGAATATATCCTATCCTTAAATTTTCCACTCCATATAGGAACGGGAATGATAAAATCGGGTTCGGGAAGTTTTTCGTATTCTTTTACCATAAAATCCACGAAAAAAGTCCCTAAATCACGTCTATCTCCATACTTAAACTTGTGCACCAAGTCGTGAACCGTGCCTTTATACAAAAGAGGAGCTATACATAGTTCGTAATTATTTCCACTCTGCTTGCACTGTTCGCACAAATTATCGTCTATACTAACCGTAGGTCTTGAGCACCAATAGCATCTGTGTTCGTCGTTTAGGTAAAATTCCTTTTCACATTCCTCACACAAATACCCCTCTTTCAACTCCCGTCCGCACGATATGCAACGCGTAAGATCGGGAAATAAAAGTGAGGAGAACCTATCCCATAGTTTTTCAAACATGTTAGCCATATAATTGCTCGTACTTTTTCTTCTCGGAGTGCAACAATTCTTTTAGCATACTATATCTAACCGCCGTGTATGTATTCTTAATCATTCGATACAAGCTTCGCTTATCCCCTATGACGACTACCAAACCTTTTGCTCTCGTTATTGCGGTATATATAAGATTTTTAGTCATCATCTGAGGACTACCGCCCACGACCGTAATAACTGCGGTATCAAACTCCGAACCTTGGCTCTTGTGTATACTTATTGCGTACGACAAGGTCAATTCTCCTATATCAACAGATGAGTACCAAGCAAGTCTACCGTCGTCAAACAAGACTGCAAGTCTATTGGACGATCTATCAATCTCTCGAATTGTACCAATATCTCCGTTGAACACGCCCGTACCACCGTACGCACGTCCGTCGTCTTCTATCTTAGTCCACTCCATTTGATAGTTGTTCGTAGTCTGCATAACCCTATCTCCCACACGGAACATAGTGCTACCGTACACAACCTCTGCGTCCCCTTTTTGCTTGGGATTTATAACGGATTGGAGTATTTCATTCAAATTATTAACACCGGCAAGTCCCTTTTTCATTGGGCACAATACCTGAATATCTTTAGGCGTAACCTTTCTATACTTTGGTAAACGAGTCAAAACCATTTCTCGTACCGTGTTTGCAATCTCCTCTTGAGTAGATCGGTTAAGGAAAAAGAAATCCTTGTCTTTTACGTCAAGTTGGGGCATTTTGCCCGCGTTTATTGCGTGTGCGTTCTCAATAATCAAACTATTTTCGCCCTGACGATATATGAGATTCAAACTAATAACGGGGAATAATTCGCTACCTATTATATCGTGCAAAACGTTACCTGCTCCAACTGACGCGAGCTGATCGCGATCCCCGACCATAATAAGTCTACCCCCTCGTCTTATACCTTTTACAAGGGCGTTAAAGACGTACACGTCCGTCATACTCATCTCGTCTACTATAATGACGTCGGCTGGGATAGGATTGTTCTCGTCACACTGAAATCCTGCGCTACCAGAAGTAAAATTGAGTCCTAAAAGTCTATGTATAGTCTTAGCCTCTGCGCCACACGCCTCGCTCATTCGCTTAGCAGCACGTCCAGTGGGCGCACATAACGCAACCTTAACCTTGAGTTTTTTCAAGATAGTGATAATACATCTAATAATGGTGGTTTTACCCGTACCCGGACCACCTGTTATCACCATAACTCCACTCGTGACCGCAGTCTTTACCGCGTCTTTTTGGTCTTGGTTTAACACTATACCGTTTACTCTTTCGTATTCTGCTATATCCTCGTCCACGCTCAAGTGTAGAGGGGTGAACTCGTTTTTAAGTTTTATCAGTTTGGTTGCCGAACTCTTTTCTAAATTGTACAGTTGTGCAAAAGCGACGAAATCCTGTCCACGCTTTTTAGGACGAACTATTTTCCTCTCCATAGCCATTGACTCGATAGCCGAGAAAATCATTTCCTCCTCCACGCCTAAAAGTTCCTTACTTTCTTGAACTAAAAGGTCTAAAGGTAAGCAAGTATGCCCTTCTTTAGAGGATTTTTCTTTCAAAACGTGCATAATCCCCGCCATAATGCGGTATTCACTATCACGCGCTATATTTTCACTTAACGCTATACGGTCTGCCGTCAAAAAGCCTATGCCGTCAACGTCCTCAACGAGTTTATAAGGATTGGTTTTTACGATTTCTACGGAAGAATTGCCGTAACATTTGTAAATTTTTATAGAAAGAGCAATAGAAATATCTAAATTTTGTAGTCCAACGAGCATTTCGCCCATGACTTTTATCTCATCGTGCGACGCCGAGACAACTTTGGCTTTTTCTTTGCTAATACCACTTACCTCGACGAGTCGCTCGGGAGAATTTTCAATAATTTTTAAGGTACTGCGACCAAATTTTTCCACTATTTTGCCCGCAGTTATAGGACCTACGCCACGGAAAAGTCCGCTAGCTAGGTATCTAACGATACCAACCTCACTCTCAGGTAAGGTCGTTCTCACGTCCTCTGCTTTGAACTGTCTACCATATTTAGTTTCCACGAATTCGCCCGTGAGTTCAACCTCCTCGCCTTCTGTGACGGGAGGGAAAACTCCGGACGCGGTTTCGTACACGCCGTTGCAATCAAGTTCAACGACGGTGTACCAATTTTCCACGTTCTGGAATATTATACTTTCAACAGTTCCTTTAATTTTCATTAATTTTCAAATTTTTTTGCTTGTTCTCTTAACTCGTCAACCTTATCAATTCGCTCCCACGGAAACTCTTTGTGACCAAAATGTCCGTTTCGCGAAGTCTTTTCGTATATAGGCTGACGTAATTTCAAGTTTTCAATGATAGACGCAGGTCTTAAATCAAAGGTTGCATTTATAACCTCGGTCAATTCCTCGTCCGTCAATTTTCCAGTATGGAAGGTGTTTACGCACAAAGACACGGGACGAGCGCGACCAATAGCGTAGGCTACCTCTATCTCAATCTTTTTAGCAAGTCCGGACGCTACTACGTTTTTGCAGATATATCTTGCCATATACGCAGCGCTTCTATCAACCTTCGTGGGATCTTTACCCGAAAAACAACCGCCACCGTGAGGACAATATCCACCGTAAGTGTCCACGATAATCTTTCTACCAGTCAAACCACTATCTCCGTCCGGTCCACCGGTAACGAATCTACCCGTGGGGTTGATATAAATCTTGGTGTTTTCGTCCACGTATGTAGTGGGTATAACCTCTTTGATGATTTTCTCGGTAATTTCCGCTCTCAAAGCGTCCATATCCACCCAATCTTCGTGTTGAGTGCTCAAAACGACGGTGTCTACTCGAACGGGAATATCGTCTACGTACTCCACGGTTACTTGCGCTTTTCCGTCCGGTCTTATACCTTTTATAACACCTTGACGTCTAACCTCGGTCAACTTTTCAGTTAGTTTGTGGGATAAAACGAGTGCCATAGGCATCATGCTTTCCGTTTCGTCCGTTGCGTAACCAAACATCATGCCTTGATCTCCTGCGCCAAAGGTATCTAGTTCTGCGCCACCTTCTCTATGTTCGCACGAACTATCTACACCCATAGCGATATCGGGAGATTGGGTATTTAAGGAAACGACAACTTTACAGTCGTGACCGTTAAATTCCCCACTCTTGTCGTATCCTATCTCAAGGATTCTATCTCTAACGATTTTCTCAACGTCTATTTTTGCCGTAGTCGTAACTTCGCCCATAACGAGCACGAGCCCAGGACATGCGCAACACTCGCACGCAACTCTTGCCATTTTGTCTTGCGCTAAAATAGCGTCCAATACGCTATCGCTTATCTGGTCGCATACTTTATCGGGATGACCTATAGTTACGCTTTCGGACGTAAATAATTTTTTCATTTGATTTCTCCAAAATAGTATTGGGAAAATTCCCTTTTATGCAATATGACAGGCAATACGTTGCCTGTCATATCTTTAGTCGTTAGTTAATTGACTCGGGCGCGGTGGCGGGACTGTAATTTTTATAAAGTTTCATTCCCGTACCTGCGGGTATCAATTTACCTATAATAACGTTTTCTTTGAGACCGAGCAAAGGATCTATCTTGTTCTTGATAGCAGCTTCGGTCAATACTCTTGCGGTTTCTTGGAAGGATGCAGCCGACAAGAAAGAGTCGGTAGCAAGCGCAGCTTTCGTTATACCGAGCAAGGTACGTCTAGCGTTTGCAGGACGTTTTGCTTCCATCATAACGCGCTTGTTTTCTTCCTCGTACTCGAAGATATCAACGAGTTCACCCGGCAACATATTGGTGTCACCCTGATTCTCGATACGAACCTTACGGAGCATCTGACGAACGATAACCTCTACGTGTTTGCTACAAATATTTACACCGGAGTTGGAGTAAGCAGCGTGTACTTCTTTCAAAATGTACTCTTGAACGCCCTTAACACCAAGTACGCGGAGCAAATCTTGAGGATAAATAGAGCCCTGAGTAATAGGTGCGCCTGCAACAACCTTAGCGCCGTCAACGACGTCGGGTGCTTTACGAGCGTCAAAAGGCAATACGTAGGTCTTAACCTCGCCTTCTGCGGACGTGATAGAAACCTCTCTATCGTTCTCTCCAATAGATACGACACCCGTGATCTCTGCAATAATTGCAGGACGTTTAGGTCTACGTGCTTCAAAAAGTTCTTCGACACGGGGAAGACCTTGGGTAATATCGTCACCGGTAGCAACACCACCAGAGTGGAAGGTTCTCATCGTCAACTGCGTACCCGGCTCACCGATGGACTGAGCGGCTATGATACCGACTGCCTCACCGAGTTTAACGGGACGACCGCTTGCAAGGTTAGCGCCGTAACACTTAACGCAAACGCCGTTCTTGCTCTTACAAGTCAAAATACTTCTAATGTTGACGGACTTAATAGTTTCGGGAGCAAGGCTCGCGATCTTCTTAGCCACGTCTTCGTCTATCAAACTATCTGCTTCTGCGATAACCTCGCCGTTTACAACGATAGCGCCGATAGTAAATCTACCCTTGATACGAGATTCGAAATCCGATCTCTTGTTTGCCTGTCCAACGGGATTCTCGTCAACTTCGCACGCAACGATAGTACCTTTGGTGTCGCCACAGTCCGTTTCACGAACGATAACGTTGTGAGAAACGTCAACCAAACGACGAGTCAAGTAACCAGAGTCTGCGGTACGAAGTGCGGTATCGGCAAGACCTTTACGACCACCGTGCGAGGAAATGAAGTACTCTAACACGCTCAAGCCTTCACGGAAGTTGGACTTAACGGGAAGCTCTATAGTTTTACCGGTAGGATCGGACATCAAACCACGCATACCGATAAGCTGAAGAATCTGTTTCGTGCTACCACGGGCACCGGAATCCGCCATCATACGAATAGGATTGTGCTCGGGAAGTGCGTTTTTGATGTCTTCTTCCATCTGCTTGAATACTGCTCTCCAAACGTTAACTACCTGAGTGTAACGCTCTTCTTCAGTCAAGAAACCACGATCGTATTTCTTCTCAATGTTATGAACCTTTGCCTCAGCCTCTTCAACGAGTGCTTTCTTCGTGGGCAAAATATGCATATCGAACACGCTCGCAGTCAATGCGCCGATAGTAGAATACTTATAACCGGTTGCTTTGATTTTATCAAGTACGTTAGCGGTCTCAGTGGAGCCTTTGTACTTAAAGCAAGCGTCAACGATTTTACTAAGTTGAGATTTACCTACCAAGCAGTTCATCTCCAAATCCAAGCAAGACTCTTCTTTGGTTCTGTCCACAAATCCCAAATCTTGAGGAATGGACTGGTTGAAGATAAGTCTACCTACGGACGTTTCGATAAGCTGATGAATAGGTTTACCGTTAAATTCACCAAACATACGGATACGAACCTTTGCTTGCAAATCCACGGTCTTTGCCTGATAAGCCATAATAGCCTCGTCAGGAGACATAAATACTCTGCCCTCGCCCTTTGCTCCCTCTCTATATTTGGTCAAATAGAAGGAACCTAATACCATATCCTGCGTGGGGCTGACTACGGGGCGTCCGTCGGAGAGTTTCAAAATGTTGTTAGTGGACAACATCAAGAATCTTGCCTCAGTCTGAGCCTCAATGGACAAAGGTACGTGTACTGCCATCTGGTCACCGTCGAAGTCGGCGTTGAACGCGGTACAAGCCAAAGGATGAAGTTTCAACGCTCTACCCTCAACCAAAACGGGCTCGAACGCCTGAATACCAAGTCTATGAAGAGTAGGTGCACGGTTCAAAAGTACGGGGTGATCTTTAATAACGTCTTCCAAGATATCCCAAACTTCGGGACGAGCGCGCTCTACTATGTGTTTAGCACTCTTTATGTTGTGTGCATATCCGTCTTCTACCAAACGCTTCATAACGAAGGGTTTGAAAAGCTCTAGTGCCATTTCTTTAGGCAAACCACACTGATAAAGTTTGAGTTCAGGTCCAACTACGATAACGGAACGACCGGAGTAGTCAACACGTTTACCCAAAAGGTTTTGTCTGAAACGACCTTGCTTACCTCTAAGCATAGCGGACAAAGATTTCAAATCACGGTTACCGGGACCTGCAACTGCCTTTCCTCTTCTGCCGTTATCGATCAAAGCATCCACTGCTTCCTGCAACATACGTTTTTCGTTACGAATCATTATGTCGGGAGCGCCGAGTTCCATAAGTCTTTTCAAACGATTGTTTCTGTTGATAACACGACGATACAAATCGTTCAAGTCACTCGTTGCAAATCTTCCGCCGTCCAACTGAACCATAGGTCTAATTTCGGGAGGAATAACGGGAACTACGTCCAAAATCATCCAACTAGGAGAGAATTCGGGATCTTCCTGTTTGCATTTTTTGAATGCTTCTACGATCTCAAGTCTTTTGATTGCTCTCAATCTCTTCTGCATTACGTTGGAGAGAACTTGTTCGTGCAATTTTTCAGACTCTGCTTCGATATCCACTTGCATCAAAAGTTCTTTTATAGCTTCTGCGCCCATACCAACTCTAAACGCGTCGGCACCGTACTTTTCGCAAGCTTCGGTATACTCTTTATCAGATAAAACCTGTTGCTTTTGAAGTCCGGTTTCTTTGGGATCCAAAACTACGTAAGATACGAAGTAAATAACTTGTTCAAGTTCCTTACTCGTCATATCGAGCAACAAGCCGATACGGGAAGGAACGCCTCTAAAATACCAAATGTGGGAAACGGGAGCAGCGAGTTCGATGTGTCCCATTCTCTCACGTCTTACCTTGCTTCTGGTAACTTCTACGCCACACTTGTCACAAATAACGCCTTTATAGCGAATTCTTTTGTATTTTCCGCACTTACACTCCCAATCTTTGGTAGGTCCAAAGATTTTTTCACAAAACAAACCGTCCGTTTCGGGTTTTTGGGTACGGTAGTTAATGGTTTCGGGCTTGGTTACTTCACCGTAAGACCACTCACGGATCTTTTTCGGTGAAGCCATTTTAATCTGTATTGCGTCAAAATTGTTTAATTCAAACATTTTCTAACCCTCCCGTTATTCAGCGTCCGTATCGTCGTCCGCTGCGTCTTCGTCAAAGAGTCCGTCGAACAATCCCGTCATGGGAATATCGTCGAAATCGTCGTCCTCAAGGTCTGCGTTTCCTGCAAAGCTTGAGAAACCTTCGGGTAATTCTTCCTCTTCGTCACTACCAATCAAGCTACCGAAGATATCTCCATCGGGCTCGTCAAAGTCGAACAAATCGTCGCCCTTGTCACCGTCAGGCAAGCTGATTTCTTGTTTCTCAGCCTCTTTCTCCATTCCGATATCGATATCGGTATCGTCGTCCAAGATATCTTTCAAGCCGATTTCCTCGTGCTTATCGGTCAAGACTCTAATATCGAGTGCCAAACTCTGCAATTCTTTTATCAAAACCTTGAAGGATTCAGGAACGCCGGGCTCGGAGATGTTGTTACCCTTAACGATAGATTCGTAAGTTTTTACACGTCCTACTACGTCGTCCGATTTAACGGTCAAAATTTCTTGCAAAATGTTAGCAGCACCGTACGCTTCAAGCGCCCAAACCTCCATCTCACCGAAACGCTGACCACCGAATTGAGCTTTACCGCCCAAAGGTTGCTGGGTTACCAAGGAGTAAGGACCGGTACTTCTTGCGTGAATCTTATCTGCTACCAAGTGACAGAGTTTAAGCATGTACATGTAACCAACCGTTACGCGGTTTTCAAAGGGCTCGCCCGTTCTTCCGTCGTACAATTGGATCTTTCCGTCTTCAGGCAATCCGTTTTCTTGGAACAAAAGTTTGATATCGCTCTCGCGTGCTCCGTCGAATACGGGGGTGGATACCTTCCAATCAAGAAGTTTTGCTACCATACCCAAGTGAACTTCAAGCACCTGACCGATGTTCATACGGGAAGGAACGCCCAAGGGGTTCAAAACTATCTGGATAGGAGTACCGTCTGCCATAAAGGGCATATCTTCTTTAGGCAATACGCGGGAAATAACACCCTTGTTACCGTGACGACCTGCCATCTTATCACCAACGCTAATCTTTCTCTTCTGCGCGATGTATACGCGAACGAGTTTCTTAACGCCGGGGCTTAATTCGTCTTTGTTTGCTCTCGTAAAGATCTTAACGTCTACTACGATACCGCCTTCACCGTGAGGTACTCTCAAAGAGGTATCACGAACTTCACGAGCCTTCTCTCCGAATATTGCACGGAGAAGTTTTTCTTCAGGAGTAAGTTCTGCTTCTCCCTTAGGAGTAACTTTACCTACCAAGATATCGCCGGAGCGAACTTCTGCACCTATTCTTACGATACCCTCTTCGTCAAGGTTACGCAAAACGTCGTCGCCAAGGTTAGGAATATCTCTCGTAATCTGCTCGTCACCAAGTCTAGTGTCACGTGCTTCAGTTTCGTATTCCTCTATATGTATGGAGGTAAATACGTCGTTTTTAACGAGATCTTCACTAATCAAAATAGCGTCCTCGTAGTTATAACCTTCCCAAGTCATGAAGGCTACGAGAATATTTCTACCCAAAGCCAACTCGCCGTGATCGGTAGAAGGACCGTCCGCTAAAACGTCACCCTTTTCTACCTTTTGACCAACGGTTACTAAAGGTCTTTGGTTTACGCAAGTGCCTTGGTTGCTTCTACGGAATTTCTGCAACTGATAGGTGTGAGAAATGCCCTCGTTGTCGCGAACTACTATGAAGTTTGCGTTGACGGTCTCAACCTCACCTGCGGTTTTGGATATAATCATAACGCCACTATCTACTGCAACCTTTCTTTCCATACCGGTAGCAACGATAGGTGCTTGGGGACGGAGAAGGGGTACTGCCTGACGTTGCATGTTAGATCCCATCAACGCACGGGTAATATCGTCGTTCTCCAAGAAGGGAATCAAGGAGGTAGCAACGGAGATGAGCTGACGAGGAGATACGTCCATGTAATCAACGTATTTAGTGTCAAACTCTTTTATTGCTTCACGGAATCTGCAAGTAACGCGCTCGTGTACGAACTTACCGTTCTCGTCGATAGGCTCGTTAGCTTGAGCAACTACGTACTTATCTTCTTCGTCTGCATCCAAATATTCTACGATATCGGTAACGACGCCGGTTTCTTTATCAACCTTTCTGTACGGGCTCTCGATAAATCCGTATTCGTTAACCTTAGCGAAGGTAGAAAGAGAGGAAATCAAACCGATATTCTGTCCTTCAGGAGTCTCGATAGGACACATTCTGCCGTAATGAGAGTGGTGAACGTCACGAACCTCAACGCCTGCACGCTCACGGTTAAGACCACCGGGACCAAGCGCGGAGAGTTTTCTCTTGTGAGTAAGCTCTGCTATGGGGTTGGACTGATCCATAAACTGGGACAACTGAGAAGATCCGAAAAACTCCTTAATTGCGCTCGTTACGGGACGGATATTGATAAGGGTTTGAGGAGTGATTTCGCTAATTTCTTGAGCGATACTCATTCTCTCTTTAATAACTCTCTCAAGCCTGGAGATACCAAGTCTGAACTGTGCTTGCAACAACTCGCCAACGGAGCGAACACGACGGTTTGCCAAGTGGTCGATGTTGTCGTCGCTACCCAAACCGTAGTTGAGGTTCAAGGTATAGCTTACGGTTGCGATGATATCGTCTATCAAAATATGCTTGGAAACGAGTTCGTCTACGTTAGCCTGAAGAGCTGCGTAAACGTCGCCCTCTCCTACCTCGTCCAAAACCTTCATCAAAGAAGGATAGTGAACGTACTCTTTTACGAGTCTTCTGCACGCATCGTCGTCACGAATAGCTTCGTTGTCGATGATAGCCTGCAGGGGAGCAACGTCAACGAAAGAGGACAAGTGAACCATGTTGTTACCACGAACATAGCATACGCCTGCTTCCGTGTCAATTGCAACCTCGTTAACACCGCTCTCTTGAATTGCGTGTGCTTGAGCTTCGCTCAACTTATCTCCTTTTACAGCCAAAACTTCGCCGTCCGGACTAACTACGTCCTCTGCGAGTTTCTTGCCTGCAATACGAAGTGCCAAGCTCAACTTTTTGTTAAACTTGTATCTACCAACCTTACTGATATCGTATCTCTTTGCATCAAAGAAATAGTTCTGGATAATAACGTTTACACCCTCGATAGTGGGAACTTCGCCGGGACGAAGACGTCTATACAACTCAATCTTAGCCTCTTCAACGGAGTGAGAGGTATCTTTGTCGATAGTAGCCTTCATAACGGGATCGTTATGGAAAAGTTCTAAGAGTTCTTCATCCGTACCAAAGCCCAAAGCACGCAACAAAACGGTTGCGGTGAGTTTACGGTTACGGTCTACTTGAACCCAAAGGATGTCGTTACTGTCGGTTTTAAATTCAAGCCAAGCACCACGGTTAGGCATAGCGGTGGTCTCAAAAAGATATTTACCGCTCTTATCCTGCGTTGCTTTGCAATAAACGCCAGGGCTTCTTACTAATTGGCTAACGATAACGCGCTCTGCACCGTTGATGATGAAAGAGCCGTTTTCGGTCATAAGGGGGAAGTCGCCCATGAAAACTTCCTGATCAATACTCTCGCCCGTTTCTTTGAAGATAAGTCTAACCTTAACTTTAAGAGGGCGTGCAAAAGTAGCGTCTCTATCTTTGCACTCTTCTTCGTTGTACTTGGACTCACCTACGAAAGAACTTTCGAGAAAATAGAGTTCCATACGAGAACTAAAGTCAACGATAGGAGAAAAATCTTTGAAAACTTCTTCAATACCCTTGTTGATAAATTCTGCGTAAGACTCTTTCTGGAGTTCCAACAAATCTCTTATGGGAAGAACCTCGGGGATTTGGGAGAAACACATTCTTTCCGTGTTACCGTACTTAACCTTGTGGATACGTTCGGACATTTCGTCACACTCCTTAAAAAATTGTAAAATTAGGTTTAAAACAAAGTTTTAACTTACTGAATATCTGCATAAAACGGCATAATTCCCCCACCCATTCCGTAAAAAGGGACATATTTACCATTCTATTTATGCATTTTAATATTGTACTAATAATTTTGTCAAATGTCAAACGTTTTTTTGTCGAATTTTGCAATATTTTAGGAAATATTTTTAGAGGGATTTTTATGCAAAAAACCTCGATACGTAATCGAGGTTTTTAGAAAATTTTAACTTTATCTTGTTCTGCAACCAACAAGCGAATCCGAACGTCACAATTCAAGTTCTTCTCCAAGTACTTTGCCGTCGTATCGTACGCTAGTTCTGGAACGTTATTGTTCTCACTTAAGTGCGCGAGTATAACGTTTTTAGTCCCCTTACTTATAAGACGCGCGGACACTTTTGCGGACTCTTGATTGGATAGATGACCAAGTCTACCCGACACTCGTCTTTTGAGCGCTTCGGGATAGGGCCCGCTTTTCAACATTTCTTCATCGTAATTGGATTCCAACAAAACGGTATCCACTCCAACGAGATTATCAAAGAGGTTTTCTCTCGCCTCCCCTAAATCGGTAACGCAAGCAAAAGATTGTTCTCCCTTTTGGAGTTTGTAACCTACCGTGTATCTAGCGTCGTGAGGAAGTCTAAATGGTGAAACCTTTATCCCCTCCACCTCAAACTCTACGTCGTTATGGTATCTTACGTCACAATCTAATAATCTATCCGAACACACCGCGTCCAATGCTTTCGGCATATACACTGGGATAGAATAGTCTTTAGACAACGCCCCCACTCCTAAAAAGTGATCGGAATGTTCGTGGGTTAAAAGGATTGCAGAAAAATCCTTAAAAGATATATCGCATCTTCTCGATAATTCTTTTAAGGAAAAACCTTGATCAATCAAGATATATTTTCCGTCCATTTCTATGAGTGTCGCATTCCCCTTGCTTCCACTCCCCAAACTGATAACTTTCATAAGATTAGTAGGTTATTGCGCTCTTAGGCTTAAAAAAAAGGCAGGTTTTAGACCTGCCTTTTCGTATCGAACTCTCTATTAGATTTCGGAGAAGTACTTAATAGTTCTTACCATCTGGCTGGTATAGGAGTTCTCGTTGTCGTACCAAGATACAACCTGAACCTGATAGGTATCGTCGTCGATTTTGGATACCATGGTCTGGGTAGCATCGAAGAGAGAACCGAACTTCATACCGATAACGTCGGAAGAAACGATTTCGTCAGTGTTGTAACCGAAGGATTCGGTAGCCTGTGCCTTCATAGCAGCGTTGATACCTTCTTTGGTTACGTCTTTACCCTTAACTACAGCGATAAGGATAGTGGTAGAACCGGTAGCGGTGGGAACACGCGGTGCAGCACCGATAAGTTTACCGTTCAACTCAGGAATAACAAGACCGATTGCTTTAGCAGCGCCGGTGCTATTGGGAACGATGTTCATAGCGCCTGCACGGCTACGTCTCTTGTCACCCTTTCTTTGGGGTCCGTCAAGGATCATCTGGTCACCGGTGTAAGCGTGTACGGTGGTCATGATACCGGACTGGATAGGAGCGTAATCGTTCAAAGCCTTTGCCATAGGAGCAAGACAGTTCGTGGTGCAAGATGCAGCAGAAATGATCTTGTCGTCAGCGGTAAGAGTTTTGTGGTTTACGTTGTAAACGATAGTGGGAAGGTCGTTACCAGCGGGAGCGGAAATAACAACTTTCTTAGCGCCAGCGGTGATGTGAGCTTCTGCTTTAGCTTTGCTGGTGTAGAAACCAGTACATTCCAAAACTACGTCAACGTCGTATTTAGCCCAAGGACATTCTGCAGCGTCTTTGCAAGCAGAAATCTTGATCTCTTTTCCGTCAACGATGATAGAGTCTTCGGTAGATTCTACGGTGTGACCCTGTGCTACGTAGTTACCCTGCATGGTGTCGTATTTCAAAAGATGAGCGAGCATCTCGGGGCTGGTCAAGTCGTTGATAGCAACAACTTCGTAGCCTTCTGCGCCGAACATCTGTCTGAAAGCAAGACGACCGATACGACCGAAACCGTTAATTGCAACTTTAGTTACTTTAGCCATTTTTGTTTCCTCCAAAAAATGTATTACAAATTATTTTCTAAATTATTATAACTATTTTTTAATTGTTTGGCAACCGTTTTGCGATTGTTTTACACAATTTTTGACAATTTTACATTCTTTCAGGCGCTTGAATTCCCAAAAGTGCCAAACCGTTTTTCAAGACCGTTCTAGTTGCTTTTGTAAGATTGAGTCTTGCCTGTTGAATATTCTTGTCGTCCGTAATGATTTTATGTTCAAAATAGAACTTATTATACAAACCTGCAACGTTCAACAAATATCTAGTTACGAAACTTGGCTCGTACTTTTCAGCGGAATCTTTAACAACTTGAGAAAATCTACTCAATACGTTTATAAGTTCTGCGCCAACAGCACTCGTAACACCCGAATAATCGGGTACGAGATCGCTCTCTCCTGCTTTTTCTATAACGCTATTGCATCTTGCCGTGGTGTACTGTAGATAGGGTGCGGTTTCTCCGTCAAAGTTCAACACCTTGTCAAAATTGAATACGATATCCTTGATACGGTTATTGCAAAGAGCAGAGAATACTACGGCGCCTACGCCTACTTGTTCGCTTATTTTCTCTTTATCTTTGAGGTTGGGATTTTTCTCGTTTATAATATCTCCTGCTTTCTTAACGGCTTTATCCAAAACCTCTTCCAAGAACACTACTCTTCCTTCACGCGTACTCATAGCGCCGTCCTCAAGAGATACCATTCCAAACGCTACGTGAACGAGGTCTTTATACCACTCTTTCTCCATAAGTTCTACGACCTTAAACCACTGCTTGAAATGGAGATTTTGTTGATAAGCTACGACGTACAAACATTTATCAAAGTCGTACGTTTGTTTACGATAAAAAGCCGCCGCCATATCACGAGTAGCGTATAACGTTGCTCCGTCCGCTTTAACGAGCAAGCAAGGAGGCATATCGTACGAATCAAGGTTTACGACCTTTGCACCCTCGCTCTCGGTGAGCAAGCCTTTTTGCTCCAACTCGTCTAACACGGGTTGCATCTTGTCGTTATAAAAACTCTCGCCACAATAGGAATCAAACTTAACCCCCAATCTCTCGTAGAGTTTTTCTACCTCTTTCAAGGTAACTTCACGGAAGAATGAGAATAATTCAGTCGCTTCCTTATCCCCGTCCTCGATTTTCTTAAACCATGCGCGACCTTCGTCTGCAAGCGCGGGATTTTCCTTTTCCTCGCTATGGAAACGAACGTATATCTCGAAAAGGGCTTTTATTCCCCTCTTTTCTATATCCTCTTTGTTGCCCCAACGCTTGAAAGCGGAGATGAGTTTACCAAACTGCGTACCCCAGTCTCCCAAGTGATTTATACCAACCACCTCGTAACCGAGTGCTTTATATATTCTATATAGCGCCGCGCCTATAACTGTGGTAGATAGATGTCCAATGTGGAAAGGTTTTGCTATATTTACGGAAGAATAGTCAATGCATACGGTCTTACCTTTACCCATATCGGATTTACCGTAGTTTTCACCGTCGGATAGAATCTTACCTATTATCTTATCCGCATAATCCGATTTGTTGAGAGTAAAGTTCAAATATCCTGCCACACTCTCTACCTTCTCAAGCCAAGTGTTTTTGGATAAATCAATACCGTCTTTCAACTCGTTTGCAATCATAACGGGTGCTTTTCTAAGTTTTCCTGCAAACTTAAAACAGGGTAGACAATAATCCCCCATGGATAAATCTTTAGGGAAAGCGAGCATACCAAAAATTTCGTCCGCGCTTACTCCCTCTATATTAATCAGTTCTGCAATTTTTTTCTTGTAATCCATAATAACCTCTCAAAACTAAATTATACAATAAAAACCCCTTACTGTCAATCAATAAGGGGTTTTTAGATAATTTAACTCAATTCAAAGAGTCCGTTATAGAGTTGATAATACTTTCCTTCCGGTCCAATGTCTAATAAAGATTGATGATCTCCTCTCTCTATAATCTCACCTTTTTCCAAAACCATAATAGCGTTAGAATTTCTAACGGTGGACAATCTATGCGCTATAACGAATACGGTCTTGTTTTCCATCAACTTATCCATACCTTTCTCTATCAAAGCCTCGGTACGAGTATCAATAGAACTCGTTGCCTCGTCCAAGATGAGTACGGGAGGATTAGCAACTGCGGCACGAGCAATAGACAATAACTGACGCTGTCCTTGAGATAGGTTTGCGCCGTCTGCCGTGAGCATGGTGTCGTATCCGTCCGGCAAGTGGGATATAAAGAAATGAGCGTTTGCAAGTTTTGCCGCTTCTATACACTCTTCGTCCGTAGCATCGAGTTTTCCGTAACGGATATTCTCCATAACCGTTCCAGTAAATAAGTGGGTATCTTGTAAAACCATAGCAAGCGAACGTCTTAGATCCGCTTTCTTTATCTTGTTGATATTGATACCGTCGTAACGAATTTTTCCGTCAGGTACGTCGTAAAAACGATTGATAAGATTGGTTATCGTAGTCTTACCTGCGCCCGTTGAACCAACGAATGCTATCTTTTGACCGGGTTTTGCATACAAGGATACGTTTTTGAGTACGGTTTTGTTCTCGTCGTAACCAAAAGTTACGTCCACGAATCTTACGTCACCCTTGAGTTCGGTATAGGTTAGCGTTCCGTCGTGATGAGGATGCTTCCACGCCCATTTGCCAGTGCGCACCGCACTCTCCGTGATGTTTCCGTCCTCGTCGATATTGGCGTTAACCAAGGTAACGTAGCCTTCGTCCTTTTCGCCCTCCTCGTCCAAAACCTCGAATATTCTCTCGGCACCCGCCAAGCCCATCAATATGGTGTTCATCTGTTGAGAAGAAGTTCCTATAGGGTTGGATACCATACGAGTTAGCATCAAGAACATTACTATAGTACCGATAGATAGTAGCGCGCCCCCACTCAATATGTATATCGCTATACCAACCATAGCAATAACGGCGTACGTGATATAGGATATATTACCCATAATAGGCATCATCATATTGGCAAAGGTGTTTGCTTTACAAGCGTTTTCACGAAGTTCTTCGTTTAGAATATCAAAACCGTCTTTAGTTTCCTCTTCGTGACAGAATACCTTAACGACCTTTTGTCCTTCTATGTACTCTTCGATATATCCGTTAACCTTACCCACCGATCTTTGGTTTGCGATAAAGTATTTGCTACTCTTTCCACCGAACTTTTTGACTATAAAAAGCATTATGATTATCATAACTACTATTATGATAGTCAACATCCAGCTCGAGAATATCATAGCAATTAACGCACCGACTACCGTGATAAACGCAGTTATGAGCTGAGGCAAACTGTTGGATATCATCTCACGCATAACGTCGGTATCGTTAGTAAATCTACTCATCAATTCGCCGTTGGTGTGCGTGTCGAAATATCTTATAGGTAAACTCTGCATCTTGACGAACATATCGTCACGAAGTCTTTTAAGCGTTCCCGTAGATATAGAGACCATAGTACGCTGATAGGTATAAGTACACGCAATACCTGCTAGATAGATACCTATCATAGTGAAAAGTTGGGTGTAAAAATCACTACCTAGTGCGCTTTGATTCTCTACAGAAACTTGAATGGTATTTATAAGGTTGCTTACCATCAAAGTACCTGCAATACCAGCAAGCGAACTTATAATCAAGGTGATGAAAACCAACACGAGTTTTCCCTTGCTTTTGCCTAAATACTTTAAGAGTCTACCAATAGTTTTCTTGTTATTTCTAGGGGTTAGAGGCATATTATGCGGAACATTTCTCATTCTTGCCATTATTCGTCCCCCCTTTGTTGAGAATCGTAAACCTCACGGTAAATGTCGTTGGTGTTCATCAACTCTTCGTGAGTACCTACGCCCTTTATCTCGCCTTCGTCCAAAACTACGATAAAGTCCGCGTCTTTTACCGAATTTATTCTCTGGGCAATTATAATAACGGTGGAGTCGCTAATATGCTCCTTAAATCCCTTTCTTATCATAGCGTCGGTTGCAGTGTCCACCGCACTAGTCGAATCGTCGAGTATCAAAACTTTAGGATTGGATAATAGAGCTCTTGCGATACAAAGTCTTTGCTTTTGTCCGCCCGATACGTTTACGCCACCCTGCTCTATCCAACTATCGTATCCGTCCGGGAAACTCATAATAAAGTCGTGAGCGGCAGCGGATTTTGCAGCCTCTATTATTTGCTCATCCGTAGCATCTTTATTACCCCACTTTAAGTTGTCGCGAATTGTGCCGGAGAATAAGACGTTTTTCTGCAAAACCATAGCAACGTTTTCACGCAAGTTTTTGAGTTTGTAGTCTTTAACGTTTCTACCACCGACCAAAACCTCGCCTTCCGTCGCATCGTACAATCTCGGTATTAGTTGAACGAAGGTAGTTTTTGCCGAACCCGTACCACCTATAACGCCCACCGTTGAGCCAGACGGTATAGTTAGGTTAAAATTCTTCAATACGAATTTTTCCTTTTTACCCGCGTAATTGAAATTAACGTTTTTAAATACGATTTCTCCGTCCTTGGGTACTAAATTAGCATCTGCCTCGTCGTCACGAATATCGGGAACTTCATTGAACACCTCTCCTATACGGCCAATAGACGCCCCTGCTATCGTGAACATCATAACCGCCATGGACAAGAAGGTCAACGACATAAGTATTTGCGTGCCGTAGGATAGAAAACTGGATAATTCCGCTATAGCAAGATTGCCCGACAAAACCACGTTACCACCAAGCAAGATAACTGCAACCGTAGTTGCGTACATTACCATTTGTACGATAGGCATCTGACAAATAATAATGCGCTCGGCTTTTACTTGGGTTTGACGTACCGCCTCGGACGCCTCTTTGAACTTATCTTCTTCAAAATCTTCACGAACGAAAGATTTTACCACTCTCGCACCAATCAAATTCTCTTGTACGGTGCGATTCAAGTAGTCGAATTTTTTAAGCATTATCTTAAACTTAGGATGAGCTTTGGACATAATAAACCCTAAGCACACCGCAAGTATAGGAATAGCCACCACGAATATAACGGCAAGTTCGGCGTTTTGAATAAATGCTAGAGTAGTCGCGCAAATTAGCATCAACGGCGCTCTTACCATCATACGAATACACATCATAAACGCCATTTGGGTATTATTGACGTCTGTCGTTAGACGGGTTACTAAAGATGCGGTAGTGAATTTATCCGTGTTTTTGAAAGATAAATCCTGAACTTTAGAAAAGAGTGCGCGACGAAGGTTTTTAGCAAATCCCGTGCTCGCATAACACGCGTAGCGCGCGGACATAATACCGCAAAATAGCGCAAAGAACGCTAGCGCTATCATAATAGCGCCCACGGTTACGACCGTCTCCACACTACCCTCTTCCATACCCTTAGACATGTATTGAATTAAGAAAGGAATCATAACTTCAGCCAAAACCTCACCTATCATGGTAATAGGTGCTAAAATAGTGGCTTTTTTATATCCTTTCGTGAAAGATAACAGTTTTTTTATCATGTTTCCCTCCGAGCAATAAAATAAAAACAAATATCTATCGCCGTTTATTGTGTTACTCTTCAAAAAAGAGCGTTTTTTCACGCTCTTTTTTCTTATTTTTTAACGAAGATTATACCAACCGTACCCGGTCCGCAGTGTGCGCCTATTATAGGACCAACGTCGTGTTCCCATACGTTGACGCTATCTCCGTAATGCTCCTTGATTTTATCTGCCATATATTTGCCTTCTTCCGCAATATCTGCATTCAAAACGATTACGGGAGAGGTAGGATCAAGTTCAACCTCAAAAAGTTTGTTAAGCATATAACTAATTGCTTTCTTTTTGCCCTTCTCCTTACTAGATACACCAAGAGAACCGTCGTTAACGGTCAATACGGGTTTTAGTTGAAGAAGATTTCCAAACGCTGCTGCAACGGGAGAAATACGACCGCCACGTTTTAAGTACTCTAAGGTATCTACGGCAAAATAAAGTCCGACTCTATCTCTTAAAGATTCCAAGAATTTAACCGTTTCGTCAATAGAATGACCTTCGTTAAAATACTTAGCAGCCAAATAAACTTGAATACCAGTACCCCAAGAAATATTCAAGGTATCGAAACGCTGATATTTAGCGTCGGGATAGATCTCTTTGAGTTCGTTCATAGCCATTTCAAGGTAGTTGAACGTACCGCTCATCTTGCTTGAAAAAGCGATATAGAGAACTTCCTCTCCCGCCTTAAATAAAGGTTCGAAAATTTCCTTGTAGTTTTCTGCGTTTAATGCCGCGGTAGAAACCTTAGCGCCATTTCTCATTTTATCAAAAAATTCTTTACTATTTTCGTCACGACCGAGATTATACAAAAACTCCTCGCCGTCTACGATATAAGGCATTTTAATAACTTGTACGCCTACTTCGTCCGCACGCTCATACCAGAGTTCGCTATCGGAATCACAAATAATAACGCTCATTTGTCTTTACCTCCTAAATCGTATAACTTATTATACTATAATTTATCGTTTCGTGCAAATAAATTTACATAATTTTCAACTTTTGCAAAAAGTTCAACAAATCGAGCATTTTTCAATTTTTTTAAGAATAAATTTTATAGAATAGTGCGAGGTTAATATGAAAAACGAAAATTTGACAAAAAAGTATTCCATTTTTTTGACTGCCGATAAATGCGAAATTTCAGGCGTTGAGGGAATTTTATCCTTGTCGGAGAGTGAAATTGCCCTCACTTTATCCAGCTCAACCCTCTTCCTTTCTGGAGAGAACCTAAATATGGATTCTTTGGACACCGAGAACGGTGAGGCTAAAATTACGGGAAATGTTCGTGAGATAAAACACAAACGCAAGGGCGAAAAACTCGGATTTTTCAAAAAACTCACGAAATGAACACGGACGTAGTCGGCACGCTCACACAACCTTATTACGCCTTGATCTTTCTATTATCAGGAATTATATCGGGCGCGCTAGGTTTTATAGTCAAAAGTCTATTTGGATATAGAAAAAAATTAAGGATATTTATATCCGACGTTATATCCACTACTATTCCGTGCGCTGTATATATATTGCTCTCCATTCGCCTATTGCAAGGCGTATTTTTCGTCTATTGCGCATTCTGCTTATTTTTAGGCTATGCTCTATCCTATTTTGTTCTAAAAAAGTCGTTGTCCAAAATAAAAAAATTGGTACTGAAAAAACGCAACCCAAAATGAGTTGCGTTTTCCTCTATATCAAAAACAAGATTTAACAAATTTTATCAGTAAGCATAGCCAACACAACGCACTCCGTCAAAGTCTTATCGTACGCTATAGTACAACCCTTTATTTTTGTTGCGGATTGATATAGATTGCCATCTTTTTCCACACCTGATAATATAACGGGGACTTTTTTCTTGTTGCAGTACGCTATATACCTCAAAGCGTTTAACTCCTCTCCCTCCACGCATATAGTACCGCTATGATAGGTAGAAAGAACTACCGCTCTTGGCTTTTTCTTAAACTTTCTATAACTAAAATCCAACAAACCGTGAGAGTTCACAACCACTACGTCCTTTTTCAAAACGTAGTTTTCAAAATACGGTTTTTCTGCGCTCACGTACTCTTCACAAATCTCCACTCCGTCTGAAATCTTGCATACCACGCCCTTTGCGCTATCCAATCTTCCCGTGAACTCACGGATAGGAAAGAGTTTTGCGCCGTCGTGAATTTTAACGCACTCTCCTTCATTCTGGAATGAAACGTACACCCCACGTTTATTTAGTTTTTCTATAAACTCCACCGCCCCCAGGAAATTCATAAACCCGTTAGACCGCTCGTCATCTATAGGATAATTAGCGCTAACCAACACAACGGGGACGGATAAAGACAAAACGTAGGACAAATAGCATGCGGTAAAGTCTAAGGTATCCGTGCCGTGCGTTAGGATAATGCCGTCCACCTTTTCACAATCGTATCCCCTTAAAAACTCCACCATTTTATATAAATACTCTTCTTTTAAGTTTTCACTGTGGAAGTCCAAAAGAGATATAGTATCAAAACTAATATCTTCGCCGTATTTTTCTATATACCTATCTATTAAATTGTCACAAGAGTGATTATCGAGTTTGACGACGCCGTCAAAGACGTTAGAACCTATAGTCCCACCCGTAAACACTACGCAAATTTTTTTCTTCATAAGCCCTCTTTCGTTAGTATACCACCCTTTTAATAATTTGACAAGTGGAAATAAAAAACGCAACCTTTCGGTTGCGTTTAATTATTCTTCGTCTTCGTACTCTTCTTCTTCCTCGTCCTCTTCTTCGTCTTCAAAATCCTCGTCGTCGATATCCACGAAATCGTCCTCAAAGTCGTCCGCTATATCGTTATCGGGATTGTTGTCGTCGTCAAAGGACTCGTCCTCTTCGTCCCACTCTTCATCTTGCAACTGAGAGAGAGAACTCAACTCATCGTCCTCTTCGTCCGTGGGTTCGTCAATATATTCTTTGAGCCAACTATCTTCATTTTCGTTGTTAGCCTCTTCTTCCAATTCTCTCTTTTCCGCTTTGTCCGCCAAACACTGCTCGCACATCTCTTCATTAGGTCCGATATAATTTTGTTTACATACGGGACACAAAACGCTACCCTCTTCATCAAAGGCATCGGACAAAAGGGAAGCCCCTTCCATCTTAAGTTCGGCTTTACAAACGTCACAAAGTTTCTGATTTTTTTCTATCCAATTCAGATCGCAACGCGGACACTTTATATATTCCATATCATTCTCCTTGATACATAACCAATTTTTGCACTAATACTATATTTATTTAGAGTGATTTTGTCAAATACTTTTAGCCTATTTTTAAAAAATTTACGAATTTTTTTCAAAATCCTTGAACTCACACCCAAAAATTTTGCGATTTTCAATTTTTATAAGCCATTTTATGCATAAACGTGTATTTTCAAAAAAACGGCTTATTATCACGATTTTTGGGTAGTTATCCACTTATAGATTGTGGATTGTTAATAATTTTGTGGATAACTCCGCCAATTTATGCATAATTTGACAAAATATTCATAGTTATGCAATCATTAAATTTTTTCAAATTTATATCCGTTTATTGCATTATATGACGGCTATTTATTATAGTTCTCAAAATTCTCGGAATTATATCTAAAAGGTGATAATAATATATTTTATGAAAAGATTTTTGATTATCACTTTATCCATATTGTTTACCTTAACCCTTTCTATATCACTATTATTTCGTGAAGATAGC